>NZ_QUFH01000019.1:21201-21460 GCF_003478415.1 Clostridium sp. AF27-5AA
CTGTGGAACCATTCCTATTATGTGGAAACGATCGGATCCGTATCTGAGGAAAATATTCGCCGTTATATTGAACATCAGAGCAAGTCGTATTAATTCAATGTGAATTGTAAATATTCATATGCATGGCTGTCTGAAGGGGGAGGAGAATGCTGTTGTCGCACAGAACATCGGTCAATATCCGGCCGGAATATTCTAATATTATAGGGCATATGTGTTACGCTGCTTCCAAGCTCTGGAATGTCTGCAACTATGAACGCCG
>NZ_QUFH01000002.1:0-384862 GCF_003478415.1 Clostridium sp. AF27-5AA
GAAAAGCGGTTCCAACAATAGCAAAACCCTGCAAAAGCAGGGCTTTGTCTACAGTCTGATAGCGAGGACTTTCAAGTCCTCGCTATTTCAACGATGGTCAGTTCATTTGTGGCAGAATGGAATGACCACAAGAAATCTACTCCATTCAGTCATGAATGTTCAGTTCAGGAATTATTTACTCGATGCGGAGCATCCGATAGCCGATTCCGATGTGTGTTTGTATGTATTGCTGCCCGTCTTTTCCGCGTTCCAGCTTTTTGCGCAGAGTCGCCATGAACACCCGCAGAGAAGCGATATCGTTTTCCCAACTGCTGCCCCAAATCTGCTGCGTGATATAGGTGTGTGTCAGAACCTTACCAACATTTTTGGAGAGCAGGCACAGCAGCTTGTATTCGATGGGTGTCAGGTGCAGCTCTGTGCCGTCAAGATATGCGCAGCCTGCCGCATAGTCGATTTTCAGCGCACCATTCGTAAAAATCGGAGAATCCTGCACGGAGTCTGTTTTCATCATCGACAGTCTCCGCTGCGTCACCCGCAGTCGTGCCAACAGTTCGTCCACGGAAAAAGGCTTCGTTAGATAATCATCCGCTCCAGCATCCAGCGCCCCGATTTTATCGGAATCCTCTGTTCTGGCGCTGATCACAATGATCGGCATATTCGACCACGACCGGATTTTTTGGATGACTTCCACGCCGTCCATATCCGGCAGCCCCAGATCAAGCAGTACAATGTCCGGGTTGTGAGACAGCGCTTCCATCACGGCACTTGCGCCGTTTTGCGCCGAAAGATACCTATATTCGTGAGTTTTTAGTGTCATCGTTATTAAATTTCGCACCGGGGTATCATCTTCTACAACGAGGATGAGCGGCTTATTCATTTAAGTTCACCTCACTAAGTGGTATTGTAAAGGAAAAGATGCAGCCATGCGGCGAATTGTCTTTCAACGTCATTTCACCATGATGTGCATGAACAATAGTTTGACAGAGCGTAAGTCCAAGTCCAAGACTTCGGCGGCTGTCGCCAATTGGATTGCCCCCAGTAAAGAACATTTCAAAAACATGTTCCTTCAGTTCATTCGGAATACCGGGACCGTTATCGCTGACACATATTTCAGCCATATTTTCTCGCGGGATTGCCGTGATCCGGATGTTCGAGCCAACTGGAGTATATTTGACTGCGTTATTCACCAGATTGATGAGCACCTGCATGATGAGTCCTGCGTCCATCCGTGCCAGCAACAGTACGTCTCCGCAATCTACTGCGATGTGATGTTCTGCTGCTCTTCGGTCAATATGCCTGAGTGCTTCCGATATGATGTCATCCACGACCTGATCAGAAAGGTGCAGCTTTACGCTGCCGTCTACAATTTTCGTAATGGAAAGCAAGTTCTCAACCAGTCCCGTCAGCCATTGTGCATCGTCATAAATGTCCGTAAAAATTTGTTTCCGTGTCTGCTCATCCAACACGTCATAGCTGTGCAGCAGCGTATCTGCGTTGCCGGAAATCGAGGTCAGTGGTGTCCTGAGATCATGAGAAATCGAACGCAAAAGATTGGCGCGAAGCTGTTCGTTCTTTGCAAGAACGGCAGCTTCTTCCTTTTCTCTGGCATTTCGCAGGTTATCCAGCGCCAGAGAGCACTCGCCGAGGATGGAGAACAGAACGCTGGATGTAAATGCGTCAGGCTGCGTTTGCTTTTCCATCGGAATCCCGACAACACCGTAAATCTGCTGCCCGGTACGGATGGCAAGATACAGCCGTTTTGCCTTTGGAAAGTTTTGCGTCGTTGCTCCGGCGCGCTTGCGGTTTTGCCAGACCCATTGAACCACGTTCTGTTCCCGATCGGTATCTGGGATGCTGTATGGACTACTTCCGTCAGCCGGATAAATGTTCCCATCCAGCAGAGCGTTGCCCTGTGCCGGGTAAATCAGAACGTCTCGCTGCATGAGCTTTTGTATCTGCGTCGCGGTCATCCGATAGACCTCCTCCGGCGTTTCCGCTTTTTGGAGCTGTCTGTTCATATCAAAAAGGAGCTTCGTGCGATAACCGTCCCGTGCGGATAGCTGTGCGTGGGCTTTGAGCTTGGCCGCAAGTGTACTTGTCAAAAGTGCAGCCGCGAACATGACGGCAAAGGTTATCGGGTATTTGCTGCCATAGGCTGCCAAAGACAGCCGGGGCTCCGTCAGAAAATAATTGAACAGGAGGACACTCAAAAAAGCGGACAGCACACCGCAGATATATCCGCTGGTAAAAGTGGAAGTCAGAAGTACACCCAGCAGGTAAACCATGATGATATTGGCATTTGCAAAGCTGAGCCGCAGAAAAATCCATCCGATGACCGTCGTAACTGCCAGAATTCCGATGGTCAGAAGTAGTTCCCGGGCGGTCGGAAACGCCGGGCGGATAGTAAGCGGCTGATTTCTGCGGCAGTTCTTATAGGCTTCCACATCCGGAATAATATAAATATCTACCTCCGGTGCAAGCGTAATGAGCTGTTCTGTCAGCGTCGATTCGCTCCAGAAATGCCGCCGCTGTATGCCGCTTCGTCCAATCACAATTTTGGTCACATCAGAGAGCCGCACATATTCCGCGATCTGTGTCGCCACATCTTCACCATGCGTTGTGACAATTTCTGCGCCAAGCTGCTGCCCCAGACGCATATTCGCCTGCAAACGGACGGTATCTTCCGCGTTCATATCAGCGTCTCCGGGGGTCTGCACGTAAAGTGCGGTAAGACTGGCGCAAAATGCCTGTGCCATTTTCCCTGCCATTCGTACAATGCGTTCATTGGATGGAGACGAGGACAGGCACACAAGAATATGCTCTTTTGGCATTTCGCTTCCTTTATTCTGCACATTTTCACCACCCCTCTTAAACAATATTATAGCAATTATAGCACCAAAATGTGAAGGTTTCTACTGCGCCCAATCGGATTTGTTGTCCGGAAAAGAAATTTGCTCTGAATCATAGATCACGATTTCTACATGGGCATGACTATTGCGAAACTGAGAAAATGTTTCCTCAAGTTCGTCAGGAGAAATATTTCCGACTAGGTGCACGCACGGTTCAGCCTGCTGTTGTTCTGACGATTCTTTGATGCGCTTCTGATTTTCGTCCAGAAAGCGATCCATCCGTTTCATCAAAAACCAGCCAAACAGGAACATTAGCGCCGTCCCGGCGATCAAAACGCTATCTTTCATATACCCTCACCGTCCGTTCAGATTCGGAAGCACTTTTGCAGCGCTTTGTATTCGCCCAACGCTAAAATTGTTATTTCCCCGGACAGCACTGTATCCGGCGTAATGGAAACGTCGGTCTTTCCGGAATGTTTGATGCCGAGAATGTTAATGCCATACTTTCTGCGAATATCCAGTTCACCAACACTTTTGCCGATCCACCTGGCCGGAACTTCTACTTCAAAAATGGCGTGCTGCTCGTCGATCTCTATGTAGTCGAAAATATGGTCGGCAGTGTATCGGATCGCTGCCCATTTTGCCACCTGTTTTTCCGGGTAGACTACCTGGTCGGCACCGTTGCGAAGCAGAAACTTTGCCTGCACATCACGCTCGGCACGCGACACCACGCACTTCGCCCCCAGCTCTTTCAGCAGCGAGGTGGTTTCCAGCGAGTTCTGAAAGTTCCCGCTGATGGTCACGATGCAGACATCAAAATTTCCGATGCCAAGAGAGCGAAGAAACTCCGCGTTTGTACTGTCGCCAATTTGTGCGTTGGTGACATATGGCAGCACATCATTGATTCGTTCCTCGTTTGTATCGATCGCCATGACCTGATGTCCCAGCTGAGAAAGCTGTATTGCAATATGCCGTCCGAAGCGGCCTGTGCCAATCAATAGAATGTTTTTCATGTGAAAAGACTCCTTATCCAATCGTGATTTTTTCCTGCGGCAGCTTTGCATTCCCCACCTTTTTGCTGGAAAATGTCGCATAAATGAGGGTAAGACCGCCGACTCTGCCCAGATACATGAGCGTGATCAACACCATTTGCGATGGAATATGCAGCTGCGGTGTAATACCAAGTGTCAATCCCACCGTCCCGACTGCCGATGCCGTTTCATACAGGCAGACAGACAGCGGAAGATTCTCATATGTGCTGATAAAGACAGCACCGCCAAAGAACAGCATCAAGTACATCGTCAGAATGGTCGCGGCGGTCTTGACGGCGCTGCAATCGACTCTGCGTCCGAAAAATCGGGCACTATCGCGCTGGCAGAAGGTTGCAGTGGCATTGGCAAGCAGAACCGCCAGTGTCGTTGTTTTCATACCGCCTGCTGTAGAACCTGGAGAACCGCCGATCAGCATCAAAAGGATTATTACGCCCTGTGATGCACCGGACATCGTGGAAAGATTTACCGTGTTGAAGCCCGCTGTCCTCGGCGTGACAGACTGAAAAAAGGATGCCAGCAGCCGGTTTCCGGCGGGAAGCGCGGAAAAGTCTGAAAAGAAGAAAAACATAGCAGGCAGAAAAATTAAAAAACCTGTCGTGACCAGAATCACCTTGCTCTGCATTCGGTAGCGATGAAACCGCCACTTGTTTTCAAAGATGTCATCCCACGTCAGAAATCCAATACCGCCGATCACGATCAGCAGCATAATCGTGATATTGATTACCGGGCTGTCCGCGTAGCCGGTAAGAGATGGATAGTGGTTGCTTTCTGTCCCAAGAATGTCAAACCCGGCGTTGCAAAAAGCGGATATGGAATGAAATACCGCCATCCAGATGCCGCGCCATCCATAGTCCCGGCAGAATACCGGCAGCACGGCAAGCGCTCCCAGCAGCTCAATCAGAAACGTCCCTCGCAGGATGAAGCGTGTCAGACGGACGATTCCGCCGACCTTTGGTGCTGAAATTGCATCCTGCATGGTGCTGCGCTGCATCAGAGAAATTTTTCGCCCGGACAACAGCGCAAACGATGCTGCTACGGTTACGACACCAAGACCACCAATTTGGATCAGTGCCAGAATAACCGCCTGCCCAAAGGTTGACCAGTAGCAGCCTGTATCCTGTACTACAAGCCCTGTCACGCAGACGGCAGAGGTCGCAGTAAACAGCGTTTCATTGAATGGAGTTACATTCTCTCCAGTCGTGGAGATCGGCAGCATCAGCAGTAGCGCTCCGAGTAGAATGACCCCGGCAAACCCCAATGTGATAATTTGAAAAGACGAAAGACGGCGCTTTCGTCGAATAAGCTCTTCTGGCATAAAGGCAGCTCCTTATTTTTGTGATGGTCATATTATACAGCTGGAGATTTTAAGAGCGGATAAGGGAGATTTAACGATGTATTAAGATTGAATAAAGATGAGGAGATTGCTTGTGCAGATTGGGCTAGATGGTTTATTTCAATCGCTTTATTTGCGGAAGTGGGCTGCGAAGGTTGAGGGAGGAATTACGATGAAAACCCGGAAAAGTGCGCCGAGATATGAGTAGGATGCTGGAAAATATGTGTTTTTGGTTGTATACTGTGTATGTGAATAAAATCGGGGGAGTAACTATCAGAAAAGTTCGCTCGGAATCGTCTGGAAAAATTTCGGGTAAACGGAGAGGAGAAAGAGAGGGTAGAAGTTTATGAAACTGGGATTTATTGGGACGGGAATCATTACGACGTCCGTCGTGACTGGATTCTGCGAGAGCGGAATGGAGAATCTGCAGATCGTTGTATCGCCGAGAAATAAAGAACGGGCGCAGATGCTGCATGAGAAATATCCGGAGATCGTGTCGGTCGCGGCGGATAACCAGGAAGTTGTGGATCGGTCGGACTGGGTCTTTGCGGCGCTCCTTCCGAAGGCGGCGGAAGAGATCTTAAAACCGCTTCATATCGGACCGGAGAAGAAGTTTATCAATCTGGTTGCAACGCTGAGCTTAAAGCGCATCGAGGAAATGTTTGGGCCGAGAGAGATTCTGGCGGATGTTGTGCCTCTGACCTTCGCAGCGAACCGATTCGGACCGGTGGTGATTTACCCGGATATCCCGGAGGTAGTCGATCTGATGAGTCACGTCGGCAAGCCGGTTCCGGTCAATACGCCGAAGCAGATCGCGATCCTTAGGAGCACGACGGGCCTGATGAGCGCTTACTATATGCTTCTGACCGTCATTATCCAGTGGTGTGAGAGAAACGGGCTGGATGAGCCGTCCGCACGGGCATACATCACCGAATTTACTGGGGCGCTGTCCCGCAAGGCAGCGACGTGGGACGGGGATCTGGAAGACCTTGCCAGAGAAATGACACCGGGAGGACTGAACTGGATGGCGCTGACGCATCTGGAGGAAAAGGATGCGTATACGCCTTGGACGGAGATTCTGGGGCCGATTTTGGAGAAGGTTATAAAAGAATAGAGTCGAGGTGGAAAAACTCGGGGCGCACATTTCTCACGCCCCGAGTTTTTCTTTTAATTAAAGTGTGAGTATCTAAAAAAGTAGTTGCTTTTTTTAAGAAGGAATGATAGTATATAGAAAACACTTTAGTGCGCTACCATGATAGCAAGATAAACAAAAGTGATGGGAGCTATAACGGCAGGATATAGACGAGCGGGTGATTGTCCGGCGGATTTTGTTGAGGCGGGGCGGTTGCGGCGGCAGTTGAGAGGAGATAGAGCATGAATTTAGAGATTCAGAGCCTTCGGAGGGCGGAGGCGGCGACGCTTCGCCTGAGAGGTCTTTATGAGAGCTATGGATACCGCAAGTACCGGATGGGGCGGTTTGAGGAATACAGTTTGTATGCAGCGAATAAAAGTTTCCTGCTGGGGGAAAATGTGCCGACATTTACGGATCTGGACGGACGCCTGATGGCTCTCAAGCCGGACGTGACGTTGAGCATCGCGAAGAACACCAAGGCAGATAAAAATACGTGCGAGAAGGTTTATTATCTGGAGAGTGTGTACCGTGAAAGCAAGGAAAGCCACACTTACAAAGAGATCAGCCAGATGGGACTGGAGTGCATGGGCGGCGTGGATGACTGCGTGATCGCGGAGGTGCTGGCGCTGGCGCTCAAGAGTCTGGCGGATTTTGAGACGGACTATGTGCTTAAGATTTCCAACATGGATTTCGTGGTGGGACTGATGGAAGAGCTTCCGGTCAATGCCGATCAGAAAGATATCATTTTAGGGCTGATCCGGACGAAAAACCGCAGCGGGCTGGAAAAACTGTGCGCGGATCTGGCACTGCCGGAGGGCGATACAGAGAAATTGATGAAGGTTTCCGGGCTGTACGGAGAGTTTGGGCGGGTGCTGGCAGAGGCAGGTGCGATCGCGGATACGCCGAAAATGAAGGAGGCGGTTGCACTTTTATCCCGCCTGTATGAGGTTCTGGAGGCGATGGGACTGGGCGGACAGCTTGACAAGGTGCGGCTGGACTTCTCGATGATCAATGACATTGAATATTATAACGGTATTATTTTCCAGGGATTTTTAGACGGTCTGGCACGCCAGGTTCTTTCCGGCGGCCAGTACGACGGTATGATGGCAAAATTAGGAAAGAAAGCCGATGCGATCGGATTTGCCATCTATTTAAAAGAGCTGGAACGCCTGCCGGAAAAGAGCATCCGCTACGATGTCGATGCGCTGGTGCTCTATGAGCCGGATGTCGATGTAGTGCGCCTGTGCCAGGCGGTTGAAAGCCTGCGCCGTCAGGGACTGCGTGTGCGGGTGGAGAAAGCTGTGCCGGAGGATCTGCGTTACTGCTATCTGTACCGGTATGACGGACGTCTTTCCCTGGAAGAGGACCGGGAAACTGCCTTTCAGGAGAATGGAAAGGAGGGCGCGAGATGTTAAACATAGCACTGCCGAAGGGAAGACTGGGCGATCAGGTGTATGAGCTTCTGGCGTCGGTCGGATATGACTGCAAGAGTATTTACGACGAAAATAGAAAACTGGTGTTTGAGAACCCACAGACGGGTGTCCGCTACCTGCTCGTAAAGCCGAGTGATGTGGCAATCTACGTTGAGCACCATGCGGCAGACGTCGGAATCGTCGGAAAAGACATTCTGATGGAGAGCAACCCGGATGTATACGAGCTTCTCGATCTGGGACTTGGAAAATGTCGGATGTGCGTGGCTGGAAAAGAGGATTACGTCGAGGACAAAGACCGACCGGTGCGCGTGGCAACGAAATTTACGAATATTGCGAAAGAGCATTACGCGAAGCTGGGACGCGATATTGATATTATCAAATTAAACGGAAGCATTGAGCTGGCGCCGATTCTGGGACTTTCGGACGTCATCGTGGATATTGTAGAGTCGGGCAGCACGATCCGTGAAAATCACCTGAAAGTGCTGGAAGAGTTCCTGCCGATCAGCGCCCGTTTCATCGCCAACAAGAGCAGCTTTGAGTTTAAAAACAAGCAGATCACCGAGATGGCGGAGAAGCTGAAGGGCGCGGTGGAAGCACACCAGAAGAAAAAGGAACAGGAAAAGAAAGAAAAAGAAGCAAAAGAGAAAGCGGAGAAAGAAACCGCAGCAGAAGATAAAAAGGAGGCGTAGGCAGACATGAGCCGTTTTTTGAGCAAAGCAAGCGAATCACTTCTTCCGTATACACCGGGTGAGCAGCCGCAGGGGCGGAAATTTATCAAGCTGAACACAAACGAATGCCCGTATCCGCCGAGCCCGAAGGTTGCGGAGGCGATTCTGGCGGGGTATGAGGTAAATTCTTCTAAAATTATGCCGCTGGAACTTGCAAATTTACGCCTTTATTCGGATCCGGAAGAGCGCGTCCTCATCGAGGCGATCGCCGACCACTACGGCGTGGGAACAAACCAGGTCATCGCGGGCAATGGTTCCGACGAGATTTTAGGTTTTGCATTCCGGGCATTCTGCGACCAGAACGCGCCGCTTCAGTTCGCGGATCTGACGTATGGCTTTTATCCGGCACTCTGCGGGCTCTATGGAATCCCGTTCAAGGTAGTTCCGCTGGAGGAAGATTTTACCTTAAATATCGAACCGTATAAAAATTGCGGAAATAATGTGATCATCGCCAATCCAAACGCTCCGACAGGCATGAACCTGCCGCTTTCTGCGATTGAGGAAGTAGCGGCGTCCAACCCGGACCGCGTTGTGATGGTGGATGAGGCGTATGTGGATTTCGGCGGCGAATCGTGTGTATCATTGCTTCCGAAATACGAAAATCTGGTGATTATCCAGACCTTTTCCAAATCCCGCAGCTTAGCCGGCGCGCGCGTCGGATTTGCCATCGCAAACCCGGAACTCATCGCGGATATGAACCGGATCAAATACAGTTTTAACCCGTATAACGTCAACCGCCTGTCGATTCTGGCTGGCGCGGCGGCGATGCGCGACTGGGACTACACGAAAGAATGTACCGGGCGCATCTGCAAAACGCGTGAAAAAACGACCGAGGCGCTCCGGGCACTTGGATTTACTGTGCTGGATTCGAAGACCAACTTCATTTTTGCCAAGAGCGGCGATATGCCGGGAAAAGTCTATTTTGACGGACTGCGCGAGGCAGGAATCCTGGTAAGACGCTGGGACAGCGAGCGGATCAAAGATTACGTCCGCATTTCCATCGGATCCGAGGAAGAGATGGAAACGTTTGTTGAGGAGACGAAGAAGCTGGTGGAAGCGGCGAGAAGTGCAGTTGTAAGATAGGCTGGAATTCAATAGGTTCACGCATTTACTGTGGGAACCGTATGAAAATGCTGGCAGCATGGTTTTTGTAGATGGGGCAGCTGTGAATAAGAAAGGAAGGCTGGCAGAAATGTCAAGAGAACGCAAGATTTCATTAGAACGAAACACGGCAGAGACGAAAATCAGCCTGTCGATTGATTTAGATGGAACGGGAAAATATCAGGTCGATACGGGCTGCGGATTTTTAAACCATATGCTGGAGCTCTTTGCCAGACATGGACGGTTTGACCTCACATTGAAATGTGACGGAGATACGCAGGTCGATTACCATCATACGACAGAGGACATCGGAATCGCCCTGGGACAGGCAATTTTAGAGGCGCTGGGTGATAAAAAGGGCATCCGCCGTTATGGCAGTTTCCTGCTTCCGATGGATGAAACACTGGTAATGACGGCGCTCGATTTAAGCGGACGTTCCTATCTGGTCATGGATGTGGAGATTCCGACCGAAAAAGTGGGCGATTTTGATACCGAGCTTGTAAAGGAATTTATGATTGCACTGTCCTCCAACAGCCGGATGACGCTGCATTTTAAAATGTTCCACGGCGAAAACAGCCACCATATCATCGAGGCGATGTTCAAGGGACTGGGACGCGCGCTCGGCGAGGCGGTGTCGATTGATGAGAAGTACCGGGACGAGATTCCATCGACAAAAGGGGTATTATGATCTAAGATAAAAGTAAGTATAACAAATCTATTTAATAGGTTTATAATGATTCAGCAGGTTCCTGCGTTGACTGCGGGAACATACATGAATTGATATAGGAGGCTGCAAATGATAACAATTATTGACTACGGCGTGGGAAACCTGTTTTCCCTCAGTTCCTCCCTCAGTTACCTGGGACTGGAAAATAAAGTCAGCCGCGATCCGGAAGATTTAAGAAAAGCGGATCACATCATTTTACCAGGCGTCGGCGCGTATGGCGATGCGATTGCGAAACTGCGCGGATCCGGAATGGCAGAGCCGCTGCTGGATGAAGCAAAAGCAGGCAAACCGATCATGGGAATCTGCCTCGGAATGCAGCTTCTCTTTGATAAAAGCTATGAATACGGCGAGCATCAGGGTCTGGGACTGATTCCGGGCGTGATGGCAGACTTAAAAGAAGACATTCCGGCAAACCTAAAAGTGCCGCACATGGGTTGGAACAGCCTGCATCTGACGGAAAAAGGAAAGAAGTATCCGCTGTTTAAATACAGCAAAGAGGGCGATTACGTCTACTTTGTCCACAGCTTCTATGGAAAAGATTGTGATGAGAGTCTGCTGGCAACCTCGGAGTACGGCATTCCGGTCACGGCGTCCGCGGCAAATGAAAATGTCATGGGCTGCCAGTTTCATCCGGAGAAGAGCGGGGAAGTGGGACTGCGGATTCTGAAGGCGTTTTCGGAGATATAATTAATAGAAAAACAAGAAAGGTAACTGTTTTTTCAGGCTTGTAGATTGGATTTAAACAGTTATGGAGAGGAAACGGACATGGAGCTATTTCCGGCGATTGATTTGCGGGACGGCAAGGCGGTGCGCCTGGTGCAGGGCGATTATAACCAGATGACAGTATTCAGCGACCGGCCGGAGAAGGTGGCGCTGGGATTCAAGGAGCAGGGCGCGAAAAACCTGCACGTGGTCGATCTGGACGGCGCGAAAGACGCGGCGCTGGCAAATTTTGACACGATAGAGAAGCTGATTAAGACAACGGGATTATTTGTAGAAGTCGGCGGCGGCATCCGCAACGAGGCATCCATCGACAAATACCTGTCGCTCGGAGCCGGACGCGTGATTCTCGGCACGGTGGCGGTCACAAATTATCCATTTGTCGAAGAAATGGTCCGCAAATACGGCGATAAAATTGCAGTCGGTGTGGACGCGAAGGATGGTTTTGTGGCGACTCACGGGTGGCTTGAGACGAGCGAGGTAAGAGGCGTTGACTTTTGCCGCCGCCTGCGCGATACGGGAGTGAAAACGGTCATTTACACCGATATTTCCCGCGATGGAAAGATGCAGGGAACGAACCTGGAGCTTTATAAAGAATTATCGCAGATTGAAGGGCTGGATATCGTGGCGTCCGGTGGAATCAGCAGCCTCAAGGAGATTGAGATCTTGAAAAATGAGGTGTATGGTGCGATTTTAGGAAAAGCGCTGTATCTGGGTGCGATTGATTTAAAGGAAGCACTGAAATATTCCGTTTAGGAGAAGCGCCGTATAAAAAGCGGCAAAAAAATCATTCGAAGCGTTCGAATGAATAATCAGAAAAAGAAATCAGGAGGGAACGGCATGATTTCAAAACGTATTATTCCGTGTCTGGATGTAAAGAACGGGCGTGTCGTGAAAGGCGTCAACTTCGAGGGAATCCAGGATGTGGCGGATCCGGTCGAGATGGCAGAATTTTACAACCAGAGCGGCGCGGACGAGCTGGTATTTTATGATATTACGGCAAGTGTAGAAGGAAGAAAAATCTTTACCGACATCCTGACTGAGGCGGCAAAACGGGTTTTCATCCCGCTGACGGTCGGCGGCGGCATCAGCACGCTGGATGATTTCGACCGCGTTTTAAAATGCGGCGCGGACAAGGTCAGCGTCAACAGCGGCGCGATCAAAAATCCGGAGCTTATTACCGAGGCGGCACACCGCTACGGCGATCAGTGTGTGGTGCTTTCGATGGATGTTAAACGTGTTGGAGACGAATACCACGTATTTAAGCAGGGCGGGCGTGTCGATACAGGCATTGATGCGCTGGAATGGGCAGAATCCGGCGTCAGACGCGGCGCAGGCGAGCTGGTGGTCAACAGTATCGATACGGACGGTGTGAAGCAGGGATTTGATATTCCGATGCTTTTGGAGATCGCGAAGCGTGTCGATGTGCCGATTATTGCATCGGGAGGCGCGGGAAAGAAAGAAGATTTTTTAGACCTCTTCCAGTATCCGCAGATCGACGCGGGACTGGCGGCGAGTATTTTCCACCGGAAAGAAGTGAATATTAAGGAATTGAAACAGTATCTGGCGGAGAATGGGGTGGAGATGCGGTTGATCTAAATCGCATCTAGGAAAAGTTAGAGGGCGGCGCTTTTTCGTGAAAGAGACGGAAAACAGGCGTCCAGAAACTTCCGAAAAACGCTTGCGCTCTTGCGCCTACGCAGCGGTGCTAAGTTCGAAAAGACCTCACTAAGCACCGGCGTATGCGATGTTTTCTACAGTTTTTGGGCGCCTGTTTTCCTGAGGATCGCGGGAGTGGGCGTCGGCGCTGCGTTGGACGCGGGGAATGTATATAAAAAATTTTAGTGGTAAGGTAGGATGAGAGTATGAGTGAGAATATCAACGAGATTGCAGGCGTAGAGCCGTCGTTTAAGATTGATGAGTTAAAGTTTAATGAGAAAGGTCTGATTCCGGCGATCGTGCAGGATCATTATAGTAAGAAGGTTCTGATGATGGCTTGGATGAATAAGGAGAGTCTGGAGATCAGCCTTCGGGAGAAGAAAACCTGTTTTTACAGCCGCAGCCGTCAGGAGCTCTGGAGAAAGGGTGAGACGAGCGGGAATGTGCAGCATATTTCCAGTATTTATGCGGACTGCGATAAGGACACCTTGATTGTCGAGGTGGTCAAGGAAGGTCCGGCGTGCCATACGGGCGCAGAGAGCTGCTTCTTTGAGCCGGTTTACCAGAACGAGGAGATCACGCCGTTTTCCTATGAGGGACTTTACGACCTCATTATGGGACGTAAGACGAATCCGAAGGAAGGAAGTTATACGACTTACCTGTTTGATAAAGGTCTGGACAAGATTCTGAAGAAAGTCGGCGAGGAGTGTACCGAGGTTATCATCGCGGCAGCGAAGAAAGACAAGGACGAAACGATCTACGAGCTGGCAGATCTGTGTTACCATGCCATGGTTCTGATGGCAGACGCGGGCATCAGTGTAGAGGATGTGACGAAAGAGCTGGCGAAGCGGCATGTGGTGGATCATAAGGTGAAGCAGGAGTATATGCGGTAGAAAGCTCTTTTAAGTTTTTGGAGAGTGACGAATATAGTAGAAGGTAAGAATGGGCTATTGCGGATGCAGGTGTTTGCAATAGCCTATTTTTATACGAAAATTATATATATTAAGTGTATGGAATGCCTGGAGAATCAGGTTAAAAATAGGAGTGCAGAAGGAAAAAATGAAATTTGTGAAACAGCAAATGACAACAGATGCTGTTTCGCAAAATATAAGAAAAATGATATGGTCCTTTTTAATGATATGTGCACTCAATTTTAAATTTACAATGTAAAAAACATAGTTTTTACGAGAATGGACGTAAATAAGAATCAAATTTTGAGCACATTGAGAATCAAATTAAGTTTAAGTCTTGACGAAGTGGATGGTAGATGCTATACTAGACGTGGATTTAAGGAGGGAGATTCTCAGATGGCACAGTCGGCTGAAAAAAATATAAAGGAAAGAAGTTCACTGTATCCCATGTTTTCTATTAAAGAAATTGTGGATTTCATTAATGAAATTGTAAAAATCGGTGGAAAGCGTGTATCTATCAATACTATTGCAAGTGTTCTTGGATTTAGCGTGAAGACAAATTCCTTTCGGGCAAAGATTAGTACTGCAAAGCAGTTTGGATTGATTCGAGGTTCAAATGGAGCGGTTGAACTGACAGAACTTGCCAAGCGGATTGTCTATCCGGTTAATGAATTAGATACCAGACGCGCTATCGTAGAAAGCTTTTTATCGGCTCCGCTATATCGTAAGATCGTGGAAAGATATGAAAACCAGGCCCTTCCTAGTCAAGATAAGCTTAGTAATATACTTCTTTTAGAATACAATCTAACGAAAAGCGCTAAGGATATTGCCGCTGCGAAATTCATTGAAAATGCAGAGCAGGTAGGAATACTGAAAAACGGCATTATTCTTTTGGAATCAGATGAGAATGATATTGACTCCTTTGAGGATGAAAGTTCTTCTAAAGATTCTAAAGAGGTTAGTGAAAATAGTACCGCTGAATCCAAAGAGGAAGTTCTGACGTCGATGGAGCCGTCGGCGTATTGTTTTACAATACCAACACTTTCTGGTTCTGTGGCAAAGGTTATCATTCCCCAGAATGTGACCGAAAAAGATTTAGATTTCATCACACTTTACATTGAAAACATGTTACCCACTTTTATTTCCAACTTAAAAGAAGAGTTGGAAAAATAAAAGCAGACCACCCATAGGTGTTCTGCCTCTTGAATCTGTGTTGCAGCACAAATTCTGCCGACGAGTATGCCGGGATACGTATTTACATTTTTAAATGTATCATACTTTGTCGGGGATTTCAAGAGGAACCTTCAAAAAAGGAGGTGACCGCCTTATGGATAAGGAATATGTCTTAGTATATACTCCATATATTACTCGTAAGGGCGTGCGCATCTGGGCTTCACAATATGGCCTCAAGGTGTTCTGCCTGCGAATCCCTCGCGAAAAGTATCGCGGCTAATTGATGATCAAGATTCTATTCCGGCATAGAATCTTGATTTTTTTTGTAATTGAGAGAGACGGATAGAGTAATTATGAAACATAAAATCAATAAAATAACGGAAAAATCACAAAAATGTTGATATAAAAAGGAGATACAAAACATGTTGGTGCAATTTAAAATGAAAAACGTTCTTTCCTTTAAAGAAGAAACGATTTTTGATATGACAGCAATCAGCGCTTATAAAGAGCACCGTCGAACCTGATTGATATAGATACCAAGGAAAAATTCCTGCGGGTAGCAGCTATTTATGGCGCCAATGCCAGCGGAAAGTCCAATTTCGTGTGGGCACTACAGCTTTTTCGGCGGATTGTTTCCCAATCTTTGAACAATGTTGATGACGGAGCTGAGTCCGTACTCAAAAAATGCAGTAAACCATTTTCTTTTGAAGAGAACAAAGGTAATTCAGAATTTGAGATTGTACAGATTCTGCGGGACGAGGAGTATCAGTATGGGGTTGAGTACAATTCTGAGAAGATCGTGATGGAATGGCTGTACAGAAAGAGTTTAAAGACAAACCGTAAAGTGACGATTTTTGAGAGGACGATGCAAAAAGTAAATTTAGGGGTGTACGTTAGAAAAAAATGTGAAGCTTATAAAGATCAAATTCCACCAGAGACATTATTGTTATCTTTCTTTAATAAGCTCAAGTTAAAAACAGATATTTTTAAAACGGTTTATTCAGGAATTACAGATGTACTGGTTTTTATGTCGGATGACTATGAAGATACAAGGTTTTTAGATGCTCTTTTACCTAAGGTAATTGATGGAAAAAAGGAAAAGTTATTAGAGTTTCTTACCGCAATAGATATTGGAATAAAGGATATTACTTATAAAGAAAAAGAAACGCTGTTTTTTACATTTCATAAAGGGGCGGATGGGGAATTATATCCTTTGAATTTATACGATGAGTCAGAAGGTACAATCAAGAGTATCATGCTTTTTATCCATGCACATATGGCAATTATCAATGATTATGTACTGGTGATGGATGAGCTAAATGTAAAATTACATCCATTGTTGTTAAAATTTTTTATTGATTTATTTTATGATAACAATTCAATGGCTCAGCTGATTTATACTACACATGATACGACATTAATGGATAAAAAATTCTTCCGAAGGGACCAGATTTGGTTTGTACAGAAAGACGAGCTGGGACATTCGGAATTATGTGCGCTTTCGGACTTTAAGGTGCGTTCCGATGCATCATTTGAAAAGGATTATCTGGCGGGGGTATATGGAGGAATTCCATTTCTTAAGGAGTTTTCCTTGAAAGAAGGTGAGTAAGAAGAGTATGTGTCAGCTGTGTAATGGCAACCGCATGGTTTTATAAGGCAGAATTAGTGCGGTATTATGGCAATTTTCTTGTGTTTTCTGTATGGAAATGTTACAATTAAATTGGAGAGCATTTCATTTTACAGTTACAAGGGGGAGTTATTATGAAACGTTTTAAAAAGTTTGGAACCGCGCTTTTATCCTGTATGATGCTGACGGCATCTTTCACAACAGTCTCAAATATGACGATGATTACAGCTGAGGCGCATCAGGGACGAACCGATGCACAAGGCGGTCATCATGACTACAAGAATAAGAGCGGTCTGGGAAGTTATCATTATCATTGTGGCGGTCATGAGGCACATCTTCATCCAAATGGAGTCTGCCCGTATAAGAATGGGGCTGTTTCGAATGGAAATACGTCCGGTCAGACGCAGACTCAGACACAGGCACAGTCCGCAGGTAATCAGAATCAGGTAGCGGAACAGATGAACATGTATCAGCCGGTGTTTGATGCAAATTATTATTATATGAATAATCCAGATTTGCAGTCGGTCGTTGGCTTAGATTCGCAAAAGTTATTTGAGCATTTTTATACGTGTGGTATGGCAGAAGGACGCAGGGCATCGGAGAATTTCGATGTCAGTGTATATAAGGCAAATAACCCGGATTTGGCGGCAGTGTTTGGAGACGATTTGAAGGCTTACTATACACATTATGTGCAGAGTGGGCAGTTGGAGAACCGGGTTTGCAAATAAAAATAGGTGATGGAAGAGAAAAGCCATGCGGTTATGTAATAAAGCCGCATGGCTTTCTATTTTCGCTTTTCTAAAACCAACTTCCGCATCCTTTGTTTCATGGAAGACCAAAACGGGGGCGGGAAAACTGTCCTGTTCTAGAGTTTAGAGAAAGCTGAAAGCATATCTATAAAAGTTAAATGTCCATGTTTCTCTTCACCGTGATACTTTCCGGTATGAAAAACATTTAAA
Source organism: Clostridium sp. AF27-5AA (assembly GCF_003478415.1). Lineage (NCBI taxonomy): Bacteria > Bacillati > Bacillota > Clostridia > Eubacteriales > Clostridiaceae > Clostridium > Clostridium sp. AF27-5AA. The sequence goes on from NZ_QUFH01000002.1 coordinate 17,405, forward strand.
GCATATATGGTTAAACCTATTTTTTTCATGGCATTGGCCTCCGAGGTAATATTTATAAATATATAATTTGTAAATGCTAACAAGCCAATTATAGAACCTATGTTCTGCAATGTCAACTGAGTTCGCTATCAGTCCGATATGTATTTCTAAGTAAATATAGAATTTTGCCTTTTTACCCTTTATTTTAAATCAACTCCCGCAAGAAAAAAGCAATCTGCGATCCCCGATTTACCATATACTCCAGCACCGTCTGAGTCTTCATAGCCAGTTCCACATCGTTCCTGAAATCCATGCGATGGCGTGATACAAAAAGACCGACGTACTCTTCCATATAATACAAGGTTTGCTGATAAAGCGGTAACCGGCAGTCAGGATCACGCGTGACCAGTTTATACATCCAGTCGATTCCGTTCTCAATATAAGGTTCCCGCCCAACGGTATAGAGCAGCCGGGAAATCGCGTAGAACAGGGCTTTGAGACTTCCCGATTTGTTGATAAAATCGTCAAAGAAAGCCGCTTTTCCTTCTGGAAGGAAGGCGCATCGGTGAACGCCGGATCTCCAGGGAGAATTGCCGAATAAATAGCTGATAATCACTTTGTCCAGTCCATAAGGATGGCGGTCAGCAAAAGAAATCTGTGGTTTGCTGCTTAATGCAAGAAGGTAAGGTTTCAGTAATTCCCATATATTCCAGAAAGCATCCGTTTTTCCACAGATATCTTGAATTCGAATAAGTTCGGTAATCAGATATTTTGAGTTATCATTCCGAATCAAATCTGCAGATTTGAAAAATGCATCGATCAGACCTGCCTGTTCTGCCTGCTCACAATGGAGCAGAACATCTGCCAGCCAGGAAACATAGTTTAATGTATATCCAGAAAGTTCCCTGCGTTCGGTGCGCAAATCCCTGTTATCTGTAAAAACAAGTTCCATGACAAGATCTTTCGTTGCATCCGCGAATTTAAATGCCTCTGCTGCTTGGGGAGAGATCAAGGAAAGAAGCGTGAAAATTGTTATATTCTGGAGCTTGGAAAAATCAAAGTCGGTTATATCAACTGAGTCTTTCGCAAGCGCACGGGCAATCACATCCTCATTCCGCTTGAAAAAGTCATCGCTGGAAAATGACTCATTTTTCAAAAGCGCGTCTTCATAAGAATTGGCGAGGAGTGAAAACAGATACAGGAAATGCCATGCAGCATTCTGGCTGTGCACCCAGATGGTTGACGCGATTCCGTTCACGATACGGCTGTTGTAACTCCAGTCATTCAGTGCCAATTTAAGAAGCAGGCACAGAGGATTTTCGTCATTTATGGCTTTTATATTATCTTCATTGCTTAAAAGAACCAGTCCAACGGCAATCGCATCGATTCCATTTCCAGCCTGAACGATTTCAAAGTGAGAAGCGTGTGCAAATAAATCAGCAATAGAGAAAATGATACATTCGCATAATGTCCGATCTTCATGTGACAATGTTTCCTTAAAATCCCGAAGTAAAACAGCACTGGTGTAAGATGCGATCGCGGTAAAGCGGTCCACGATCACAGATATATCGTCGGAAGAGAGTTCCTCATTGCGAACTTCAGCGTCCATATATGCCCAGATTTCGTTCAGCTCTGAGCAAATGGTGCGGACATTCTCATACTTTTTATATTCCCGGAATTTAACATCATGGTGGAATTTATAATCGCTCCATAACTGTAAATCCATATATTTCAGATGAGGTTCATAGGCGGCGGCGCTCTTCTGGCTTAATGCTTTCATGTCTTCTGTAAAATCAGGGAGAACCGTACAGAGTGTCTGCCCGTGCTCATTTTCCCGAACATCAACAATTTCCTGATAATGTCGTAAATCCATCCGGTAATAGGCAAATTTGTCATTGGATGACCAGGTATCGATATCGGCAGTCGCCCGGTCAATCGCCTGATACAGCGTTTGCTTCCGCAATTCGAAGGCTTCTTTTGATAGACCGCTGGCGTTTGTTTGATACGATAAAATAACCTCTTCCAGCCGCTTTTTTCTGAAGGGAAGGCGGTTACTCTCCAGCCGTTCTTTTTCAAGAAGATCTTTTCCGGACAACAAAAAGGAAGCTGAGGATTCGGCGGTGAACCGATGTGAATCCAGATGAAACAGCTCTTTTGTGCGAAGAAGCTCGCAGACAATCTCAAATAGTTTATCTGGATAAGCTTCTGCGGCGCTGACGATCACGGAAGTCAACATAACATTGCGGGACTTTTGCAGGATATAGCGGCAATAATTAACAACAATATGAGTTTCTGAATGCTCGATAACCGTAAGAAGCCATTTTTCAAACCCCATCAAGAGACTAATCAGAAGATTTGGACCAACCGAAGTTCCGCGGTACATCTTCCAGAGTCGGTCAGATGCAATTTGTTCTACAGGTATATCGTTTACATAAATAGTAATGTTTGTACATTCCCCATAATCCTCATTTAACGATGAATGTGCGTAGGAATTACCAGCTTGATTGCAAAAATCAATTAACCAATCAGTTACAAGATTTTGTTCGGCTTGCAGCAATGGGATAATTGGTGTTGCATAAGCACTTGCGGTTTGATACCAAAAGTCCAGATGAGGATTTAAACCGAAATCTTCTTCAACATCAGGATGGGCGTAATGGGTACGAAGAGTCATATTGGAGCGAACCCACAATTTTGCCATCAGATGAAGCGCGATTTCAGGCATTGCAGCTGGAACCATTCCATAATGATAAATATCCGATACAGCACATTTTGCCAGGTCCGTATACATACGGGGAAGAGGAGGATGATTTTCATCGCCTGTTTTTTCATCTATTACCATTTGAAAAAGAGATTTTAAGGGTTCCTGAATCATCCATGCAGAATTTACCAATACATCCTGCAGCTTTTCTACCTGCCCTTTTTCAAAGGTATAACGCAGATCCTTGTCGTTGGCTATTTTTTGAAACAAAAATACCCCGATTTCTCCGGCCATGCGGGTGTTTTCTGATTTGGCATGAGCGAGGTGTTTGGTCCAGGAATCCAGTACCTCGATGATGATAGAGATCAGGCTTTCATCCCAAAGAATAGTCTCTTTTTGCTCCAGCAAAAATGCAAACAAAGCTTGCCAGGCATAGCCGGATGGCTTGGAAAGGCGAAACGGAATCAGATTTCCAGTACTCCAGTATTGCTCCCAGTTCTCTGCGGCGCGGCAGCAGGTGTTGATTAAAATTACAAGTTTTCGTAACAGCTCATAGTTGTTTGCAGCCATCTTTTGTGTCAGCTTTTGATAAACTACTTTTAAAGATTCCGTGCTGATAACCGTTAAGAGAATCTCATCTTTCCATATCCGCTCTATCTGTTCGCAGTCGAGAAGGTGGAAAATAAGCTCCTGATGCGTTGGAACAGCGGCAAAATCAGCCAGCCATCCGCGAAATAGCTTTCGGATGCGGAGAGAAGGGTGGAAATCGGCAAAAAACTGCTCATTCAGGGTACCATGCCGGTAGCGTTCAGTAAAAATATGACCGACAACCAACTCTTCAAATACATCATGGCTGTGCAAATATCTTCTGGCATCGTCGCTTTGGAACAGCACGCCGCTTTTTTCCAGTTCAGAAAGTGCCTCGGAATCATCCTCTGCGAGAATCTCATGATAATAAATCTCATTTCGAAGCATTTTCGTGGTCAAAGAAATAAGGGCCGTTTCCCTTCTGGTTGGCAGATTGTCCTTCCGCTTCCGGCTGTTACGGATGATATCATTCCAGATTTTTTCCTCAAATGCCTCACGGTTCAAAGAACGCATCGATTCATCCTCGAGGTTTTCCAGAGCCAGATATAAGCCCAGATAGAAAGGCGCACAGAGCAGATCCAGCAGCCGCTTGTCCTGTGGCAGCTGAAAACCATAGGTATAGAGAACTTAAAAAATATCTTGAATGTGGGAAAAAAGTTCTTTTTGTAGGCTGCCCTTGCCAAGTGGCAGGTTTAAAAAGTTATTTGAAAGCGAAATATCAAAATTTAATAACAGTGGATCTGTATTGCAATTATACACCATCTCCTGTTGTAATGCGGAAATATTTAGAAGAAAGTTATGGAAAGGAAAATATAGATTCGGTTGAATTTCGTATTAAAGATGAGGGTTGGATCGCTGATATTTGTGACGTAAAGTTAAAAAATAGAGCCAAAAAACGATGCAGAGAATTTAATGATTCATTTCAGCAGGGATATCATGTCCGTTTATATATGCGAAAAGTATGCGAAGATTGTAAATTTGCGGATATTCCAAGGCAGGGGGATTTTTCGATTGGAGATTTTTGGTGGATTGAACAATATCATCCTGAGCTGAATGATCAAAAAGGAACAAGTTGCATTTTGGTTAATAATCAGGAAGCAAAAGATATATTTGAAACAATAGAGTCACAGTTCAAAGTATGCGAGCGCGTTGAATTGAAATGCATGGAAAACAATCGGAAACCGGGGGTAAAAGCGCACAGAAATAGAGACTATTTCTATAAATTATTACAGGAAGGCAGTTTTAAAGATGCGGTAGAAAAAAGTAAAAATGGAATTTATGATATTGTGCTTTGGGGAAATTGGAGTGAAAAAAATTACGGGTCGGAATTGACGTATTATGCATTATATCAAGTGCTCAGTGATTTAAACTATAATGTTCTCATGGTAGAACGCCCCAAAACAGCTGTGTGGGGACCAAATGAAGGAACTCCCTTATTCCAGACAACACCATATCCATCCTATGCATGCCATGAGCTGTACAAGAGTAAAGATGAAATGATTGAATTGAACGAGAAAAGTGATATCTTTTTAGTTGGATCCGATCAGATTTGGCATCATGATTTATATAAGCCATTTGGCGAAGTGTGTTATTTTGATTATATATACAACAGTAAGAAAAAGATAGCATATGCCGCTTCTTTTGGACGAGAGTACTGGAATGGCACGGAAGAAGATGTTCAAGAGACAACAAGAGATTTACAAAAATTTGATTTTATTTCTGTTAGAGAAAAAAGTGGAGTAGAGATTTGCAAAGAAAAATTTAATGTTACGGCTGAGTGGGTATTAGATCCGGTCTTTGTGTGTGATTCAAAAAAATATGTTGAATTATCCAAAAAATCACAAGCGAACATGCCGGAAAAATACATTGGCGTGTATATGCTTGATATTGAAAACAGGAAGCTTAATATTATAAAAAATGTAAAAGAGAAGATTCGGATTCCGGAATATATTATTACAGATGCATTTAAAAAGCATGATGATTATTGGAGCGAAGAAATAAATCTTCACAAAGAAGCATTTTGTGAGGATTGGTTAAAAAATATAATTACCAGTGAATTTGTAATTACAGATTCATTTCATGGGATGTGCTTTTCGATTATATTTCATAAACCGTTTATTGCGGTCATTAATGAAGAAAGAGGAGGAACGCGTTTTAGGGAATTAACCTCGAAGTTAGGATTATCAGATAGAATTGTTACGGCTGATGTGGAACAAGAAAAAATAAAAGCAATATGTGACCAAGAAATAGACTATAAAAAAGTCGATTCGATTATTGAAATGGAAAAAGAACGCTCTTTAAACTGGTTGAAAAGGGCTTTACTGAAAGAAAAAAAGGTAAAACTGGATGGTTACGATATTCTGCTGAAACGTTTACTGAAATATCAATATGAAATGAAAGATATAAAACCAAGGCTGAAACAGGCAGAAGAAGCGTTGGGAGGAAGAAAGTGGGATATTCAGGTTCATAGAAATGAATTAAATGAGCAGTTAGAAAAGATAAACAGGCTTGAAAAAGAGCTGATAGATTTAAAAAGTACTTTGAATGGTTCAATTTTGTCTAAAGTGATTCAGGCAATGAAAGCGAAAAAGAAATCATAAATTTAATATTATTTACGGAGGAGAAAATGAAAACAACCCTTATTATCATGGCTGCCGGTATTGGTTCACGTTTTGGAACCGGTATCAAGCAGCTTGCAAAGATGGCTCCCAATGGGGAGATTATTATGGATTTTTCGATTTACGATGCGAAAGAAGCAGGTTTTACAAAAGTTGTATTTGTAATTCGGAAAGCTATTGAGAAAGAATTTAAAGAAGTGATTGGAAATCGCTTATCTAAGGTTATGCCAGTGGAATATGTCTATCAGGAGTTGGGAGACTTGCCGAAAGGTTATCAGGTGCCAGAGGGACGAGAAAAACCGTGGGGAACCGGGCAGGCAATTTTGGCTTGTAAGAATGTGGTAAAAGAGCCATTTGTGATTATTAATGCAGATGATTATTATGGAAAAGAAGCATTTATAAAGCTTCATGATTTCTTGATTTCCGAGAATGAGAATAAAGAGAAGATGAACCTTGCCATGGCTGGATTTTCTTTGAAGAACACGCTGAGTGAGAACGGAACTGTAACCAGAGGTGTCTGTGTGGCAGATGCAAATGGATATCTGGAGAAAGTGATTGAGACAACGGGAATTCAGATAGTGGATGGAAAAATACAGTGCGATAATGCGGAAGTCAGCAAATGGATTACATCAGATACAATGGTATCCATGAATATGTGGGCGGGATATCCGGATTTTTTGCATTATATAGATAAAGAATTTGCCAGATTCCTTGATACATTAGGAGAAAATCCGGAGAAGAAAGAATATCTTCTCCCGAATATTGTAGCGGAATTGCTGGACAAGAATTTAGCTTCTGTAAAAGTTTTGAATACGTCGGATAGGTGGATTGGGATTACGTATAAGGAAGATATAGAACCGGCGCAGAAAAAGTTTCGTTTTATGATAGAAAATGGAACATACCTGGAGAAGTTATGGAAATAACAATATTGGAGAAAAATATAATGGACAAAATAGCTATTTTAATACCATGCTACAACGAAGAAAAAACGATAGAAAAAGTTGTTAAAGACTGGAAAAAGGAACTGCCAGATGCAGTTGTTTATGTATATGATAATAATTCAACGGATAGGACAGTTGAATTGGCAAAAAAAGCAGGAGCGGTTGTTCGCTATGAATATAGTCAGGGAAAAGGCAATGTTATTCGAAGAATGTTCCGAGAAATTAATGCCGAATGTTATATTATGGTTGATGGGGATGATACGTATCCGGCTGAATATGGAAAACATATGGCGGAACTTGTGCTGTATAAGAATGTAGATATGGTTATAGGGGATAGGCTTTCATCTACATATTTTGAAGAGAATAAAAGACCTTTTCATAATTTTGGAAACAGTTTAGTAAGGGAAACTATTAATCGTCTGTTCCATACAAATATTCGAGATATTATGACAGGATACCGTGCATTCAGTTACCTTTTTGTAAAAAGTTTTCCGGTTTTGTCCAAAGGATTCGAAATTGAGACGGAAATGACGATCCATGCAGTTGAGAAAAATATGTGTATTGAAAATGTGATAATTGAATATAGAGATCGACCGGAGGGAAGTGAATCGAAATTAAATACATATTCGGATGGAATTAAGGTATTAAAAACGATAGGGAGATTATATAAAAATTATCGGCCAATGAATTTTTTTGGAATGCTCTCAGCGTTGCTGGGTGTGATTTCATTGATAATGTTTATTCCAGTATTGTATAAGTATATACAAACAGGAATGGTTCCTAATTTTCCGACATTAATTGTTTCTGGGTTTGTTGCATTGACTGCGATTGTTTCTTTCTTTTCTGGACTTATTTTATCAGAAATTGTGGAAAAAGAACGCAGAGAATATGAATTTAGATTACAAATGATTGAAATGAATAAGGAAAAGGTTATCAAATGACTATATCAGAAAATAAACATAGTTGGATGAAAATTATAATTGCAATAGCAATGAGTTTTTGTGGGTTGCTTGGGATACAGATGCAATATTTAAATTATACTTCTACTGGTTTGGGAAAAGAAATATTAATAATTGTTTTTTTCTGTACGTTTAAGATGTATTACCGAATTCCTGTAAAAAGAAATGTTCAGTTTTATACCTCAATTGTCTTGTCTGTTTTTTATGCGATGATTTTAGAGTTTGGCTTTCAATTAGATATCATGTCATGTATCCAATTCAATATAATGACAGCAGCGACAGTGCTCCTTTTGGCAATAGAAATATTCCCTTTTTTGCACTATATAATATATTATTTTGAACAGAAAACGATTGCAATTGAAAGCGATAAAAAAAATCTGAAAAGATGCTTTGCTGTAATTGTTTTATTTTGGATAATGGCATATTTAGCGTTATTTCCTGGAGTATATGCAACAGATGCCCCGTATTGGTATCATGAATTTTTGAGAAAAGAGATTCCTATATCATCTCAATGGTCTCCAGTATATTGCGGGATATTTTATTTCTTTGTTAATGCTGGAAAGGTCATTTTTGATAATTATTCGATAGGCTTTGCTGCATTTACTTTATTACAAATGAGTGTTTCGTTGTATGTTATCTGGAAAGTTTTATCATTTATAAATGATAAAATGAATAGAATGTGGGTAATATTATCTACACTTTTTTTTCTTTTGCCTACACATGTGATCCTTTCTTTGACATCAGCTCAGGACTCGATTTTTGCAGTATCGTTTGCCATGGTAGTATTATTGTTAATTGAATATTTACTAGATGAGCAATTTTTAAGTAAGAAAAATGCTATAAAATTGTTTTTATGGATGTTTTTAATGTGTGTCATTAGAAACAATGGAGTATATGTTCTCACTTTTCTACTTCTGTCTGCATTACTGCTGAAAGCTAGAAGAAAATTTTTGATCTTATTGACAGGAGTCATAATATTCGTATTTGTGTATCAAGGGCCGGTCTATGCTTTATGTGGGGTGCAGAAAGGTACAGCCTTAAGGGAAATGCTGAGTTTACCTTTGCAACAAATGGCATGGGTATATAATAATGATGATTTGACGGAAAATCAACGTAAAGAGATGCAAAAATTTGTTCCTGATGAGGGATGGAATACATATGAGCCTCTTATTTCGGATCACGTAAAAGCTAACCTTAATATAAAAGAAGTACAGAATGATAAGCTTTCTTTTTTGAAATCATATATTAGTTTTTCTGTCTTTGATCCAATAGGATATGTACAGGCATTTGGACTGCAAACATTTAGTTTATGGTATCCGAATAAAAATTGGCCGGATCCCAGACCGTGGCATCCGTACATAGATATACTTTGCTATGCTGAATCGGTAGGGTATGAACCAGGGTTTGTAATTAAGAGGGATAGTTTATTTCCGCAGTATCAGTGGATTTTAGAAAATTTATATGGAGTCGGAAGTCCTGGAGATGGATATGGTGGAAATTTAAAAATGTTTTTTTCTAAGATTCCGATTTTTTCGACATTATGTCAGGCTGGATTCTATAGCTGCCTTTTGGCTTTTTTTGGTGTTTATGCTGTTTTTGTAAATAGGAATAAAAAAATGGTCTTGATTTTGAGTGCAGAATTTGGTATGTGGCTTACTGTACTTTTAAGTCCGGTTATTATGTATCGTTATTGTGCACCATTTATATTTACAGCACCGCTATATGTTTCAGCAATGTTTCTTTTGAAAAAAACATGTGTGGAAAAACATAATGCTTGGAAATGAAATAAAAAAGAATTTATATTTTAAATATGGAGTGAGTTTACTGGTAACACTGGTAATCTCACTCTTCTTTTCGTATACGATTTTTAATGATATATTTGCCAGCCCTGTAAAAGAAGCAAGACTGGTCATTACAGCAACAGCTGAGCGAAATATCAAATCAGGTGGATCAGATATAAGGATTGTCCGAATTCTTCTGGATGGAGAGGAAGTACCCTTTGATTCAATAGAAAAGCAGGGAGACTGGAAACATGCAGATGGTGTCTGGATGGTGGTCAATCCGGACAGCCCGACTACGCTTTCTTATACAGCAGAAAATGTGAAAGAGCTTCAGGTGGATTTCCAGATGCATGATGGCTCTGGTGTGGCAGAGGTTTGGTCTAATGATAAGAGAATCAGCCGCACAGATTTGTATTCTCCTGGGTGGGAGTCTTACTATTTGCGGAAAACAATCGGCAGTGTTTCTATTTTTAATAATCTAGTGATGTTTGCCGGAGTATTCCTGATAACACTGTTTTGTTTGGCAGGGATGGAACAGTTGATTGTGAATTTAAGAAAAACGATCGGAATCAAAAAGGGAGTAGCATTTTTTATTGGATTTTATGTTGTCTTATATGTTATTTCCTGTTATTTTCACATCTTGGATTTAGGAATTCGATGTGGTTTGACATTATTAGTCATATTGGCGGTTGGAGCAAATGTGCATGAATGTCATGAGAAGCGAGGCAGCGACAAAAAGATTTATCAGATAGTGACAGATGGCGAGTGGCTGATTCTGTCATCTGTTATTTTATTGTACATGGTTGAACTGGTGGATCAGAATCTGGCGAATATTGGGGCAGAATATATTTTCGGAAATATTGTGATTTACCTTCTGTTCTTAATGATGGTGTATATGCTGGTTCGAAGTGTTTTTTATTCGGTATCGGCGGTCATGTTTGTCACGTACATATTTTCTGTAGCGAATTCATTTGTACGCTCGTTTCGTGGTTCGCCTATCGTGCTGGGAGATTTTCTCGCGGTGGGAACGGCTAAAAATGTGTTCATGAATTACCACTACAGTGTGACGGGAACGATGCTTCTGTCGCTGTGGCTTTTGATAGCGTTTCTTTTTTTGACGTACTATTTTTATGGAAGAGAAAAACGTGCTTTTTCGTGTGTCGTGGTATGGTCGGCTCCGGCGGCATGGATGCTGGGATTTGTGATAGGCGGAAGTTTATTTGTGCCGGATATGGATTTTTGGAATCAGAATATAAATGTTCAAAGATATGGAATTGCGCTTAGTTTTGTCTCGGATATCCGGCATATGAAGCTTGATGAGCCGGTGGGGTATTCGTCAAAAGATTCGGAAAAGATGATTTCAGAATTTGTGGAAACGGAAGATGGAGAAGAAGAGAGCCGTCCGAATGTGATCGCGATTATGAATGAGAGTTTTTCGGATCTCAGTGTGATTTTTCCGGAACTGGATAATGAAGTGTATATGTCGAATTTTAATTCTTTATCGGGAAATGTGGTAAAAGGTTATATGCAGGTATACCCGATCGGAGGGGGAACGGCAAATACAGAGTATGAATTTCTGACAGGAAATTCAATGGCATTTCTTCAAGGATCGATTCCGTATCAGCAGTATATCACACGGAATGGCACGTATTCGATTGCACAGATTTTGAAAACCAGAGGGTATCATACCATGGCAATTCATCCATACGATAAGAGAGGATATAATCGCGCTCAGGTGTATCCGAAAATTGGCTTTGAAACGTTTCTGGATGTGTCTGATTTTGAGAATGCAGAACTGATTCGGGATCGTTATATTTCGGATCGGGATTCTTATAAAAAGGTAATCGAAGAGTTTGAAAAAATCCGTCAAAGTGGACAGCCGGCGTTTATTTTTAATGTGACGATGCAGAATCACAGCGGATACGACACGGGATGTTTTACAGAGAATGCAGTCCGAATTCCGGGGGATGAGGGAGAATTTCCAAATGCAGAAGAGTATCTGACACTGATTCGTGAGTCAGATGCGGCGATTCCGATGTTGATTGATTATTTTAGCAAGATAGAAGATCCAACGGTGATCGTATTCTTTGGGGATCATCAGCCGATGGTGGAAGAAAGTTTCTATGAGACGTTAGAAGGAAAGCCGCTGACGGAGTGGACACTTGCGGAAGCGCAGAGCCGCTATATTGTCCCATTTTTTATCTGGGCGAATTATGAGATCGATGCAGAGGAAAATGTATTTACCAGTGCGAATTTTCTCTCGGAACTGATGTTTGAAAAGGCGGGGATAAAATTGCTTCCGTATCAGGAGTTTTTGAAGAGCGTGCGGGAAGAGATCCCAGCGATGGATGGAAGTTCTTGGCGTGATGCGGATGGAAATTGGAAAGTGCTGGATACCAGTCAGCCGATTTTGGAGGAGTATTGGAGATTGCAGTACCGGAACATGTTTGATAAGAAGATTCTTTATTGATGCAGGAGGTGTCTGAATGGAGAAGAAGATGAATCGGAAGAGACAGTTGAATGAGACGGAACAATTGAAACCGCTTCGTAAGGCTCTTCTGGTTACCCACGTCAGCGGTTTTGTTCCTCAGTTTGAGATGAACAATGTGCGTATTTTGCAGGAGTTAGGTTATGAGGTTCACTATGCTTCGAATTTTCATACACCTTCCTATGGTACGGATAATCATCGCCTGGATGGAACCGGGATAATTCGACACCAAATTGATTTTGTCAGAAGTCCGTTCAGTGCAAAGAACTGTCTGGTGTACCGACAGATGTGTGATTTGATGAAAAGGGAGCATTTTTCGTTGGTACACTGTCATACGCCTATGGGTGGTGTCATGGCTCGTCTGGCAGCACATGTAACTGGTACGGGACCGGTTATCTATACGGCCCATGGATTCCATTTTTTTAAGGGGGCCTCATGGAAGAACTGGCTTATTTACTACCAGATGGAGAAGTTCCTTTCCAGATATACGGATCAGCAGCTTTGTATTAATCAGGAGGATTATGAGCTGGCGAAGCGGAAATTCCATGCGAGGTATGTGGATTATGTGCCGGGAGTGGGGATAGATAGTTCTCAGTTTCAAGCACTTGGGGATAAGGAAAGGCAGATGAAGAGAGAAAGCCTTGGGGTTCTGCCTGATCAGGTGGTGCTTCTGACATCCGGAGAGATGATACCCCGGAAGAATCAGGAAGTTTTGTTTCGGATGCTGGCCAGGATGAGGGATGAGACGGATCATAGTGTTTATGAAAAGCTTCATCTGCTCTTGTGTGGACATGGAGAATTGAATGAGCATCTCCATGAGCTGGCAGATAAGCTTGGAATTACCGATCATATATCGTTTTTAGGATACCGGGAAGATATGCTGGAGATCTTTGGAGCTTCGGATATCTTCCTTTTTCCATCCTTTCAGGAAGGATTGCCTAGAGCGATGCTGGAGGCCATGGCAAGTGGACTTCCGGTGATCTGTTCGGAGATCCGAGGAAATACAGATCTGATGGGAGATAGATGGACCGAGTCAGCAAATCAGAGAATGAAGCTATGCCCGGGCGGAATCATGCTGAATCATCTTCAGGATGCGGATGTCTGGGCGGAAGCTCTTCGGGATATGCTTTCTAGGAGAAGCAGCTGGAAAGAGATGGAAGAAGCCTGTATCATGCAAAGTCGGGAGTTTGGCCTAGATGTGGTGGAAAAAAAGATGAGGGAGATCTATGGACGTTTTGCAGAAATGGAATAGAAGTATACCGGATGGAAATGGGACGGCAGCGGCGGTCTTATTTTTTTTGCTTTTTATATTTTTGAAACAATTTTATTTATTCCCTTCTGGGGGGATGGAGGCGGCGGATGTATGTCTGTTCGCCTCCTTTTTTATGCTGTTATGTGACTGTATGAGAAGAAGACCGGAACGTCTTTTTCAGCTGAAGACAGAAGGACTGTTTTATGTGTTTATGGCATTTGTTTTGGTGATTAATACATATTATGGAATTCGCCTGGGACGTGGTGAATTTTTTAAGTATACCTGCTTTTGGATCTTCAATGCCTGTGCTATCTGGAGTTTCTGCTATCTGACGGAATATGGCGGAAAAGCTTTTTTGACCGGGATTAATTGTGTGGTAAAAGTGAATATCGGAGTGCAACTGCTGATATATCTGTCGGGTCATGGACGCATGTTTCGTGAGTATTGGGGAGCGATTCGCTATCAGGGAACCTTTAATGATCCGAACCAACTGGCATTTTTCCTGTTTATGATGATATTGCTTTTGTATCTGTACCGGTGCCGGTTTGGGGATCGGAGCTTTCCTGTGTTCTATGTACTGGTCTTGCCGGTGATCGCAGCATCGAAGTCTACGGGAATCTTATTGGGATTTTTTGTATTTACTATTTTGGCTGTTTTGTATGGGCTGTATCAAATTGGATGCAAAAAGGGTGTATCAGTGAAGGTATGGATCTTGGGAATCTGTATGGGAGTGCTTATATTTGGTTTGTTTTTATGGTGGATATGGCCTGCAGCGGATTTTGATGTGAAGACGGTGGATTATAATATGCTGACACGGATTCAAGAGAAGATATGGAAGGTTGCTCATGGTGGCCTGTTGGGACTTTTTCTGGATCGTGGAATGGAGAAGCTGGTACTGTACCCTCAGTATCTTTTGTATGGAGCTGGAGAGGGCGGTTTTGACCGATTTACATTGGCAAGTCAGGTGAATGAGATTCATTGCTGCCTGTTCAGTGTGATGTTTTGCTATGGTTTAATTCCGACTAGTTGTTTGTTGGTCTGGCTTGGACGCAAGCTGCGACGCATAGATGCGGCTATGACCTGCGCTGTGATTGGACTTCTGGCGGAGAGTTTTTTCCTTGTGAATTACCGGCAGCCGATGTTTTGGATGATACTCTTGTATGGGAGTGTGGCAGGCGGATGTAGAGGCGGGGACGTATGAAAAAAATGAAACATATAATTAGTTGTAAAATTTCTGGAAGTTCACATTAGCAATAAACTTAAAATAACTCAAAAACTTTACTTTTAACATCAGCTAAGTTAAAATGAAAGAAATTGAGTTAAGGGGGAATGGGAAATATGCTTACAAGCGTATTCGGGATTTCTATAAAATATGAAGCATGGAATCATCAGGATTCTTTGCCTGTTTATATTGCAGGGAGTTATAATTTTCACACAGCATATATTGGAAACAGACACTGTATAATGCTTACTCCGACAGAAGAACTTGCCACACTTCCGGCATTGAAAAAACAGATTACAAAAATACAGCAGATTGATAATGTACCAGTCGTATTTGAACTTGCGTCGGTATCTAATTATCGAAGAAAAAGCCTTATAGAAAATAATATACCGTTTATTACTGATAAGCAGGTCTTTCTTCCTTTCATCGGGACAATGCTTTCTGATGAGAAAGAACCCCAAAAGCTGACAGGTAAGTTTGTTTGCTCAACACAGCAGTTGTTTTTGTTTTATCTGTATAGTAAGAAAAAACGATTGTATATTTCAGAAGCCGGAAAAGTGCTTCCATTTACAGCGATGACCTTGACCAGAGCAGTAAAGCAGTTGGAAGCGACGGATTTGTTTCTTGTAGCAAAAGACGGTGTCAACAAGTTTATTGAGTCAAAATATAACAGAGATGAATTATTTGAAAAAGCAAAAGTATATTTGACAACACCTGTCCGCAAAGCAGGATATATAGATAAGACGCAAGTTACAGAAAATATGGTCTTTGCAGGGGGGACGGCACTTTCTGAAAAAACAATGCTAAATCCAAGCCGAGTTGCTACCTATGCAATCAGTGAGAAGGATTATGATAAAACTTTGCTGACCGATGAATTGATAGACCCGGATAAGCAGGTAAGACTTGAATTATGGGCATACAACCCGAAACAATTTTCAGAGGATAACAGTGCTGACGATATTTCCATTGTTTTATCTTTTGGAGATACAAACGATGAGAGAATTGAAGAAGCAGTAGATGAATTGCAGGAAAGAAGGTTGAAGGAGTAATGGTCAGCGGATTTACAAAATTTAAGGAAAGATTTCAGGGTTTTGAAAATCAATATGTTATCATCGGCGGGACAGCTTGTGATTTGATTATGGAAAATGAAGAATTACCGTTTCGTGCTACAAAAGATGTAGATATTGTATTGATTGTCGAATCCATAACAGCGGAGTTCGGTAGGCAGTTCTGGGAGTATGTCAAGGAAGCAGGATATGAGCATTTGAATAAAAGTACCGGAAATACACAGTTTTATCGTTTCACATCTCCGAAAAGCAAAGAATATCCATATATGATAGAAATATTTTCCAGAAATCCGGATTTTGTTATATTGGAAGATGATGCAGTTCTCACACCGCTTCCGATAGACGATGAAATCTCCAGCTTGTCGGCAATCCTTTTAAATGAAGCGTATTATGAATTGCTAAAAACCGGACAATTGATGGTTGATGGCATTCCGGTATTAAGTCCGACTTGTCTGATACCATTTAAGGCGAAAGCGTGGCTGGATTTAAAGAAACGCAAGCTGAATGGAGAGCAGGTTGACAGCAAAAATATAAAGAAACATAAAAATGATGTGTTCCGATTAGCACAGTTAATCACAGCCAATACAAGGCAGGTTCTCAGTCCGGAAATAGCAGAGGATATGAAAAAGTTCTTATCTGAAATAGCTGATGAAACAGTGGATTTAAAGTCCTTGGGTATAAGAGGAACAGATAAGAAGAAAATGACAGATATGTTGTACCAGTGTTATGGGTTGAAGGATAATACATAGTAAAAGTGTTCTTGAAGATTTTGGACTCGCCCTGAGAGGGGAGGGTGCGGACATTTTCTTGGACAGGTTAAACAGCCAATCCAAGTCTACGTCTGTACTCCATAGGACTCATGTATCCTAATGGAGTATTAATAAGGTATTGTGTCCAAATTGAGAGTTTGTTTTGGGGAATGCTTGAAGCTGACGGGATATTCTTGTTTAAATTGTCGTTGTATGTTATAAATAAATCACAAGTATAACAACACGTGACAAGGAGAAAACCAACATGTACGATTATTTAATAGTAGGCGCCGGTCTCTACGGTGCCGTATTCGCCCATGAGGCGAAGAAAGCGGGCAAGAAGGTTCTGGTAATTGACCGCCGCCCGAATATTGCAGGAAATGTGTATACAGAGCCGATAGAGGGCATCCAGGTTCACAAGTATGGCGCGCATATTTTCCATACGAATAATAAAGAGGTCTGGAGTTATGTGAACCAGTTCGCGGAGTTTAACCGTTTTACGAACTCCCCGGTGGCGAATTACCATGGCGAGCTGTATTCCCTGCCGTTTAATATGTACACCTTCAATAAGATGTGGGGGGTCGTGACTCCGCAGGAGGCAGCGGCGAAGATCGAGGAACAGCGCAAGGCAGCAGGCATCACCGAGCCGAAGAACCTGGAGGAACAGGCGATCAGCCTGGTTGGTACGGATATTTATGAGAAGCTGATCAAGGGCTATACACAGAAGCAGTGGGGAAGAGAGTGCAAGGATCTTCCGTCCTTCATCATCAAGCGTCTTCCGGTTCGTCTGACCTTTGACAACAACTATTTTAACGCCCTGTATCAGGGAATCCCGGTGGGCGGCTATACGAAGATGGTTGCCAATATGCTGGATGGCATCGAGGTTCGTCTGGAAGAGGATTATTTTGAGAATAAGGCTGATTGGGATGCGATGGCAAAGAAAGTGGTCTACACGGGTGCAATCGATGCGTATTTTGAGTATTCGCTGGGCGTGCTGGAGTATCGCTCCGTCCGCTTTGATACTGAAGTGCTGGATATCCCGAATTTCCAGGGCAATGCGGCAGTGAACTATACGGATGCGGAGACTCCGTGGACGCGTATTATCGAGCATAAATGGTTTGAGTTTGGCAAGGATGCAGACGGCAATGATCTGCCGAAGACGGTCATCAGCCGCGAGTACAGTTCTGAGTGGAAGTTAGGCGATGAGCCGTATTATCCGGTCAATGATGCGAAGAATGGTGCATTGTATGAGAAGTACAAAGAGCTGGCCAAGAAGGAAGAGAAGGTGATCTTTGGCGGCCGTCTGGGCGAGTATAAGTATTATGATATGGATGCGGTGATTGCTTCGGCGTTGGAGTTGGTGAAGAAAGAGCTGTAGGAGAATTTTTGGTTTTTATCCGGATCGGCGGATGGTTTCGGAATCATGAAATGGATGAGAAGCTATCTGCTGATTCAGATAAAATGGTGAAATGAAAATTGCAAATTTTTAAATTGCTAAAAAATTGTAATTTCGCTTGAATCTTACGGATTATAATGTTATATTATATATAAAGGATGCCACCGATAGACGGTTTGGTTCCCTAGTGATTAAGACAAGAAAATAGCCGCAATCGTGTCAGGATGGGCGGCTATTTTTTTGCGCTTTTTTCTACATCTTTGCCAAGTGAATATCCGGCTTTGAGGCAAGTTGCGCCGAAACTCAAAATCGCTAGTACAATTCCAATGATTTCCATATGGCATCCCTCCTCTCAGGTAGATTCCCTTGCAGGTATCTATGTAATCAGAGGGTACGCAGCCCTCTGAAAGAGGACCAAGCCGCATACCGTGTTATGGTGGCATCCATAGATTGATTGTATCACATTTCTTTTAAATTCGAAAGTTTTTTTGCACTGTTTAAATAAAAAAATGCACATATTATTTTTGCGTGGGCATCAATTTCTCCAAATCCTCCATCATTCTCCCCAAATCCCGTTCCACCACCTCATACACCAGCACATCCGGCTTATTTTCGTTCAAAAATTCCGGCTCAAATACCTGCCAGTGGTAAAAATCGGTATACGCAAAGTATTTCGGCAGTCCGGCCAGCAGGGCGGTTCCGAAGGAGTCGCGGTAAATCGCGATGCGGCGCGGGTCGGGCGTCTGGACTGCTGAGATGTGGGCGATGTTGCCATCGTCAGAGGCACTGTCGTAGTGGATGGTTACGTTGTTTCGATACCCGGATACATCTGCTTTGGTATCGTCGCACATGGATTCTGGCATGTGGAACAGGTTCGCCAGATCGCCCGGATCGCGTGGCTCATAGGTGACAGTGACGTCCTCGATCGGCGTGGAGGTGCCGCCAGCGGCATCGATGATCTGCCCGGAGACGAGAAATCCGGCAGCATCGTTCCAATGGGTGTCGGTTTTGAAATACCACTGATAGTCCCGGCGGTTTTTGAGCTCCGGGTATGGATTGACAACTGGGACATTTGTGTGTATTTCCAGATAATCGAGCAGTTCACTGCGGCGGGTAGGTCCGTCCGGTGCGGTGAAGCCATCCGGGAGGAATTCGCTGTATACACCTTCTTTGTTGGGCGCACACAGGAAGATGAATTCGGTGCCTTTTTCTTTCCAGGCATCGTGGATGGTCTGGAGTTTGTCTGCCAGCATCTGAAGCTCCCCGGCGGAGAAACGGTTGGTGCCGAGGAAGTCTTCAACGGAGCTTCCGAGGGTGTAAAAATACCAGCCATCTTTTCCGGTGATGACGTCCTGCGAGTTTCCAAACTGAAATAAGGAGAGGTTTAAGCGGGCATTCAGGCTTAAGAATCGGTTCCGGAACGCCGCGTGGTCATCGATCCAGTCTTCGACACCGGATGGCCAGGTATCGATGGTCTCTAACGAAAAGGTCGGAAAGGAAGCCAGGCTCCGGTTTTCTCCGGTGCCCTCGTCCGCCTCTGTTTTTAGAAGCGGAAAGAGCAGGTTGGGCGCCAGGATACAGAAGAAAAAGGCGCCGATCATGAGATGGGTTCGTTTCATAAGTGGTAAAACCTCGTTTATAAAATGGTTAAATATCAGGTAATGGAATCATCGGTTGATTTGTGTATCAGCCCATTTGTCACTTCATCGCCCGACTCATTTGTCGGTGTTTCGGTCGCTTCATCGCCCGGCTCATTTGTCAGCGTTTCAGTCGCTTCATCGCTCAGCTCTTTGCCAGCTTCGTTCTGATTCTCTTCATTTTCTTTTTTCATTTCCACCAAATCAAACGCCACCTGTGCCTTAAACAGGTCCCCATCGATATACAAACTAAACTGCCCTTTCTGCAATTCCGTCAGATCTTTGGCGATCGATAGTCCCAGCCCGCTTCCCTCGGTGGTGCGGGCGACGTCGCCGCGCACGAAACGTTCGGTCAGCTCGTCGGCACGGATGTTGAGCGGATTGGCAGATATATTTTTGATGGTGAAGACTGCCTGGCCAGCAGTACCGGTTTCTGGATTTCCGGGAACGCGGGCGAGGTCTACGTAGACGCGGCTGCCCTCCATCGCATATTTGCAGACATTGTTGTACAGGTTTTCAAGTACGCGCCACAGGCGGCGTCCATCGGCGCGGATCATCAGCGGTTCCCGCGGGGCATTGATGATGAGCTGCAGATGTCTGGCATCCAGTTTTTCTTCAAATTCGCCGTTGGTCTGAAATGCCATCTGGACGAGGTCAATGTCGGTAAATTCAAGCTTCACATTGCCGGAGCTTGCCTTGGATGCCTCGACGAGGTCTTCAATCAGTGTTTTGAGACGCTGTGATTTCTGGTCGAGCACATCAAGATAGGCGTTGATCCGCGCATCTTCAATATGTTCCCGTTTCATTAGGTTTACATAATTTATAATCGAGGTCAGCGGCGTTTTGATGTCGTGTGAAACGTTGGTAATCAGGTTGGTTTTGAGGCGTTCGCTCTTCATTTTCTCCTGAAGGGCGGTTTCAAGACCGGAACTGATGTTGTTGAGTCCCTCTGCCAGCGTGAGCTCCGGACCGTCAAATTCATCGAGATCAAGCTGATAGCTGGTCTCCCCGGCGGAGAGCTGGCGGACGGCATCGCGGATGGATTCCTGTTCGCTTGCCTGCCGGAACAGTATGTAAAAGATCCACAGGTTAAACAGCAGAAATACCAGCACAGTCAGACCTGTCAGCAGGTAAACAACGTATAAATTTGCATACACGCGGTCCCAGAAATACCAGGCAAGGCTGATAAGCGCTGTGTTGATTGCAAGATAGAGAACAAATCCGATGCCTAGGCGGCTGCGGAAGTTCTGCCGTGTTTTGAGGATCAACATTTTCTTCTGAATCCGGCAAATCAGGCTGGAGGTCCACAGGGTACCGGCGCGGTAGCGGCGCAGGAGGCTGAAAAAGAGCAGCAGTCCGCCCAGATACAGGACCAGCGCCTGCAGGCTGTGATCGGAGAAGTACCAATACTGCGATGGAATGACCAGATGCAGGATGCGGATGAGAATCAGGTCGCTTACAACCAGGGCGATCGCGGTCATGGCGGCAAAAAAGACGATGCCGGTTTCAGTGCCGCTCTTGTCGAAGCCGTGCAGCGTCACGTCGAAGCTGCGGTAACTCTGGTAGCCGGACACCCGGAACAGAAACAGGAAGCTTAAAAGCAGTCCGATCGTTGCAAAGATTGTCAGTGCAAATCCGGTCAGATACAGGTGCTGCCGGTGCAGGTATGCGGTATGCGTGCGCGCGTAAAGGTCAGTGACTGGATAATTTGTATCGATTCCGATCAGCAGATAATAGTCGCTGCCGGTGTACGGGTTATTGGATGCCAGTGCGGAAATGCTGCTGAGCGGGATCGCTTTCATGTTGGTGTCGTAGAAAACGGAATTGCCCGGCAGGTACGCGTAGCGCCCGTATTCCTTGACATTTTCCGGTGTCAGGGAATCGGTGTTTGTAAACTGGGTTGTTTCGCTCTGATCCGAATCTGGCTCCGTGTACTGGATTTTAAAATGCAGGTTGGATGGATTGGCGACGAAACGGTTATACACTGTGTAATAACGATGCAGTGTGTCCATGATCTCGACCGCCGCATCCTCCAATGTGCTGCGCTTCCGGCTGGCAGAACGGTAGCTGTAGATCCGCTGCGGCTCTTGAACCGACCATTCGACGTAGCCTTCGCGGCTCTTGACGCCGTCTGCCGGTTCAGAAACCTTCTGGCAGTTAAAGTCGTCGTCGAGCTGGTACCCCATGGATTCCAGATAGGAAATCAGGGAGGACAGGGAGAAATTTTCGGTCTCGCTTGGTCCAAA
Source organism: Clostridium sp. AF27-5AA (assembly GCF_003478415.1). Lineage (NCBI taxonomy): Bacteria > Bacillati > Bacillota > Clostridia > Eubacteriales > Clostridiaceae > Clostridium > Clostridium sp. AF27-5AA. Next base: position 39,026 of record NZ_QUFH01000002.1, read on the forward strand.
GGTCATTTTGAGCATCCGGCGCGAGAGGTCGATCGAGCTGTCGGCACCGAAGACGTCCTGATATTCCATATATAGGAAGATATCGTTCAGATCGTTATTAAATTGTGTGTTAAATTCCGCGGTGTCCTCATAAGGAACCGAGCCAATGCCGGTCAGCCCCAGCCCGAAATTTCCATTGATATACATGAGGCTGATACCGATGAGTCCCAGAATCAGGAAAAACAGATGCGCGAGGCTGGCGATCCATTTCTGGATCTGCATCGGAATATGTGAGAGTTTTGTCATAAATTTTGCAACTCCTAACTTCTGTTAGATGGATGATTCACATTTTTACTGCTTCTCAATTTTATATCCAACACCCCAGACAACCTTCAGATAGCGCGGCTCCCTCGGGTTAATTTCGATCTTTTCGCGGATATGGCGGATATGAACCGCAACTGTATTGTCCGCGCCGATCGCCTCCTCATTCCAGATCGCCTCGTAGATCTGGTCGATGGAGAAGACTTTTCCGGCGTTTTTAACGAGCAGAAGCAGGATGTTGTACTCGATCGGTGTCAGCTTGATGAGTTCGCCGTCCACGGTTACTTCCTTATTTTCATCGTTGATCTGCAAGCCGCCGCATTTGAATACGTGGTTGCCCATCTGATTGTTCATATTTCCCAGCTGCGTGTAGCGGCGGAGCTGAGATTTCACGCGGGCGACCAGTTCCAGTGGGTTAAACGGCTTCGTGATATAATCATCTGCCCCGATATTTAAGCCCAGAATCTTGTCCGCATCCTCAGACTTCGCGGAAAGAATAATGATCGGGATGCTGCTGGTTTCACGCACCTTCAGCGTCGTCCGGATGCCATCTAACCCTGGCATCATAACGTCCAGAATCATCAAATTCACGGTGTGCGTTTTTAAAAGTTCCAGTGCCTCCGCGCCGTCATATGCCTTGATAACCTCAAATCCCTCACCGGTTAAGTATATGTCAATCGCTTCCACGATCTGTTTGTCATCGTCACATACAAGAATACTCTGCATAGCAACTCCTCCTTTTAATAGGGTAATATATAGATAATATAGTATACAAATTTCTGTATAGATACAATAAAGATACCTATGTCTTATAATTATACAACGAAAAAGGAAACCGCGGTATCCTAATTTTTATGTATTTCAAGTGATGCGTATTTCAGGAGAAGAGCCGCCCCCAATCTGTAGGAAACATCACTCGCGCCGGCACTTAGCGAGGTTTTTTCGAGCTTAGTGTCCGTTGCAGCGAGTGCAAGAGCGAGAGCGTTTTCCGGAAGATTGGGGGCGGCTCTTCTCTGTCCGGGTTGCGTCTTCTCACCAGAATCCTGCCGTTCATTTACAAGTTATCCTTGACAAACCCCAGATTCTCCGCTACACTCTAAATTAATTTGAATATCAAACCATTTGAAATTAAAACTATCTTTTATAGAAGAAGCGGAGTTAAACGAGAAAATGACAGCTAGAATCATTGGAATCGGCGCGTATGCGCCGGAGCAGGTTGTGACGAATCAGGATTTGACGAAATTTCTTGATACAAATGATGCCTGGATCCGGGAACGGACGGGTATTGGAGCCAGACATATCTCGACGAGCGAGGGAACCTCGGCGTTGGCGACAGAGGCGGCGAAGCGCGCGATCGCGGACGCGGGCATTTCTCCGGAGGAGATTGAGATCGTGATCGTGGCGACGTCTTCCCCGGATCGGGCGTTCCCGAGTGCGGCGGCGGATGTACAGGGAGCCATCGGGGCGAAACATGCGGTGGCGTTTGACATCACGGCGGCATGTTCCGGATTTATTTACGCCTTACATATTGTGCAGGGATTTATTCAGGCGGGCATCTATAAGACGGCGCTGATCATCGGAGCGGAGACGCTGAGCAAGGTGTTAGACTGGACGGACCGCAGTTCCTGCATCCTATTTGGCGATGGCGCGGGCGCGGCGGTTGTCCGGGCGGACGAGACGGGTGTGGTGAAGACGCTGGTCGGCAGCGATGGAACGAAGAACGACGTTCTGTACTGCCAGGCGAGAAGTCTTGAAAACTGCCTGACGGGCGGCAGACCGGAGCTTGGTTTTATGCAGATGGACGGTCAGGAAGTCTTCAAGTTTGCGGTGAAGAAGGTACCGGAGATTGTGAATGCGATTCTGGAGGAGACCGGAACGGACCGCGAGGCGGTACAGCATTATCTGCTGCATCAGGCGAATATCCGGATTCTGGAAGCGGCGTCCCGTCGTCTGAAGGTTCCGATGGATAAGATTCCGGTCAATATCGAGCGCTACGGCAATACATCGGCGGCTTCTATTCCGATTCTCCTGGATGAAATGCACCGGGACGGACGATTAAAACGCGGCGATACGCTGGTGATGGCAGGTTTTGGCGCGGGTCTTACCTGGGGCGCGGCATTGATGACCTGGTAGGTGCCTGGAGAAGCAAAAAATATATAGCAAAACTAATGTACATTATTCTATTTTTTGATAAAATATAAGAACAGTGATTGCATTTTTGCGGTCACAAAAAGAAAATTCATTTAAAAAGGAGATTGAAACGATGTTAGAGAAAATGAAAGAAATTATTGCAGAGCAGCTGAGCGTAGACGCAGATTCCATTACCGAGGCTTCCTCTTTCAAGGATGATCTGGGCGCTGATTCCCTGGATCTGTTTGAATTAGTTATGGCTCTGGAGGATGAGTACTCCGTAGAGATCCCGGCAGAGGATCTGCAGAACCTGGCAACGGTAGGCGATGTTATGAACTACTTAAAAGAAAAAGGTGTAGAGGCATAATGAAAACAAAGATCACAGAAATGTTGGGGATTGAATACCCGATTATTCAGGGCGGCATGGCATGGGTGGCAGAACATCACCTGGCAGCAGCCGTTTCTGAAGCTGGCGGTCTGGGCTTAATTGGCGGCGCCAATGCACCGGGTGAGGTTGTCCGCGAGGAGATCCGCAAGGCGAGAGAGCTGACAAAGAAGCCGTTTGGCGTCAATGTCATGCTGATGAGCCCGCATGCGGACGATGTGGCAAAGGTAGTTGTGGAAGAAGGCATCAAGGTTGTAACGACCGGCGCCGGTATTCCGGGCAAATACATGGGTATGTGGAAGGAAGCCGGCATTAAAGTGATTCCGGTTGTCGCTTCGGTTGCACAGGCACGTCTGATGGAGAAAAGCGGCGCAGATGCAGTCGTTGCAGAAGGCATGGAGTCCGGTGGACACATCGGCGAGGCGACGACGATGACACTCGTTCCGCAGGTAGTCGATGCGGTTTCGATTCCGGTGATTGCAGCCGGAGGTATCGCAGATGGACGCGGCATTGCGGCGGCATTTATGCTGGGCGCAGAGGCGGTCCAGATGGGAACCCGCTTCGTCGTATCGAAGGAATCTATCGTAAGCCAGGCTTACAAGGACAGAGTCATCAAGGCGAAAGACATTGATTCGACCGTAACCGGTATGAGTCACGGACATCCGATCCGCTGTCTTAGAAATAAGATGACGAGAGAGTATCTGAAGCTGGAAAAAGAGGGACGCCCGTTCGAGGAACTGGAGTATTTAACACTTGGAACGCTTCGGAAGGCAGTCATGGAAGGTGACGTGGACAACGGAACCGTGATGGCTGGACAGATTGCAGGTATGGTGAAGAAAGAGCAGACCTGTAAGGAAATGATTGAAGAAATGATGGCCCAGGCGGAGGCGCTTTTGGGCAGAAAGTAGAGAGTGAGTGTAACGCTATGAGCAAAATTGCATTTATTTTTCCGGGTCAGGGCGCACAGACCACTGGCATGGGACAGGATTTTTATCAGGAAACGGAAACGGGACGCGAGATGTTTGAGAAAGCAAGCGAGATCCTTGGGTTTTCAATGACCGATCTTTGCTTTGATCCGGCGCAGACGGACCGTCTGAATATCACGGAGTATACGCAGCCGGCGATGGTAACCGCCAGCCTTGCGATGATGCGTGTATTCATGGAACGTACCGGAATCCGCCCGGATGTGGCTGCGGGCCTGAGCCTGGGAGAGTATCCTGCAATGGCGGCTGCAGGCGTTATGTCTGACGAAGATGCCATCCGTACCGTGCGGCAGAGAGGTATCCTGATGCAGGGCGAAGTCCCGGTTGGTCAGGGCGCCATGTCTGCCGTACTGGCGATGGATGCAGAGAAGATCGAAGAGGTGATCGCGCCGATCGAGGGCGTGCAGATTGCCAACTATAACTGCCCGGGACAGATTGTTATCTCTGGTAAGACAGAGGCGGTTGCCGAGGCAGGAGAGAAATTGAAGGAAGCGGGCGCAAAACGCGTTCTTCCGTTAAAGGTAAGCGGACCGTTCCATTCCAAGATGTTAGTGGGAGCTGGCGAGAAGCTTGGAAAGGTACTCGATACCGTTGAGATTCATACACCGGAGATTCCGTATATTGCGAATGTGACGGCAGATTATGTGACCGATGCAGCCGATGTAAAGCCGCTTCTGATGAAGCAGGTTTCTTCCTCCGTCCGCTGGGAGCAGACGATCCGGAAGATGTTAGCAGACGGTGTGGACACATTTATTGAGATCGGACCGGGTAAGACCCTGACTGGTTTCATGCGCAAAATCGACAAAAACGCGAAGGCGTTCAATATAGAGAAACTGGAAGATATCGACAAAGTAAAGGAGGCGCTTGGATGTTAAATGGAAAAGTAGCAGTTGTGACAGGTGCCAGCCGCGGCATTGGCCGTCAGATCGCTATTTCGATGGCGAAAGAGGGCGCGGTGGTGATCGTCAATTATAATGGCTCTGCGGCAAAAGCAGAGGATGTCGTAAAGGAAATTACCGAGGCGGGCGGACAGGCGGAAGCCGTTCAGTGCAATGTTTCGGATTACAGCGCGGCGGAGGTGTTCTTAAAGGACATTATCAGCCGCTATAAGAGAATTGATATTTTAGTCAACAACGCGGGCATTACCCGTGACAATCTTCTGATGAAGATGACTGAGGAAGAGTTTGACGCCGTTATCGATACGAACTTAAAGGGCGCATTTAACTGCATTAAGCACGTATCCCGCCAGATGTTAAAGCAGAAGGGCGGACGCATCATCAATATTTCCTCTGTTTCCGGCGTGATGGGAAATGCGGGACAGGCAAATTACTGTGCGTCCAAGGCGGGCGTGATCGGACTGACCAAATCCGTGGCAAGGGAGATTGGAAGCCGTGGTATCACGGTCAACGCGATTGCACCGGGATTTATTGATACGGAAATGACCGCCGTTCTTCCGGACGATGTGAAGAAGGCGATGGGCGAGCAGATTCCGTTAAAACGTTTCGGTACGACCGAGGATGTAGCGCAGGCAGCCGTATTTCTGGCTTCTGACCGCGCAGCCTACATCACAGGACAGGTTCTGTGCGTGGACGGCGGAATGGCGATGTAGGGAAAAGGTGCTTTACAGATAGGCACTTTTGGAACCGAAAGTGCCGTACGATAACGTAGTGGCAGCGGATTTTGCCGATTTGGAATGCGAAGCATCGGCAAAATCGTGTCGCAGTTTGCACAACGTGTGAACTGTGACGATAGAAAGGCAGGTTTTTAGATGGGAAATAAGACACGTGTAGTAGTAACCGGTCTGGGAGCGATCACTCCGATTGGAAATGACGTAGCAAGCTTCTGGCAGGGATTAAAGGATAAAAAAGTCGGTATCGCGCCGATCACATATTTTGATACAACCGATTATAAGGCAAAGCTGGCAGGCGAGGTGAAGGATTTTGATCCGAAGAAATACATGGATCCGAAGGCAGCGAGACGTATGGAGCCGTTTTCCCAGTATGCGGTAGCGGCAGCCGGTGAGGCGATCGCACAGGCGGGTCTGGATATGGAAAAAGAGGATCCGTTCCGCGTGGGAACCAGCATCGGTTCCGGTATCGGAAGCTTACAGGCGATGGAACGTGAGCATAAAAAAATGCTGGAAAAAGGACCGAACCGTGTGAACCCGCTGCTCGTTCCGATGATGATCAGCAACATGGCAGTCGGCAATGTGGCAATGCAGTATGGTTTAAAGGGCAAATCCATCAACGTGGTAACTGCCTGTGCGACCGGTACGAACTCTATCGGTGAGGCGTTCCGCTCGATCCAGTACGGCGAGGCAGACGTGATGGTAGCCGGTGGTACCGAGTCTGCGATCACACCGCTCGGTATGGCAGGTTTCGCGGCTCTGACGGCTCTTTCTACCAATGATGACCCGGAGACGGCATCCCGTCCGTTTGATAAGGACCGCGATGGTTTCGTCATGGGCGAGGGCGCTGGTATCGTAGTTCTGGAGTCCTTAGAGCACGCGCAGAAGCGCGGCGCAAAGATTCTGGCAGAGGTAGTCGGCTACGGCGGAAGCAACGATGCATTCCACATCACTTCCCCGGCAGAGGATGGAAGCGGCGCAGCGTATGCGATGGAGATGGCGCTCAAGGATGCAGGTATCGCACCGGAGAAGATTGATTACATCAATGCACATGGAACCAGTACACACCATAACGATCTCTTCGAGACGATGGCAGTGAAAAAAGCGCTGGGCGACCACGCTTACAAGGTAAAAATTAACTCCACTAAGTCGATGATTGGACATCTTTTAGGTGCAGCGGGCGGTGTTGAGTTTATCGCCTGCGTGAAATCCATTGAGGATGGATTTGTACACGCAACCGCAGGTTTAAAAGAGGCAGGCGAGGGCTGCGATCTGGATTACACGATGGGCGAGGGTGTTCCGATGGATATCCACTATGCCCTGACCAACTCCCTGGGATTTGGTGGTGTCAATGCCAGCCTGGTAATCAAGAAATTTGAGGACTAAATATAATTTGAGGACGTTTTTGTGTGGATGATTGAATGATTGGAAGCGGCGCACTGAAGCTGGCGGAAGAGACTTGCAGCATACAAAAATGATGTCTGGGAAAGCGAAAGAGGTAACTGAAATTATGATGGGAATTAAAGAGATCCAGGAGATCATCCCGCACCGTCATCCGTTTCTTTTGATCGACTGTATCGAGGAAGTGACACCGGGCGAGGGCGCGGTTGGATATAAAAATGTAACATACAACGAGCCGTGGTTTGCAGGTCATTTTCCGCAGGAGCCGGTCATGCCGGGCGTCCTGATCGTGGAGGCGCTGGCGCAGGTCGGCGCGGTTGCGATTTTAAGTGAAGAAGGAAATAAGGGCAGGACGGCATATTTCGGGGCAATCAACAACGCAAAATTCAAGAAAAAGGTAGTTCCGGGCGACAAGTTAAAGCTGGAGTGCCATATCATCAAGAGAAAAGGACCGGTCGGCATCGGAAGTGCGACGGCAACCGTCGATGGCAAGCTGGCTGTTTCCGCAGAGCTGACGTTTATGATTGGCTAATAAGTGAGGTTGAATAAGAGATGTTTAAAAATCTGTTTAAGAAATCGTATACTTCGATCAATACAAACGACCACGGTTCTGCCGGCGTAAGCCGTGCGGAGAGCGCGAAAGCAGATAAAAGGGCGGCAGAGGCAGCACAGGAAAAACCGGAGAAGATTCCGAGCCGTCCGACGGCGATGACGCCGGAAAGTCTGCGTTCTTTATGGCGTAAGTGTAATAAATGTGAGAAACCAATTCTGGTGCAGGATGTCAAGGACAACCTGTATGTGTGCCCGCGCTGCGGCGGATATTTCCGGATGCATGCGTACCGCCGGATTGAGATGCTGATCGATGAAGGTACCTTTGAAGAGTGGGATAAGGAGATGTCTGTGGTCAATCCGCTTGCATTTCCGGGCTATGAGGGCAAGGTTGAGGCAGCCAGAGAGAAAACTGATTTAAATGAGGCGGTTGTCACTGGTAAAGGAAAGATTCACGGTTATGAGACTGTGATCGCGGTCTGCGACTCCCGTTTCCTGATGAGCAGCATGGGTCACAACATGGGCGAGAAGATTGCCCGTGCGGTAGAGCGTGCGACCGAGGAACGGCTTCCGGTTATCATCTACGCGGCTTCCGGCGGTGCGAGAATGCAGGAGGGCATGATCTCCCTGATGCAGATGGCGAAAACTTCCGCAGCCTTAAAACGTCATTCCGAGGCGGGACTTCTCTACATAAGCTTTATGACGGATCCGACCACCGGCGGCGTAACGGCAAGCTTTGCGTCCCTGGGCGATATCATCCTGGCAGAGCCGGGAGCGCTGATTGGATTTGCGGGTCCGCGTGTCATCGAGCAGACGATCGGCCAGAAGCTCCCGGAGGGCTTCCAGAGAGCCGAGTTCCAGCTGACACACGGTTTTGTGGATCAGATCGTGGAAAGAAAAGATCAGAAGCGTGTTCTGGGACAGATTTTGAAGCTTCACAGCCAGGAGCATGGCTGGGAGAAATGGAACGACGAGGCGGAGAACCACACAGAAGCGGCATCTGCATCCAGGGCAGAAAAAGCAGCTTTTGCGGAGGAAGGCAAGTTAAAGAGCCGGAAAGCACCGTTCTCCGGTATCATGCGCCAGAAGACCTTAAATAAGATCGCAGGCCGAGAGAGAGACGCCTGGGAGGCAGTACGCCAGTCCCGTAGCGCCGGACGTCTGAACGCCAGCGATTATATCCGGATCCTGTTTGACGATTTTACCGAGTTCCACGGCGACCGGTATTATGGCGATGATATGGCGGTCATCGGCGGTGTGGCATCTTTCTATGGAATGCCGGTCACGGTCATTGGACAGGAGAGAGGTAAATCCCCGAAAGACAGCATGAAGCACAACTTCGGTATGCCGTCTCCGGAAGGATACAGAAAGGCGCTCCGTCTGATGAAACAGGCGGCGAAATTTAACCGCCCGATCATCTGTTTTGTCGATACGCCAGGTGCATTCCCGGGTATGGAGGCAGAGGAGAGAGGCCAGGGCGAGGCGATTGCCCGCAACCTCTTTGAAATGTCGGATATGAAGGTGCCGATTCTGGCGATTATCACTGGTCAGGGCGGCAGCGGCGGCGCACTGGCACTGGCGGTTTCCAACGAGGTATGGATGATGGAGAATGCGACCTACTCGATCCTTTCTCCGGAGGGCTTTGCTTCGATTCTGTGGAAAGATGCCAAGAGAGCCAGCGAGGCGGCGAAGGTCATGAAGATGACGGCAGAGGACCTGTATGAGCTTGGCATGATCGAGCGCATTATCTGCGAGGATGAGCCGGCAACCGATGACAACATCGAGGAGATCGGACGCATCATCGACCGCCATATGCGCGAGTTCTTCCAGTCCTGCGCGGAAAAGACACCGGATGAGATCGCGGAGCAGCGGTATGAACGTTTTAGAAAAATCTAAAAAATAGATATTGAAAGGGGGTTGCCGCGCGGCGGTCCCCTTTGTGAATATAGGAGATCGTATGAGTACAATTTTATCACAGTTAAAACCGCTGAAAATTGGTGATCTGACGGCGAAGCTTCCGATCATCCAGGGCGGTATGGGGGTTGGCATCAGCCTGTCCTCGCTGGCAGGAGCCGTGGCGGGGGCTGGCGGCATCGGCATTATTTCCACTGCCCAGATCGGTTTCCGGGAGCCGGATTTTGCCGAACATCCGCAGGAGGCGAACCTGCGCGCGATCGGTTCAGAGTTACAGAAGGCGCGCGCGATCGCGAAGGGCGGTATCGTGGGCTTTAATATCATGGTGGCGACGAAAAACTATGCGGAGTACGTTAAAACGGCGGTCAAGGCGGGCGCTGACCTGATCATATCGGGCGCGGGACTTCCAGTTTCCCTGCCGGAGTATGTGAAAGGGACGGCGACGAAGATTGCGCCGATCGTTTCCTCCGTTAAGGCGGCGACGGTCATCTGCCGGATGTGGGACCGCAAGTACCAGACCGCACCGGATCTGGTGGTCGTTGAGGGACCGCTGGCGGGCGGACATCTGGGATTTGACCGTGAGAAGCTGACCGAGCTGGAGGTAGACACGCCGCACGCAGCCGAGACATTCCATCAGGCGGAATATGACGAGGAAGTGCGGGGAATTATCGCGCTGGTTAAAAAATACGCGCAGAAATATGGCAAATCGATTCCGGTTGTGACGGCTGGCGGTATCTACGACCATGCGGATGTGATGCACCAGATGGAGCTTGGCGCGGACGGCGTGCAGGTGGCAACCCGTTTTGTGACAACCGAGGAATGCGATGCACCGATGGCATATAAGCAGGCATATCTGGATGCGAAGGAAGAGGACATCGTGATTGTCAAAAGTCCGGTCGGCATGCCGGGACGCGCGATCAAGAATGCGTTCTTAAAAGAACTGGAAAAAGGAAGACAGGCAGTGACACACTGTTACCAGTGTCTGGAACACTGTGATCCGGCGAAGATCCCATACTGCATCACACAGGCACTCGTTAATGCCGCCCGCGGTGATGAGGATCATGCTCTGATTTTCTGCGGCGGAAACGCGTGGAGAGCAGAGAAGATAGAGACGGTTGAGGGCGTGATGCGGGCGCTGTGCGAAGGGTAGGTCTGATTCGAGCAGGTTAAATCGAAGATAAGACAAGATAAAATGTGCAAATAGTTCAGTACAAAATGCAAAAATATAAAGAGAGGGCTTGCAAAATGCAGCCCTCTTTTGTGTATCCAATCATCCCCTAAAACGATTTAAACAAGCATAAATCTCCTGCACGCGCGGCATTGCCAGTCCCATGGCGGCATATGAAGCATCGCTGAACACAGAGAGCCCGTCTGCTTCATAGGCTTTTAAGAGTGTGGCAACCGTTTCCTGTACGGTGCAGCGCTCCAGAAGCCCTTTTTCCAGGCAGTAGCGCACCATTTGGGCGAGTGCGGCGGTCTGCTCGCTGTCGGCAAGCTGTTCGACGAAGCGCAGATCGACCGGCTCTTTGGCAACCTGGAAAGAGTGTTTGTCGTGGACACGGACTTTGATACGCGTGTTCCGGTCGGAATTTCGGTCAGTTTCGCGGCGTCCTCCGCGACCGCGTTCAAAGCGTCCTGCATCGGAGGCGCTGCCGCCGCGATTGCCAAACCGTCCGGAACGACCGCTGTTTTCGCCCTCTTCCTGAGATTCACCGCCAGCTTCTGCGCGGCTGTCGCCAAAATCCAGCGCCATCGCGCCCACAGCCCGTCCAGTCCCGCCAGCCGCCAGCTTCCGTCCAGCCGTCGGGAGCTTGAACCCAGGCGCCTGGATGGCGGGTTTGGAAGCCTCCTGTTCGCAGGCATTTTTTACCATCTCCGTGATATCAAACGGGCGGTATGCATCCATCTGGATAATAGTGTCTGCGATGAAGAAGTAGGCGCCGGAGCTTCCAGCTACGAGGACGGTGGAGATTCCTGCCTGCTTGTAGAGATCGCGGGCGCGTTCGATGAACGGGGTAATCGGCTCTTTATCGCGGCTGACGATGCGCTGCATCAGGTCGTCCCGCAGCATGAAGTTGGTAGCGGAGGTGTCCTCGTCGATCAGGAAAGCGCGGGTTCCTGCTTCAATGCTTTCGATCACGGCTGCCGCCTGGGAGGTACTGCCGCTGGCATCGGCGGTGGAAAAGCAGGTGGTGTCTTTTTTGTTCGGCAGATCCCGGATAAAGAGGGAAATATCAACGTGGTTGATGCTGCGTCCATCCTCGGCGCGCAGCTTGACTGCGGTTTCATCGGTGATGACATATTCACGTCCATCCCCTGGAATATGGTTGTAGACGCCGGATTCCAGCGCTTTTAGCAGTGTGGATTTGCCGTGGTAGCCGCCGCCCACGATCAGGGTGATGCCGCGGTGGATTGCCATGCCGGAGATCGGACCGTGTTCCGGAAGATTCAGAGTGATTCTTAAGGAATCCGGGGAATGGAACGCCACACTGCCCTTCATCGGACGGTCGGAGACGCCGGTTTCACGCGGCAGGATTGAGCCGTCTGCGACGAAGGAGACGAGGTCTAAGCGTTTTAACTCATTGCGGATAAAATGCTGATCGTCTGCCAGCGTGATGCGTTTTTTGATTTCAGCGGTGTTCTGGCGGCGGTAGAAAAAGACGTTTTCGACACAGCCTGGAAGAAAATCAAAGAAAATCCGGATCAGTTCACCGGAGTTGATGGTGCGCCCGAATGCCGGGAAACCAACCTCAAAACGGGCTGTAATCTCATTTCTTCCGATCTCGCAGGCGGTCCGGGAGAGGACCTCCTGACCGGGGCGGCTGGTGGCGATCAGACCACTTTTTCCAGAACCTTTTGCCTTGAAAGAAAGACGACCGATTTCACGGGAAAAACAGCGGAGCAGGTAATCTTCAAGTGCTGTTTTTTTCCACGGCGTATCAAAGAGCTCTGCCGGAAATCCGGCTTTCGCGTGGCGGACCTGGACACTGACCTTGGAAGGGGACGCAAACGGGTCACCCTGTACATGGTCGATGGATAAAATATACGTATTAAAATCATAAGCGCCGCGCACGTCCTTGTAAGCCGGATAGCTTTTGTGATCGATGGAGGTGAGGAGACGCTTTAAATCTGCGGATTGTTTCATTCGGAATACCTCGTTTTCATAATATTAAATCATATTTCAATGTCTTCACGGTTTTTGGCAGGAGAATCCATATAAAATGGCCTTTTTCAAAGAATGTCTGTCATGTGAAGGAGATGATAGTTCTTATTTTAAAGATCCAAATTCTGAAATGCAAGCGGAATGGACGAAAAGAAACGATATAATTGTATCTATTTATGATGGTGTATATTTGGCGTCTTTTTATACTTGTCTGAGTATAAAATGTTCTGAGCGTACCATATGACAGCAGGGAGGTAGATGCATGTTAAATGCACTCTGGGCGTTTATGATGCTTACGGGGCTTGGCTGGGCGGCGGTGCATGGGACGCTGGGGGCGGTGACGGAGGGAATGCTTGCAGCGGCGGGGGATGCAGTCTCGCTGGGAATCACGATGCTGGGGGTGATGGCGTTCTGGACGGGAATTTTGGAGATCGGACGGCGGGCGGGGCTGATTGAGCAGTTGTCGGCGGGGATGCGGCCGGTGCTTCATTTCCTCTTTCCACGCATTCCAGCGGGTCATCCGGCGCTTTCTTCGATGGCCGCCAATATGATTGCCAATATGCTGGGGCTTGGCTGGGCGGCGACCCCGGCGGGGCTTACGGCGATGAAGGAGCTGGAAGAACTGGAGGAGGAACGGAGAGCGGCGGGGGATCCGGCGGCGGTCACACAGGGAACGGCGAGCGATGAAATGTGTACGTTTCTGGTCGTAAATATTTCATCGCTGCAGCTCATTCCTATCAATATGATTGCCTACCGGAGCCAGTACGGATCGGTGCACCCGCTGGCAGTGGCCGGTCCGGCGTTCCTGGCGACCTGTGTCAGCACGCTGGCAGGAGTGGCGGTGTGCCGCGTGATGTGCAGGAGAAAGCAATATAAATCAATAAAAAAGGATGGCTGGAAATAGAAAACGCAATTTGGCGTCATGTAGGGGAAAAATTTCACACAAAAAACAAATTTATCCCCTATAATGCCCTTGTTAAAATAAGGGGCTCTGGAAACAGATCCGTTATCATAGAACGCGGATTCAAACCATACATATAAAACAAGTATAGACACGGGAGCCGTCAAATGCGCTGCATCAATTACCTCTCTGAATACCTGGTTCCGGTTGTTTTGTTTTATATCGTTGGGTTTGCGGTGCTTCAGAAACGCCCGGTTTTTGATGATTTTATCGAAGGGGCGCTTGCGGGGATTAAAACGGTGGCTGGAATCCTGCCGACGCTGGTGGGACTGATGGCGGCGGTCGGCGTGCTTCGGACCTCCGGTTTTCTCGATTTCCTCTCCGGGGTGCTGGCGGGACCGGCGGCATTTCTGCATATACCGGCGCAGGTGGTTCCGCTGCTTCTGGTGCGTCTGGTGTCCAGTTCGGCGGCGACGGGGCTGCTCTTAGATATTTTTAAAACGTATGGACCCGATTCGCGGCTCGGCATGATGGTGTCGGTTCTTGAGAGCTGCACGGAGACGGTTTTTTATACGATGAGTGTCTACTATCTGACCGTGCGGATCTCAAAGACGCGATGGACGCTTGCGGGGGCGCTGATTGCAACGTTCGCGGGGCTTGTGGCGAGTATCTTATGTAGTGCTATGGTAACTGTTCACGGGTAGGCATTTTTGGAACCGAAAGTGCCGTAAGAAAACGTGGTGGCAGCAGGAATTTGCCGTATTTAAATGCGAAGCCACGGCAAATTCCGTTACTGGGCACGTGTGCGTGAACAGTAACAAGTGCTATGGTATAAGAGAAGATGTAAGAAATTTGCTAGTTGTCTTGCCGCACAGAATATTGTATAATCGGTAGGGTAAATTGCCGTTTTGCGCGCTGAAACCAAGGATGAGAGGGAAAACTGTGGGAAATTATGAGACGCTGAATGAGCTTCTGGTGACGCTGTTCCGCGATGTGATGGACATAGAACAGAAGGTAATCATTACGCCGGAGTTTAAAGACATCACGAATAACGATATGCATGTGATCGAAGCGATCGGGATTGGTGAACCGAAAAATATGTCATCGATTGCCAGAGAACTGTCCGTTACGGTGGGAACGCTCACGATTGCCATGAACAGCCTGGTCAAAAAAGGCTATGTGGAACGAAGCCGGGGACTCGAGGATCGGCGGGTCGTATATATTTCTCTTTCAGAGCGGGGCAGAAAAGCGTATGGGCATCACGCCCGGTTCCACCGGGAGATGATCGAGAGCCTGACAAGCGATCTGTCGGAAGATGAGATGCAGACGTTGGTAAAGGCGCTGATGAAGCTGAATCAGTGGTTTAGGAGTAAGGATGGGCAGCGGTAAAAAGAATGGATGTAGTCTGCACTGGATGGAAACAGGTGTGAAAGACAAAAACGGTTGCGAAAACCGTGAAGCAACTGCTGCGAGGAGAATACAAGGAGGTACATTATGAAGAAATTTATGGTAATGGCAGCTGGTCTTATGATGGCAGCTGTTCTGAGCGCATGTGCGCCGACGGCAAGAAATACAGGAGAAACCAGCGAACATGGAACTGCCCCGGCAGGTGCGGCGCAGCAGGAGACTGTAGACGGCGTGGCTGAGAAAGAAAGCATGGTGGTAACGGATGCAGATCCGACGGTAACCGTTTGCGTATATTCTGTAAAATCTGATAAGAGCGGCTTAAAACAGAATATGGATGGCATTGACGGCGATGAGCTGGATGCACAGGAACTGCTTGATAAGATGGCAGAGGTGGGCGTCATTGAAGAGGGAATCACCGTGGATAAATTTGAGCAGAAGGACGGCGCCCTGACGCTGGATCTCTCCTCCTTAAAGGAGTCCTCTGACAAGCTGGTTGTCATGGCCATTGCCAATACATTTATCCAGAACTACGAGGCAAAGACGCTGGAGTTGAGCGTAGCAGGCGAGAAGATCGGCGACGGTCCGATGAGCTTTGAGAAGAATTACAAGAAAGTAAACTAAAGCATGAAAATGCGAAAAGAGCGGGATCCCTGAAGTCTGCGGATGCATACAGGGAGATACCGCTCTTTTTCTCTTATACGTGCAATTTCTCCGTCATCAGCCATGTTTGAAAATACGGTTTGATGACCCGGAAGGAAGCGCCGTCCATGTTCAGGATGAACTGGTGGAAGCTCTTGGCGTTGAATTTGTTTCCAAGTACCTCCTCGGCTTCCTGGCGCATGGTCAGGATTTCCAGATAGCCGGTATAGTATTTCAGGTAATTGCCCGGATTATCAATGATTGCCAGGTATATCTCGCGCGCGGATTCCGGATCCGTAAATCCGTAGGAATTTTCCAGATAACTGGTGGTTGTGGCGAGATCCCAGCCATCATAGTGGATGCAGATGTCGAGAAGCGCGTACAGCCCGTAGCTGCTGGCTTCGCTGCAGCGCATCAGCGGTTTGACCGCTTCCGGCAGTCCGTTGTCGAAGGAGTAGGCGTACAGTTCGCTGTAGAGTCCCCAGCCTTCGTTGTAGCCGCCGCAGGCAAGAAGCCGCCGTACCGGAACCGGCTCCCGGTCATTGAAATAAGCCGACTGGTAGAGATGCCCCGGATAGCCCTCGTGCGCCAGCATGGTGTAGAGGTTCTGCTCAGTGCTTGCTTTTTCGTTGATGTAAATGGTGTTGGAACCGTCGGAATCGATCGGCGGTACGAGGAAAAACGCCGGGGACAGGGAAGATTCCAGCGCTTCCGGGACGTATTTGATCGCGTAGGAGGTATCTGTAAGCGCCGGGAAATCATCCTGAATCTGCGTCTGTAAATTCTGAAGGATCTCATCCGGATCGGAGAGTGTGATGGCAGAGTCGGTCATCTGCCGGACGAGTTCCGGATGTTCCTTTAAGCGGACGCGGATTTCGGATAAATCTGCCTGCATCTGCTTCTCAATCCGCGTTTTGAGCGCATCGACCGAAGAATCTGTGCCGGTCAGCGCCGCCGCAAGATAGGCATAATACTCCCTGCCGTGTTCGTAGGTGCTAAGTCCTCCTGCCTCCGGATGGGAGCCCTTGAGCGATTCCAGTGCTTTAGAGAGGTTTGTATATGCCGGGATAAAGTGTTCCTTTAAAATGGTCAGATGTTTTGCTTTGTAGGACGCCTTTTCTGCATTGCTTAAGCCCTCAACCGCATTTAAGCGGGAGGCAAATGTTTCCGTCAGCAGGCTGTTTTCCGGGCGGATGAGGTAGCTTTTACAGGATTTTAAAATCCGGTCGATGGTGTCGTCGGACGGTGCGAGACCGGCGTCTGCCTGCGCCTGTTCATACGCTGCGAGCTGCTTGTAATATGTGTCGATCTGCGAAAGCAGTGCCAGGTAATGGTCGATGTCGGCACGGTTGTAAAATGTATATTCGGCTAATAAGGTCGGAAGTTCCGCCTGCGTGCCGATCAGGGCGCTTAACGGCTGATTGTAGAGTTCCAGTCCCTTCGAGCCGGCTTCCGTCTCCAGTGTGTCCTTCATCATCCGGTAGGTGAAGAGCTGGTCGGAGGTCAAGAGAGAGGTATCGAAGGAAGAAAGTTCCTCAAGAACGGCCGCGTTTTCCTCGGAATCTTTTTGAAGCTGTTCCAGGGAATATTCTGGAAATTTCATCTCCGGTTCGGTGATACCGTAATTTTCCGGATTCCGGACAAGAAAATGAAGGGAGAGCGGATCATCCTGCACGCTTTCTTGAAACTGGTGTGCGAGAAACGCATCAAAACGCGCCTGTTCGCTGGCAGCATCGGACGATGCATTGGAAGGAGAACCAGTCTGCCCGGAAGCGGCGTAGGATTCGGCGGGGGTTCCTGAGCCGGAAGAACCAGCGCATCCGGAGAGCGCCAGGGCAGCAGCTGCAGCGATCGCGAGCGCTGTGCGCGGCAGGGGCGGGAAGGAAAAGCGTTTCTGCATAATATAATACCTCCAAAACAAATATATATGTCTGCAAGTATACCATACTTGACAAAGGGATGCAAAACAGATAGACTTAATCTATATATTTATATATGAAGAAAAGGCAGAGAAAAGAAGGTGGCTTGCCTTTAATCGCAGATGGAAAACCATGGGCGGTTAGAGGCTTTTTTTGTGAAGAACACAATTTAAAGCGCAATTTTAATAAGGAGGGCATGATAAATGTGTCAGAACTGTAAGAAACCTTACTATATAACAACTGCGATTGCCTATACATCGGGCAAACCGCATATCGGAAATACCTATGAGATCGTGCTGGCGGACAGCATTGCGCGCTACAAGAGGGCGCAGGGCTACGATGTGCGTTTCCAGACGGGCACCGATGAGCATGGTCAGAAGATCGAGTTAAAGGCAGATGAGGCTGGCATCACGCCGAAGCAGTTTGTCGATAACGTGGCGGGTGAGATCAAGACGATCTGGGATCTGATGAATACATCCTACGACAAATTTATCCGCACCACTGACGAGGATCATGAGGCGCAGGTAAAGAAGATTTTCAAGAAGCTCTATGATCAGGGCGATATTTACAAGAGCTGCTACGAGGGACTTTACTGTACCCCGTGCGAGTCCTTCTGGACCCAGTCCCAGGTCGTAGATGGCAAATGCCCGGACTGCGGACGCCCGGTGCAGCCGGCGAAGGAAGAGGCGTATTTCTTCCGTATGAGCAAATATGCGCAGAGACTCATCGATTATATCAATGAGCACCCGGAGTTCATCCAGCCGGTTTCCCGTAAAAATGAGATGATGAACAACTTCCTGCTTCCGGGCCTGCAGGATCTGTGTGTTTCCCGTACTTCCTTTAAATGGGGGATTCCGGTTGATTTCGACCCGAAGCACGTTGTATATGTATGGCTGGATGCACTGACCAATTATATCACCGGTCTTGGATATGACTGCGACGGTGAGAGCGGCGAGCTGTTCAAGAAATACTGGCCGGCAGACCTGCATTTGATTGGTAAGGATATTATCCGTTTCCATACCATTTACTGGCCGATCTTTTTGATGGCACTCGACCTGCCGCTTCCAAAGCAGGTATTTGGTCATCCGTGGCTGTTACAGGGCGACGGCAAGATGAGTAAATCCAAGGGAAATGTGATTTACGCCGATACACTGGTTGATTTCTTTGGCGTGGATGCAGTCCGCTACTTCGTTCTGCATGAGATGCCGTTTGAGAACGACGGCGTTATTACCTGGGAGCTGATGGTAGAGAGACTGAACTCGGATCTGGCAAATATCCTCGGCAACCTCGTAAAGAGAACGGTATCGATGACGAACCAGTACTTTGGCGGCGTGGTAGACGACAAGGGCGTGACGGAGCCGGTGGACGAGGATCTGAAGAAGGTAGTGCTGGAAGCAGTCCGCAAGGTCGATGAGAAGATGGATAAGCTGCGCGTTGCCGATGCGATCACCGAGATCTTCAATATTTTCCGCCGCAGCAACAAATACATTGACGAGACAACCCCGTGGATTCTGGCAAAGGAAGAGGACAAGCAGGATCGTCTTGCGACTGTTCTTTACAACCTGGTTGAGTCTATCACGATCGGTGCGTCCCTGCTTGAATCCTTCATGCCGGAGACCTCGGAGAAGATCTTAAAAGAATTAAATACCGTAAAACGTGAACTGCCACAGATGGATGCATTTGGCCGTTATCCGTCCGGAAATAAGGTGACTGAGGAGCCGGAGGTTCTCTTTGCCCGCCTGAAACTCGACGATGTGATGAAGAAAGTCAAAGTTATCCAGGAAGAGCAGAAGAAGGCAGTTGCTGCAAAGGCAGAGCCGGAGAAGGAAGAGGACGAGAAAGCCGAGGGCATCGATATCGAGCCGAAAGCAGAGATTACCTACGATGATTTTGCAAAACTGCAGTTCCAGGTTGGCGTGATCCTCTCCTGCGAGGCTGTTCCGAAGTCCAAGAAGCTTCTCTGCTCCCAGGTTCAGGTCGGAAGCAAAGTGCGCCAGATCATCAGCGGCATCAAGCATTCCTACTCCCCGGAGGAGATGGTCGGCAAGAGAGTCATGGTTGTGACCAACTTAAAACCGGCGAAATTGGCAGGTCTGCTCTCCGAGGGCATGATTTTGTGTGCCGAGGATGCAGACGGAAAGCTGTCCCTGATGACAACGGAGAAAGAGATGCCGGCGGGTGCGGAGATCTGCTAAGAAAAAAAGGATATAACTTATATGATATTTGATACACACGCTCATTACGATGATGAGGCGTTTGACGGGGACCGGGAAGAACTGCTTTCCGGTCTGGCAGCAGGCGGGATCGGCACGGTCGTCAATGTCGGCGCGGATATGGAAAGCACGAAGACGACGATTGCCCTGACGGAAAAATATCCGTTTATCTATGGGGCAGCAGGTGTCCATCCGAGCAGCACGGCAGAGCTTGACGAGGAAAAATTTGCCGAACTCCGTGTATTGGCACAGTCGGATAAGATTGTTGCAATCGGAGAGATTGGTCTGGATTATTACTGGGAAGAGCCGGATCATGAGACCCAGAAAAAATGGTTCCACCGCCAGTTAAATCTGGCGCGGGAATTAAAACTTCCAGTCATCATCCACAGCCGCGACGCGGCGAAGGATACGCTCGATATCATGAAGGAAGAGCACTCCGGGGAGATAGGCGGTGTGATTCATTGCTTCTCTTATGGAAAAGAGATGGCGGCAGAGTATTTAAAGATGGGCTTTTACTTAGGCATCGGCGGCGTACTGACCTTCAAGAACGCGAAAAAGCTTCTGGAAGTAGCCGAGATGGCGCCGCTTGACCGTCTGGTACTCGAAACCGACTGCCCCTACCTCGCTCCGGTTCCCAACCGCGGCAAACGCAACTCCTCACTGAACCTGCCATATGTGGCGGAAAAGCTGGCAGAAATCAAGAAATGTACACCGGAAGAGATCGTCCGTGCGACTGAAGAGAATGCGCGGAGACTGTACCGGTTACCGTAAAAAGGGGTGTCCCGGACACCCGGGAAAGGATTTTCGGAATGGATCTTGGAAACCCGAAGAATACAATCGAAGTAATACAGAAATACAATTTTGCCTTCCAGAAAAAATTCGGTCAGAATTTTCTGATTGATACGCACGTGCTGGACAAGATTATCTCAGCGGCGGGCATGACCAAGGAGGATACCGTCCTGGAAGTCGGTCCTGGCATCGGTACGATGACACAGCGCCTTTCACAGGCAGCAGGACAGGTCATCGCCGTGGAGATCGACACAAATCTGATTCCGATCTTAAAAGATACGCTTCAGGACTGCGAAAATGTAACTGTTATCAATGAAGATATTTTAAAGATTGACATAAAAAAAATGGCGGAAGAAAAAGGCGGCGGACGTCCGGTTAAGGTCGTGGCGAACCTGCCGTACTATATCACGACCCCGATCATCATGGGGCTGTTTGAGAGCGGCGCGCCGATCGACAATATTACGGTTATGGTGCAGAAAGAGGTCGCAGACCGGATGCAGGTTGGTCCGGGCTCGAAGGATTACGGCGCGCTGTCGCTGGCGGTTCAGTATTATGCCGAGCCATACATCGTGGCAAATGTGCCGCCGAACTGTTTCATTCCGCGTCCGAATGTCGGCTCAGCGGTCATCCGTCTGACCCGCCATGCGAAGCCGCCGGTGGAGGTAAAGGATAAAGATTTAATGTTCCGTCTCATCCGCGCGTCCTTCAACCAGCGCCGGAAAACCCTGCAGAACGGGCTTTCCAACGCGCAGGATCTCTCCTTTAGCAAGGAAGAGATCGCAGCCGCAATCGAGTCGCTGGGACTTTCCCCGTCCGTGCGCGGCGAGACGCTGACGCTGGCGCAGTTTGCAGCGCTTTCGGATGTGCTTGGGAAATAGAAATTGGATAAGAGAAATATAAAAAAGTCCCATCCTTATGCAGATTCAAATCTGAAAGGATGGGACTTTTTGAATTTTTTGCTTTTTTAAAATTATTCCGACAATAAAATCCGGTCATTATCCAGCGCGTGGCCTGCGCCGGTCTTGAAGCGGGCGATCAGATCCTCGACAGTCATGGAAGCGCGCTCTGCGCCGCCGACGTCGAGCACGATATTTCCGTTTGCCATCATGAGCGTGCGGTTTCCGAGCTCCAGAGCCTGGTTCATATTGTGGGTGATCATCAGGCAGGTAATTTTCTCCTCAGCAACGATATTTTTCGTCAGCTCCAGTACTTTTTCAGCTGTTCCCGGATCGAGGGCGGCAGTGTGCTCATCGAGCAGCAGAAGCTTCGGCGTGATGAGGGTTGCCATGAGCAGGGTGAGCGCCTGGCGCTGACCGCCGGAGAGAAGTCCGACCGGCTGGGTCATCCGGTCTTCAAGCCCCATATTTAAGAGGGAGAGGCGTTCGCGGAACGCATCCTTATCTTTCTTGGAAATGCGGGAAAATGGCGATTTCCCCTTTGCAGTCCGCAGATAGGCGAGAGCAAGATTTTCTTCGATCGTCATGCCCGGCGCCGTTCCCTTTAACGGGTCCTGGAAGAGGCGGCCGACCATCAGGCTGCGCTTGTGCTCCGGCATATAGGTGATGTCCTCGCCGTCCAGCTCGATAAAGCCGTCATCGACGTAGAAGCTGCCGGCAATCGCATTGAACAGGGTCGATTTTCCGGCGCCGTTGGAACCGATGATTGTCACGAAATCTCCGTGATCCAGATGCAGGGACAGCCCGGAGAGCGCCTGTTTGGCGTTGACAGTTCCCGGATTAAAGGTTTTTGATATCGACTGAATATTTAACATGCTCCGTGTCCTCCCTTCCGGCGTGCCGCTGCATTTTTACGTGTCTGGAATGCCGCCCATTTCCGGATCGTCGGAAATGCGATTGCCAGCGCTACGATCACAGCGGTGACCAGTTTCAGCCCCTGTACAGGCATGATTTTTGTATACAGGACGATAGCGTAGATAAAACGGTAAATAATCGAACCGATGACGGTGGCGATGACACCTCTTGCCACGCCGCGGCGTCCGAGGACGGTTTCACCGATGATCAGGCAGGCAAGACCGATCACGACGATACCCGTGCCGCCGTTGATATCGGCGGTATTCTGGTACTGACCGACCATTGCGCCGGAGAGTGCGGTTAGCGCATTGGCGATGCATAAGCCGACCGTAATGGTAAATGTCGGGTTGATCGAGGAGGCGCGCACCATGTCAATGTTGTTGCCGGTTGCCCGGATGGAGAGTCCCAGACGGGTACCGAGAAAATAGACGAGCAGTGCGCCCGCAAGCACAGTTACGCAGATTGCCAGAAGTGCTTCATACCAGTCACCCCCGATACCGGTTTTCTGAAGCAGGGAAAAGATGGTCTCTGTCTTTAAAAGACTCACGTTGGCACTCCAGCCCATTACCATCAGATTGATGGTGTAGAGTCCCATATTGGTGATGATACCGGCGAGAATGGACGGCACGCCGAGACGGGTCTGCTGAAATGCGGTGACAAATCCGGCGCAGATGCCTGCAAGCATGGCAGCCGGAACTGCGAGAAATGGATGCCCTGCCGCAGCCATTGTGACGGATACCGCTGTGCCGAGGACGAAACAGCCGTCCGTCGTCATATCCGCGATGTCCAGTATGCGGAAACTCAAGAACAGCGCCATCGGCACCAGCGCATACAGAAATCCCAGTTCCAGAGCGGTTTGTAAAATATGAAGCATGGGAAATTACCTCCGTAGAATGATCGGTACTCCCAGAGCGTTCATAAGGCAGATGCGCCAGCCGCGTGGTAAGCGGGGGATGCGGCTGGCGTCTGGTCTGTCTTACGGCTCTGAGAGTACATGAAAGTCAGTCAAACATTATAATATGTAAAAATTGGTGGATCGGTTATGAAACAAATCTCAGGCAAATGAAAAACAAAGTGCCATCGGATGAGGATGTTAGTCCTCGGTGGTCCTAACTTCTACAACATCGCCAAAATCTTTGAATACAGCTGTGTCGATATTCAGGGCTTCTGCAGTCTCGGTATTTACGGTTACGATGCCGCCTTCTGCGGTGTAGTAGTCTTCCATGCCGTCCATGCCTTCGGTGATTGCCTGATAAGCAAGGTCAGCGGTCTGTGTACCAAGAGCCGTGTAGTTGACGCCGCAGGTGGCAAATGCGCCATTGCGGACGAAGGAATCAGCGCCGGCATAGTGCGGGATGCCTGCATCGGCCAGATCCTTGAAGATAGCCAGCTCAGCTGCCATGATGACATTGTCGGTAGGAGTGAAGACAGCGTCTACTTTGTCAGCAACCAGGGAGGAGGCAGCGGTAATTACTTCGTCGTTGGTATTTGCAGTCTGCTCGGTGTAGGAGATGCCTTTTTCATCTAAGTATGCCTTTGCATCCGCGATCGGTTTGGTTGAGTTTGCCTCGGATAAGGAATATAAAAGCCCCACATTTTTAACATCTGGGTTTGCGGCAAAAATCATATCCATGATTTTCTCGGTGTTCAGCGCATCGCTGGTACCGGTTACATAGTCGATGCCGGTCAGCTCAGCGGCTTCCGGATCGGAAACAGCGGCGTAGACAACCGGTGTCTGGGTCTGCTGTGCGGATACGGTCGCTACCTGTGCAGCCAGGGTTGCAATCGGGATGATGGCGTCAACACCGTCAGCAACCGCCTGATCACCAATCTGCTTTAAGGTTGTCTGGTCATTCTGGCCGGAGTACAGTTCGTAGTGAATGGTTACATTGTTATCCTCGGCGATTTTATCTAACTCTGCCTCGACTGCATTTGCAATCTCATCGAGGGAAGCGTGGTCGAGCTGTTTGACAATCGCTACATTATAAATTTCTTTGTCCGCGGAAGCTTCCTGAGAGGTTTCGGCGGTGGTGTCTGCTTCGGAAGCGGTGCTGGATGTGCTGGAAGAGCATCCTGCGGTTGTCAGTGTCAGGGCTGCGGTGCATCCAAGTGCAAATAATTTTTTCAGATTCTTTTTCATAGTCATTTTCTCCATTCTTTATTCTTAATTTTGATATTTGTTTTGGATGGCAGATGTATCAGTCTGCCTTGCCGGAGCAGAGTAAAGAATGTGTCTGGAAAGAAGATTCTCTTTGGTTTGGCGCCGCGCGCCGTGATGAAAGATTTTACTGAGAATGTTTCCAGAAACTAAAAAACGCCTCTGTCCCCATACATGGGACAAAAGCGTAAACTTCTGCGATACCACCCAAATTGACATTTGTGAAAATGTCCACTCGCTTACACGTACCATCATACGTGCCCCGATGGATAACGGGTGGGGTCCCGTCAGCCCCTACTGAAGCAATCGTTCAAGGCTGCCCTCGGAAGTCCATTCACTGACGGTAAGGCGTTCCGTTTCCACCATCCGGAACTCTCTGTGGCGATACATAGGTCAGATACTCCTCTTCCTCATCGGTTTATCTGTGTTCTTCGTTACATGCATTATAAACACACCCAAAAGGATTTGTCAACCATCAAAATCAAAAAGATGCAGGAAAATGAAAAAGAGTCGGTTTTTCCATTGTTTACGGAAAATTTGGAGATGAAGATGTGGACGCTGGCTGTGCGGCAGGAACAGCAAGTTGAAAAAGTTTTTGAAAAAATTTAGAAAAGTAGAAAAAAACAGTTGACATTTAAAAGACTCTCTAGTATAATAACACATGTCGCTGAACAAAAGACGAAAGCGAACATGAGAATCACAGGATTCCTCAGGATGCCCAGATAGCTCAGTTGGTAGAGCAGAGGACTGAAAATCCTCGTGTCACTGGTTCGATTCCGGTTCTGGGCATTACAATTTCATAATTTATCATGCGGGTGTAGTTCAATGGTAGAACACCAGCCTTCCAAGCTGGATACGTGGGTTCGATTCCCATCACCCGCTTTTTTGTTGTCTAAAATTAAGAAAGCCCCCAGAGTTGCCGCTCTGGGGGCTTTCTTGTTTCATAGGAAATTACGTCCTATGAAACAAAAAACGCTCCGCGAGGATGCGCACTCGCGCGAAGCAGAAACATGTCGCAAGCGACCGCGCGAGACGCCCGGATGTGCCAAGGCACATTCTTTTTTATCAGATGCTATAAAAAACCAGAAAACATACCGCCATCAGGACTGCTAGAAATCCCGCATTTGCAATCGTGAACCAGCGGAAGTAGATTCCTTTTTTCTCTGGGCAGGAGCGGACGATATATTTGTAAGAAATAAGACTCGCCATGGATGCGATCAGGGTGCCGAGACCGCCGAGGTTAGTTCCGATCAGAAGGGAAACTCCTTTTTCGGTAAATCCGGACAACAGGATGGCGGCCGGAACGTTGCTGATTACCTGGCTGGCCAGAACGGAGACTATCACTTCGTGTCCCGTGATCATACTGGAAAGCAGGGAGCTTACCGCAGGAATGTGTTTTAGATTCCCGATGAAGATGAAGAATCCGATAAAAGTCAGGATGAGAGAGTGATCTACCTGACAGAAGATCTTCGGGTCTGCCAGACAGCCAATCGCCAGAATGCAGATAAACAGGATTGGAAGCGGCAGAAGACCGGCTACGGTGCAAAGGCACAGGAAAAACATTCCCAGACAGCAGAAAAGGCAGCGTTTAGGAAAGGTCTCATCGGAGGTTGTATCTCTACCGGCAGTATCTAGTGAGATAGTCTCCCTTGGTGTAAACATTGTTACGAGCAGCAGCAAAACCAATGAAAGCAGCGAAAATGGACCGATGCTCCGGATAAATGTATCAAATGAAAGCTCAAAGTGGGAATACAGATACAGATTCTGGGGATTCCCCACCGGAGTTGTCATGCTGCCGAGATTGGCTGCCAGTGTCTGGCAGATGACAACCGGAACGATCCGGTCTTTGCGGTTTACCATCCGCAGTAGTTCCAGAGCAAATGGAACGAAGGTAATTAGGGCCACATCGTTGGTGATCAGCATGCTGGAAAAGAAACACAGAAGAATCAGAAGCCGTTCCAGCTGCCTGAGTGAATGGATTCGAAGCAGCAGTAATTCCCCGAGCTGTCGAAAGAAACCGATGTTTTGGAGACCTGTGGTTGCTGTCATTAGGCCAAAGAGCAGGATCAGTGTGTGCAGATCCAGATATCCCAGGTATCCGGCAGACGGTGGTATGATAAACATGGAAAGGAGAGCCAGAGCCAGGGCGATGGTTAAAACGGTATCCTTTTTGAGAAAAGAACTTACTTTTTGTATCATGGTAAAATACTCCCTTGAAAAAGAAAAAGTGTAACTGTGACCAGTAACGAAAATAGCGGAAACCCTCATGAAAATGAAAAGGTTTCCGCTATAAAATAAAAAGAGCGCGAGACGGGACTCGAACCCGCGGCCTCGACCTTGGCAAGGTCGCGCTCCACCAACTGAGCCACTCGCGCATTTCTGAAGCATCGCTTCAACGAGTTATATAATATCATAGGTCGGTTGATTTGGCAAGCGTTTTTTTAAAAAAAATCAAAAAATATAGTAAATTCATTACTGTTCACGGGTGGGCACGTTTGAAACCGGGAGAACTGTATGAAAACGATCAAGTTTCCATATTTTCCACTGGATGTGTTCCCGCGGTCTGCACAAACCCGATGATCTGTCCGGACAGAAGAACCGTGAGGATGGAGTATGCCATGCGGTTTAACGGAATGTAGCTCAGTGAAAGTCCCAGTACAGCAAAATCGGACAGGAGGTAGATCCACTGGATTTTGATGTGCGTCACGTGGGAAAGGCTCATCGCAAGCGCATCGTCTCCGCCCGGGGCACCGCCGATCCGCACGCAGAGCCCGGCACCGACGCCGACGAAGACCGCGCCGAGCAGGGATGCGGCAAGCGGCATATCGGCAAGCTGCGGCCACAGGGGCGGAAACTGCTCACAGATCCGGTAAGACAGGGAGAAGCTGGCGCTGGAAAGAATGGAGTAGGCGATGAACTGCCGCCCCAGAAGTTTCCATCCCATCGCGTAGCAGGCGAGGTTCATGACGAAGCCGGATACGGATGGGGAGATATGGAACCAGTGATCAAGCAGAAGCGTCATTCCTAAGACACCGCCCTCGGTGACACCGGAAAAGGAATGGACATGGTACAGCCCAAATGCCAGAAATGCACTGCCAAACAGTGCAATCAGGCAGGATTTTAGTTTTAAATCGAGGAAATGGAATAATTTCAGCAAAATAACAGGCTCCTTGTGAATAATTTATATATAAATAAAGGTTTTTCTATTCTAGTATGGAAACGGATTTGTGTCAAGATGGGCGAACTCTCTGCAGAAATGATGCAAAATGAGAGAAAGCAAAAAAACATGTGGATTTACGGTTCCCATGAGCGTGAACAGCAGCCGTGTGAAATGTGAAAACGAAAAAATCCGGGGGGATTCATAGACAAAAATGTGGGATGTGCGTATACTGGAAGATAGGAAGACGGAAAGGGGAATGAAAACATGGTAGAAAATCATCCGGACACCCGGAAGCAGGAATACCTCGGAATTGCCTGCCTGGTGCTGTCTGCGTTCTGTTTTGCGCTGATGAGCATGTTTGTACATTTGGCGGGCGATCTGCCGTCAATGCAGAAGAGTTTTTTCCGCAATCTTGTGGCGGCGCTGGCAGCGGTTGTTTTGCTTTTGCGGGTGGGAGAGCCGTTTCGTATCCGCAGGGAAAATCTGCCGTATTTTCTGATGCGGTCAATTTTCGGCACGATGGGAGTGCTGTGTAACTTTTATGCGGTGGATCATCTGGTGCTGGCGGACGCATCGATTCTAAATAAAATGTCGCCGTTTTTTACAGTGCTGTTCAGCTGGCTGATCTTAAAGGAAAAAGTTATGCCAATTCAGCTTTCGCTGATCTTCGGTGCGTTTCTCGGCAGTATATTCGTGGTAAAGCCGACATTCTCCAATCTGGCACTTGTGCCGTCGCTGCTGGGCTTTTTCGGCGGCATCTGCGCGGGCGCGGCGTACACGATGGTGCGGAAACTGGGAGAGGCAGGAGAAAAGGGACCGGTGATCGTGCTGTTTTTCTCGGTATTTTCCTGTGTGGTTGTGCTGCCGTGGCTGATTTTTGACTATCATCCGATGACCTGGCAGCAGATGGGGATCCTGCTTTTGGCGGGCTGCGCGGCGGCGGGCGGACAGTTTGCGATCACGGCGGCATACCGCTATGCCCCGGCGAGCCGTATTTCCATCTACGATTATTCGCAGCTGATCTTTTCGACGATGCTCGGTTTCTTCATCTTCGGGCAGGTGCCGGACGGCTGGAGTTTCCTCGGATATGGAATTATCTGTCTGATGGCAATTTCCATGTTTGTATATAATAACCGGAAAAGAAAGAATACTCAAAAGCAGGCACTTTTGGAATCGAAAGAGCTGTCAGATGTAATAAAAATGTAAGGGAAAGTACCCGCCGATATGGTTTACAAGCGATGCCAAATTATATATACTGAAGATAAAGTCGGAGTGGTTTTCGTGTCCAGAAACGTGAATTTCAGGAACAAAAGCTGGGTTGCCGATACAGCTCGAAAATGGGTTATAGATAGGGCAGAAAGTTATATAGGGAAATACGACATAAGCCCGACAGCAGACAGGAGGAAACAGGGATGAAAAAATTAGCAACCGCACTTGTGAGTGCAGCAGCCATTATGACGATGTCAACAACCGCATTTGCAGCCGAAAATCCGGCGGAGGTATTTGACCGGGTGATGGAGAAGAACAATACGATTCAGTCCGTGGAGATTCAGAGCGGCGTCCATTCGGTCATACTTGCAAAGGATGTCATTCCGGACGGTCAGATGAAAGTTGATATGGCGATGCATGCAGAGATGGATATGCAGGATACCACCGATCTCAAGTACCTGGCACAGGTCGCTTCCTCGATTCTGGGACAGGACAGCTATTCACAGGTTTTTTATACGGACGGCTACTATTACGTAGATGCCAACGGTGTCAAACTGAAATACCCGATGCCATTAGAGCAGATCATATCCTCCGTCCAGACCGGAGTCAACACCAGCAATATGGAATCCAGCTATATGAAGGGCATTTCCTTAAACGAGGTCAATGGAAAACGTGTGCTGGCATATGAGGCAAATACAAAGAAGCTAAACAAGAACGTCAAAGAAGCCCTCGGAACCGTGATGAACACACTCGGCACCGATGCCAATCTGGACATGGACATCCAGGAAATGAAAGGCGCTTACGTGCTGGATGACAACGATTATATTATCTATATGACAAACTATATCGTATACAACATGGAAGTCCTCGATCAGCCGATGACCTGCATCACCCTGATGGAGACCGAAATCCAGAACCCGGGCGAGCCGGTCGTAGTGACACTTCCATCCACGGATGGCTATGAAGACTTAATTGGTTTATACGATGGAGTCATTGAAAGCGAAGTAGAATAAAAAACAGACAAAAACAAAATTAGACAATCAAAAGCCAGCCGAGCAAAGCAAAGGCTGGCAGGCAAAAGCGATCCATAACATAACAAGAGAAAAGTGGTGTCCGGGAATCTGTAGAGCCAGCGTTCCAATTATCGATTGTACGCATCCCACGCCAGCTGTCCGGCTGGGGCGGAAATTTTTGTCCGATCCAGACGAACAGATGTAGCGAAAGCAAGCGAACAATGATAATTGGAGACGCAGGCGGCGCAGATTCCCGGACGCCTCTTTCCGCATCACGACAATCAATCAATCTATTACTGCATCTCATCCTCAATCATCCGATATCCAATCCCAATCTCTGTAAACACATACTGCGGTTCTGCTGGATTCTGCTCCAGTTTCCTTCGAATATGTGCCATATTCACGCGCAGAATACTGTTATCATCGTCCGCATACGGCCCCCAGATATTCGAAATAATCGTATCATACGTCATGACCCTGCCGGAATTCTGTGCCAGCAGGGAGATAATCTTAAACTCGATCTGCGTCAGATGGACATCCTTTCCATCAACCGATACCAGATGTTTTTCAAAATCGATCGTCAGTCCCTTTGCATGGAATGGGCGCTTATAAAGCGGAGAATCCGTGTTTAGGCGGTTGCTGTGGCGCAGGGCAGTCCGGATGCGTGCGAGAAGCTCGGAGGTGCCGATCGGCTTGGTCAGATAATCATCCGCGCCGAGGTCGAGCGCACGTACCTTTTCCTGTTCCTGCGTGCGGGCGGAGAGGACGATGATCGGGACGCTGGACCAGGTGCGGACCTGGCGGATGATCTCCATGCCGTCCATGTCTGGAAGCCCCAGGTCGAGGAGAATCAGATCCGGGCACTGGGACGTGATGATCGGAAGTGCTTCTTTTCCCGTGTGTGCGGTGGAAATGCGGTAATCCTGTGCGGACAGGGAGGTGGAGATGAAGTCGCAGATGTTTTTTTCATCTTCTACTAATAAAATAGAAAGTTTATGTGTCATGTTATTTGTCCTCCTTTGGAAGGGTAAAGTAAAATTCGGCACCGCGCGTGTGGTTGATTGCCTTGATTTCGCCGCCGTGGGCGAGAATGATCGTTTTACAGATGGAAAGCCCGATTCCCATGCCCTTTCGTCCATCCGGCGAAGTGCTGGTCGTCGAAGAAGAGCCGTCAAAGATGGTTGCCAGCTTCTCCGACGGGATGCCGACGCCGTAATCGCGCACGTGGAAAATCGCATAGTCGGAAAGTGATTCCACATAGCACTCGATCGGCTCGGTGCTTTCAGCATGGACAACGGCATTTTCCAGCAGGTTGATGAGAACCTGTTCGATGAGGACGGCGTCCATCGGGACCATCAGGAATTCCTCCGGCACGCGCACATGGATATTGGCGTCTGGAAGTCTCTTTTTTAAGCGGATCACCGCCTCGGAGAGAACTTCCTCGACCGGTTCCGAGGTCTTAGTTACCTTTGCCGTCTCATTGTTGATACGCGTGACGGAGAGCAGGTTTTCAACCATGTTTAAGAGCCAGTTAGAGTCCTCAAGAATATGGCGCACCAGTGCATTTTTCTCAACCTCCGGGAGGCTGTTTCCATTTTCCAGATATACGGTACTGGAACCGATGATGCTGGTAAGCGGGGTGCGGAGGTCGTGGGAGATTGCCCGCAGCAGGTTCGCCCGCATCTTTTCTTTTTCCGCTTCCATCAGCATCTTTTCACGTTCCGCCAGCACGCGTGCCTGCGTTTTCATGTTGCTTGTGATGGCGCTTGTAATGCCGGAAATTGAAAACATTGCCACGAAGGTAATCGGATAGCCGGCCATCGTGAAATCCAGCGCGAAATACGGATACGTGAACAGAAAATTGACGCAGACGACGCCGACAAAGGAGGAGAACAGGCCGAAGCTGTATCCGTCTGTAAAACGCGCTACCAAAAAGACCGCCAGAATGTAGGTCAGCGCGATGTTGGCAGTCGGATTTTTGAGCGCATGAAAAAAGCAGAACGCGATGATCGTGGCGGTACCCATGAAAAACAGGGTAAGTCCCCAGCTTTGTATGTATGTCGGAAGCGCACAGAATTTTTCAACGATCGGGCGGGTCCGGACCCAATTTTTTAAGGCGTCAATTTTGTGTGGATGTGTTTTGCCACCATTGGAAATGCTGGTATCCGGAGAGCTGGGTTCGGCTGAACCTTGAAGGCTGCTGGCTGATTCTGTTTTCAGGAAAGTTTCATTGGAAGTTCCAGAAACAGAAGGTTTACTTGAATGTTTCATTTAAATAAAGAAAGTCTCCTTTCAAAAAATTCATATGGATGCTTCTATTATACAATGTTTCTTCTGAAAAATAGAGAGGAAAACTGTTAAAAAGTTGAAAAAATCGTGAAAATTTGGGATAAAAACAGTAACACAATTATTGAGAATCTGGCTGGATAAGGGCGATTTCATTGCATTTTCAGCGTCAGTGTGTTAAACTCCAAACAGTCTCCCGATTGAGGGAAGCAGGCTGACCCGCCTGTTAGAGAGTGACAAACGGGCTGCCGGAGTGCAGGGCGAAAGGAATGAAAATAAGATGAAAAAATTAGGAAGAAATGATCTGTGCTGGTGTGGAAGTGGAAAGAAGTACAAACATTGCCATGAGGCATTTGATGAGAAGCTGATGGAGGCGGCGGATGCCGGACACCAGATTCCGGATCACGACATGATCAAGACCCCGGAGCAGATCGAGGGGATCCGCGAGAGCTGCAAGATCAATGTGGCAGTTCTGGATTATGTGGCTGAGCATATCAAGGCTGGCGTCACAACCGAGGAGATCGATCAGTGGGTATATAATGAGACGACCCGCATGGGCGGAATCCCGGCGCCGCTTGGCTATGAAGGATTCCCGAAGAGCGTGTGCACATCCATCAATGATCAGGTCTGCCACGGCATTCCGTCAGCAGATGTCGTATTAAAGGATGGCGATATCATCAACGTGGATGTTTCGACCATTTATCACGGCTATTATGCGGATTCTTCCCGTATGTTCTGCATCGGAAATGTCAGCCCGGAACATAAAAAACTGGTGGATGTTGTCAAAGAGTGCGTGGAATTAGGTCTGGAGCAGGTAAAACCGTGGGGCTTCATGGGCGATATGGCGGAAGCGGTCCAGAAGCATGCGGAAGAAAATGGTTATTCTGTGGTTCGAGAGATCGGCGGTCACGGCGTTGGTATCGAGTTCCATGAGGATCCGTGGGTTGGCTATATTGGTCAGAGAGGCACCGGTATGATGTTTGCACCGGGCATGATGTTCACGATCGAGCCGATGATCAACGAGGGAACCGAGGAGGTATTCGTGGATGGCGACGACGACTGGAGTGTATACACGAAGGATGGAAAA
Organism: Clostridium sp. AF27-5AA; assembly: GCF_003478415.1. Taxonomy (NCBI): domain Bacteria; kingdom Bacillati; phylum Bacillota; class Clostridia; order Eubacteriales; family Clostridiaceae; genus Clostridium; species Clostridium sp. AF27-5AA. Next base: position 72,070 of record NZ_QUFH01000002.1, read on the forward strand.
GCATCCGCCCAGTGGGAGATCCAGGTGCTGGTAACTGAGGATGGTCATGAGGTGCTTTCCTGGTAGCTTGCAGAGTACATAAAAAGAGACGGCGTCAAACCGTCTCTTTTTTGTACCCAAGGTGGGCGTTCTTCACAGCCGAAGGGGGATAAAAAACTGTGAAGAAATATCTATATAAAGGAAATTGTTGTTAGTCGAGCCAGATAACAATTGCGCGCATTTCTTAGTGCCATCTGCCTCATTGATGTTATGCCATTATAATACTGGATAATTGTGTCCATATTTTGACCAATATCTAAAATAAATCTAAACGAGTATTACATAATTCGAAACTTTTTCGGAACTGTTTATGAGGCTGGCGCGCTTGAATTTTTCTTGTCGATTTCTTGGATGGGGTATATAATAAATCTGGTGATTAAAGGGGTGCGGTCTGACTGGATAGAAACCGCGTCCAGAACAAAGCAATTAAGAAGAAAGTGGCAGGAATTATATGGAAAATTTTTTATTTGCACTTAATACAGTCCTTCCATTTCTGCTCTATATCGCATTTGGATATGGAGTCAGGATGTCGGGGCTGGCGGATGAGGATTTTATGAAGCGCCTGAATAAAGTGATCTTTCAGGCATTCTTTCCGATTCTGATGTTTAACAACCTGTATTCCATTCCGGAGGGAATGACATTAAATCTGCGTCTGGTGGCAGTCGCCATTATCAGCGTGCTGCTTTTGCAGGCGGTTCTGCTTGCTGTGGTTCCGCGTCTGGTAAAGGAAAATGAGCGGCGCGGCGTTATCATCCAGGCGATTTACCGCAGTAATTTCGTCCTGTTCGGCATTCCGCTGGCAACCAGCGTGTTCGGTGAGGAGGGAACACTGCTGGCGACGATGATGGTGGCGATCGTGATCCCGGTCTACAACATAACGGCGGTCGTGATTCTGGAATTGTTCCGGGGCGGCAAGGTCCCGGTTTCCGTTTTGATTAAGAATATCCTGAAAAATCCGATGATCCGCGGCGCGCTCCTGGGCTTTATCTTTCATATATTAGGAATTAAACTTCCGGTTTCCGTGGAAGGACCGATCAAGCAGTTTGCCAATCTGACAACGCCTCTGGCACTGTTCGTACTGGGCGGAACGCTGCATTTCAATGCGATCGGCGGCAATCTGAAATATGTGGTTCCGTCGATGACCTTCAAGATGGTGATCCTGCCCGCAGTGATTCTGGCGGTTGCGACGCTGCTCGGCTTTTCCGGTGTGGAACGTTTTGTTTACTTTGAAATGTACGCGACTCCGGTTGCGACGGCGTCCTATGCGATGGCGCAGAACATGGGCGGCGACGGCGAGCTGGCGGGACAGTTTGTCGTGCTGAGCACGGTCGCCTCGGTTGTGACGATCTTTTTGTGGGTCTATTTCCTTAATTCGATCGGGTGGCTCGCATAAAAATAAATATATAATAGGGGACTGCCAGACAGTGGTTTGTGGAAGAGCAACAATTGTCTGGCAGCTTTTTTTGTGGAAACAAACACTGTTTTTCATGAGAACCGAAATTTTTTTCATAAATTAAGATGTACGTATAATCTTTTCAAAATTAAAACATTTAATAGACAAAACTGATTGAAAAAGTTATAATGGTATACAAATGCGAGAAAACTTATTTATTTTCCATGTGCTTTTGATGCTTCGAATCAGCGAATTGTATGGAATGGGAGGATGTGAAACATAATAAGGATATTGCATTATTGTTGAAAAAAATTAGGGGAAAAGGTGGTGGTTCAATGATCAAGGAGACGATCCAGGCGGTCGAGGACGCAGAGGCGAAGGCATCGGAACTGGTCGCGCAGGCTTCGGAGGATGCACGCCGCGTTAAGGCGGAGGCGGAGGCAGAAGCGGATCGAATGCTCGCAGATGCACAGAAAAGGGGGAAAGAAGCAGCTGTGAAGCAGGAAGAAGAACTGACTCTCAGAGGGGAGGAGTACGTAAAACAGGCACTGGCAGAAGCCGAGGCGGAGTGTCAGACGCTCAGAGAGACGGCGGACAGACGGAAACCGGAGGTGGTTGACCGGCTCATAGCGGAACTGGTCTAGTGAATGGAGGGATGTAGATATGGCAGTATTGCAGATGCAAAAGCTATGTATCTGTGCCCTGAAGAAGGACCGTAAGTCCCTGATGGAGTTTCTGCAGGCTGCCGGAGTGCTGGAGCTGACAGCGGAGGCGGAGCCGGACGAGGTATTTAAGCGGACGGACACGCTGGAGGATCGGCAGAAGTTTGAGCGAAATGCGGCGACGGCGGACCGCGCATTGGAAGTGCTTGCCGCGGTGGTTCCGGAGGAAACATCGATGCTTGCTGGGCTTGCCGGAAAGCCGCTTGCAAAGGCAGGCGCGTACCGGGAGACGGAGGCGAACGCAGAGGCGCTTTTAGGTCAGGCGGAACGCATTTTGAACCTGCAAAAGCAGATCACGGAGGAAAAGACTGTGGCGCTTAGACTGCTGGCGGAGGCGGAAAGCCTGAAACCGTGGCAGAAGCTGGAGATTCCACTTGCGTATCAGGAGACGAAACGGTGTGCTATCTTAGCCGGCGCGGTCGGCGGAGGCGCTTATACGCAGGAAGAAATTTACGCTTCGGTGGCAAAACAGGAGCCGCAGCTTGAAAAATGGGAGCTGGAGGTTGTCGGAAGCGACGCCGACCAGACCTGCATTGCGGTAATTTGCCTGAAAGAGGACGAGGAGAAGCTGGAGACAGCACTCCGGTCGATTGGATTTGCCCGTCCGGCGCGTCCGGTGGAGGAAGTTCCGGCAGCTTACGCTAAGAAACTCAAAGCGCAGGCGGCAGAGCATGAGGGACGCGCGGCAGCGACGGAAGAAGAACTGAAACAGTGCGCTCCGGCGCGGGAAGATTTGAAATTGTTATCCGACTATTACCGCCTGAGGGCACAGAAGTATGAGGCGCTCGGCGAGATCTTACAGTCGGAAAAAACGTGTATGATCACGGGATTTATCCCGAAGCGCGATGCGAAAGGACTGGAGGAGAAGCTGAATAGCCGGTTTGAACTTGCAGTGGAAAGTTCGGATGTGCCGGAGGATGAGGAAGCACCGGTGCTTCTCTCCAACGGAACCTTCGCGGCGTCGGCGGAGGGCGTGACCGCGTCCTTTGGCTTACCGGCGAAAGGGGAGATGGACCCGACCGGCATCATGGCAGCGTGCTATGTATTTTTGTTTGGTCTGATGCTTTCAGATGCGGCATACGGATTTATTGTATTTTTGATGTGCTTCCTGGCACTTAAGAAATTTCCAAGGATGGAAGAAAATCTGCGGAAATCACTGCGGCTCTTTATGTACTGCGGACTTTCGACCCTGTTCTGGGGCGTCATGTTCGGCGGTTATTTCGGAGATGCGGTGGACATCGTGAGCCGGACGTATTTTGGACATACGGTGACGATACCGGCGCTCTGGTTTGTCCCGCTAAATGACCCGATGAAGCTTTTGGTTTATTCGATGTTATTTGGCGTGATTCACTTATTCCTGGGGCTGGGACTGAAAGGATATATGCTCTTAAAGGATGGCAAGGTTGTGGATTTTATCTGCGACGTGGTACTCTGGTACCTCCTGCTTCTGGGGCTGATCCTGATGCTGCTTCCGACGGAACTGTTTGGTTCCATCGCGCAGATGAATATCGTATTCCCGCCGGTGCTTAATTCGCTGGCAAAGGGAATGGCGATTGTGGGCGCGCTGGGAATTCTGGTGATGTCGGCGCGCGACAAGAAGAATCCGATCCTGCGGCTGGCGCTTGGCGCATATGATTTGTATAATATTACCGGATGGGTGTCGGATGTGCTTTCCTACTCGCGCCTTCTGGCGCTCGGACTGGCAACCGGCGTTATCGCATCGGTTATCAACCAGATGGGAAGTATGGTTGGAAATAATGTATTTGGCGTGATTGTATTTATACTGGTATTCTGCTTCGGACACCTGTTTAACCTGGCGATCAACCTGCTCGGCGCGTATGTGCATACCTGCCGTCTGCAGTACGTCGAGTTTTTCGGAAAGTTCTATGAGGGTGGCGGAAAGGCGTTCCGTCCGTTTAAGCAGATAACAAAATACGTGGAAATCAAGGAGGATTAAATATGAGCGGAATTGTATTTGCATTGTTGGGAGTTGCAGTGGCGGTTATTCTTGCAGGTATGGGTTCAGCCTACGGCGTAGGCGTGGCAGGTCAGGCAGCAGCCGGAGTCGTAACCGAGGATCCGGATAAATTCGCGAAGGTGCTTCTGCTCCAGCTGCTTCCGGGTACCCAGGGTATCTACGGTCTGCTGGTTGGTTTCATCGCTCTTTCTAAGATTGGTCTTCTTGGCGGCGGCGCTGACATGAGCATGTCGATCTCCCAGGGACTCTTATATCTGGCAGCATGCCTTCCGATCGGCGTGGTTGGTCTGGTATCGGCGAGACATCAGGGAAGAACGTCGGTTGCTTCCATCGGTATCGTAGCGAAGAAACCGGAACAGTTTGGTAAAGCGATGCTGTTCCCGGCGATGGTTGAGACCTATGCGATTCTGGCACTTCTGGTTTCGATTCTGGCAATCAATGCACTGTAATCTGGCACGGCGGAAAGAATCAAAATCAGTTAAGGAGTGAAGCGTATGAATGGATTAGATAAGATTATTGCTCAGATCCTTGACGATGCAAAGCAGGAATCGCTTGCGATTCAGGAAAAAGCAGCCGGTGAAGCGGAGACGACCCTTGCGGCAGCCGGTGAAAAGGTAAAAAAGCTGGAGGAAGAGCAGGCGAAATCGGCGGCGCAGCGTGAAAAAAGCTATGAGGAACGGCTTCGTTCTTCGGCGGCGCTAAAGAAGCGCCAGGCGATCCTTGCGGCAAAGCAGGCGATCATCGAGGAAATGCTTGCGGCGGCACACAGGGAGCTGCTGGCAAAGCCGGATGAGGCGTATTTTGCATGGATGGAGCAGCTTCTTTCCCGGTTCGTGACGGATCGGGCAGGAGAAATCTATGTTTCAAAACGTGATTTAGAGCGGATGCCGGATGATTTTCCGGCAAAGATAGAGAAGGCGGCGCAGGAAAAAGGCGGAAGCCTGGTACTGAAAAAAGAACCGAGGGAGATCGACGGGGGCTTTGTTCTGGTGTACGGCGGCGTCGAGGAAAATTGTTCTGCCGGGGCGTTGTTTGCGTCGCAGCGGGATGAGCTGGCGGACAAGGTACATGCGATGCTGTTTGGATAACGGCGGGAGAAGGTAAGGAGGGCTTATATGTCTGATACAAAATATGCCTACGCGGTCGCCCGGATCCGGGCACTGGAAAATGGGCTTTTTTCCTCCGCACAGATTGAACAGCTGCTGTCCGTAAAAAGCTACGAGGGGGCGCTGCGTTTCCTGACCGAACACGGCTGGGGGAATGCAGATACACCGCTCAGCGCGGAGGCGATCCTGACCCGGGAGAAGACGAAAACCTGGGAGACGGTCCGCGACCTTTTGAAGGGCGACGACGCGATCCTGGCAGTGCTTTCCTACGGGGATCTCTACCACAATTTAAAGGCGGCGATCAAGGATGCGGCGGCGCCGGGCAGCCACGGCAATGTCTATTTTGACGACTGCGAGGTGGACGGCGCGCGGATGGCGAAGATCGTAGCGGAAAAGGACTGGCAGGCGCTTCCGGCACATATGCGGGAGGCGGCGAAGGAAGCCAGCGAGACATTTCTGCACACGGGCGACGGGCAGCTCTGCGATATCATTGTTGACCGGTCGGCGCTCGCAGCTATCTATGAGTGCGGAAGGAATGCGTCTGACGCGATCATCCGCGATTATGCCGAGACAACGGTCGCGGTGGCGGATATCAAGATAGCGGTGCGCTCCCAGAAGACGGGAAAACATCTGGATTTTATGCGGCGCGCGATGGCACCGTGCGATAGCTTGAATATCGAGCGCCTGTCACAGGCGGCTCTTGGCGGCGCCGGCGCGATCTGCGAGTATCTGGAAGGAACCCGCTATGCGGGCGGCGCGCAGGCATTAAAGGAATCGCCGTCGGCGTTTGAGCGGTGGTGTGACAATCAGTTGATCGAGACGATCAAGCCGCAGAAATACAACCCGTTTACGGCGGGACCGCTGGTTGCCTATGTGCTGGCGAAGGAAAATGAGATTAAAACGGTCCGTATCATCCTGACCGCCCGTCTGAACGGTCTTGAGGAGGAACAGATTCGGGAAAGGATAAGGGAGATGTATGTATAAGGTTGCAGTAGTCGGAGATTACGACAGCATCTACGGATTTGCGGCGCTGGGACTGGAGACATTTCCGGTGTCCGATGTAAAAGAGACGGAGAAAGTATTTCTGGAACTGGCTTCTGGTTCCTACGCGGTGATCTATATCACCGAGGCGGCGGCTGCCGGGATTGAGACAGCTATCGACCGCTACCGGGAACAGCCGCTTCCGTCCGTGATCCTGATTCCGGGGATTTCCGGGAATACGGGAAAAGGCGTGGAGTCGGTCAAGCATTCGGTGGAACAGGCAGTTGGATCGGATATTCTGTTTGGAGATGCATGATAGAAAGGTGGGTGAAACCTTCCAATGAGCAAAGGAACGATAAAGAAGGTAGCAGGACCGCTGGTTATCGCCAGCGGGATGCGGGATGCCAATATGTTTGACGTCGTCCGCGTCAGCGACGAACGTCTGATTGGCGAGATCATAGAGATTCACGGAGATGAAGCGTCGATTCAGGTATATGAGGAGACTTCCGGTTTAGGACCTGGCGAGCCGGTAGAGTCGATGGATGTGCCGCTTTCGGTTGAACTGGGACCGGGACTCCTGACGAGTATCTACGATGGAATCCAGCGGCCGCTGGACGATATCATGAAGGAGACGGGCAGCAACAACTTAAAGCGCGGCGTTGAGGTTCCGTCTTTAAAGCGTGATAAGAAATGGCAGTTTGTGCCGACCGTGAAAGCGGGCGACAGCGTGGAAGCAGGCGACATCATCGGTACCGTGCAGGAGACGCTGATCATTGAGCATAAGATTATGGTGCCGTATGGTGTAAAAGGTACCGTCAAAGAGATCAAGAGCGGTGAATTTACGGTGGAGGAAACTGTAGCGGTCATTGAGACGGAAAACGGCGAAAAAGAGCTTACAATGATGCAGAAATGGCCGGTTCGGCGCGGACGTCCGTACCAGACGAAGCTGCCGCCGGTAAAACCGCTGATCACCGGACAGCGTGTCGTTGACGCATTCTTCCCGATCGCCAAGGGCGGCGTGGCAGCCGTACCGGGACCGTTCGGAAGCGGCAAGACCGTCATCCAGCACCAGCTGGCGAAATGGGCGGAAGCGGACATTGTTGTTTACATCGGCTGCGGTGAGCGCGGCAACGAGATGACGGATGTTTTAAATGAGTTCCCGGAGTTAAAGGATCCAAAGACCGGGCACTCCCTGATGCAGCGGACCGTGCTGATTGCCAATACTTCGGATATGCCGGTAGCAGCCCGCGAGGCATCGATTTACACGGGTATCACGATCGCAGAGTATTTCCGCGACATGGGTTATTCGGTGGCACTGATGGCGGATTCCACCTCCCGATGGGCGGAGGCACTGCGAGAGATGTCGGGACGTCTGGAAGAGATGCCGGGCGAGGAAGGTTATCCGGCCTACTTAGGAAGCCGTCTGGCACAGTTCTATGAGCGTGCCGGTCATGTCATCTGCCTTGGCAGGGACGGACGCGAGGGCGCGCTGTCCGCAATCGGAGCCGTATCCCCGCCAGGCGGCGATATTTCCGAGCCGGTTTCCCAGGCGACGCTGCGTATCGTCAAGGTATTCTGGGGACTCGATTCGGCGCTGGCGTACAAGCGACACTTCCCGGCGATCAACTGGCTGACCAGCTATTCCCTGTATGTGGACAATCTGGGAAAATGGTTTGATGAGAATGTATCGGATGAGTGGATGAGCTGCCGACAGGGTCTTATGAGCCTTTTGCAGGAGGAGGCAGAGCTGGAAGAGATCGTAAAGATGGTCGGCATGGATGCACTGTCCCCGATCGACCGCCTGAAAATGGAAGCGGCGCGCTCGATCCGTGAGGATTTCCTGCATCAGAACTCCTTCCATGAGATTGACACGTATACACCACTGCAGAAACAGTTCCGCATGATGAAGCTGGTGCTGGCGTTCTATGAGCAGTCGAAGAAAGCGCTGGAAGGCGGCGCTTCCATCCAGAATCTCATCAAGATGCCGGTGCGCGAGCAGATCGGACGTTTTAAATATACGAAGGCAGAAGACGTGGAGAAAGAGTATCAGGCGGTCCTCGATGAACTTGCGAAAGAGGTTGCCGATGCGGCTGGAAAGGGGGCATTCTAAATGCCGAAAGAATATAGAACCATACAGGAGGTTGCAGGTCCTCTGATGCTGGTGCAGGGCGTGGAAAATGTTACCTATGACGAGTTGGGTGAGATCGAGCTGGCGAGCGGCGAAAAGAGACGCTGCAAGGTGCTGGAGATCGACGGCGGCAATGCGCTGGTACAGCTTTTTGAGAGTTCCACGGGTATCAACCTTTCAAATAGTAAGGTGCGTTTTTTAGGCAGAACGATGGAACTTGGCGTATCGGAGGATATGCTGGGACGCGTCTTTGACGGTCTGGGCAATCCAATCGACGGCGGTCCGGAGATCCTGCCGGAGGAACGCCGCGATATCAATGGTCTGCCGATGAACCCGGCGGCGAGAAGCTATCCGCAGGAGTTTATCCAGACGGGTGTTTCCGCGATCGATGGTCTGAATACACTGGTCCGCGGTCAGAAACTGCCGATTTTCTCGGCGTCCGGTCTGCCGCATGCGAATCTGGCAGCCCAGATTGCGAGACAGGCGAAGGTGCGCGGCACGGACGAACCGTTTGCCGTTGTCTTTGCGGCGATGGGTATCACCTTTGAGGAAGCGCATTTCTTTACTGAGAGCTTTAAGGAGACGGGCGCGATCGACCGTACCGTCCTGTTTATCAACCTGGCAAACGATCCGGCGGTTGAGCGTATCGCGACCCCGCGTATGGCGCTGACGGCTGCCGAGTATCTGGCATTTGAGAAAAATATGCACGTTCTCGTTATCCTGACGGATATCACGAACTACGCGGATGCGCTGCGAGAGATTTCGGCTGCCCGCAAGGAAGTTCCGGGACGCCGCGGTTATCCGGGTTATATGTACACGGATCTTGCATCCCTGTATGAGAGAGCCGGACGCCAGAGAGGCAAGAATGGTTCGATCACGATGATTCCGATCTTAACCATGCCGGAGGATGACAAGACGCACCCGATCCCGGACTTAACCGGATATATTACCGAGGGACAGATTATCTTAAGCCGTGATCTGTACCGCAAGGGCATCACACCGCCGATTGACGTACTTCCGTCGCTGTCCCGTCTGAAAGATAAGGGAATCGGCGAGGGCAAGACGCGTGCCGACCATTCGAACACCTTAAACCAGCTCTTTGCGGCGTATGCGCGCGGCAAGGAAGCGAAGGAACTCATGGTGATCCTGGGCGAGGCGGCATTGTCCGATGTTGACTTAATCTATGCAAAATTTGCGGACGCCTTTGAAAAAGAATATGTTTCCCAGGGCTACAATACGGACCGCGATATCGAGGAGACGCTGCGGATTGGCTGGAAACTGCTTTCCATCCTGCCGAGAAGCGAGCTGAAACGTATCGATGAGAAGTATCTGGATCTGTATTATGGGAAAGAGTAAAAATGCCTGTGCATGGCGGATGCGCTTGAAAACGAAAGTGGCGTGTCATAACGCGGCTGCGGGAGCTGGCGGATCTGTCGTGACAAAGTGATTGCAGGAGAGAGGTGATACGCATGGCATCGACACAGGTCAACCCGACCCGAATGGAGCTTACGAGGCTGAAAAAGAAGCTGGCGACAGCCACGCGGGGACATAAACTGCTGAAGGATAAGCGGGATGAGCTGATGCGTCAGTTCCTGGATCTGGTCCGGGAAAATATGGCGCTGCGCCAGAAAGTGGAGGCGGGCATCCGGAGTGCGAATGTGAATTTCGTCATCGCTAAAGCCGGGATGTCCGAGCAGGCGTTAAATACCGCGCTTGCCGCGCCGAAACAGGCGGTTTATCTGGAAGCAGACAAGAAAAACGTAATGAGCGTCGATATTCCGGTGTTCCATTATAAGACCCGGACGGCGGATGAGAACGATATTTACTCGTATGGATTTGCGTTTACTTCGAGCGATCTGGACGGGGCAGTCAAGTCGCTGGCGGACATTCTGCCGGATATGCTGCGGCTGTCCGAGACAGAGAAAGCCTGCCAGCTCATGGCAGCCGAGATCGAGAAAACGCGCCGGAGAGTCAATGCGCTGGAACACGTAATTATTCCGGAGGCGCGCAAAAATATCAAATATATCACGATGAAGCTGGATGAAAATGAGAGAAGCACGCAGATCCGCCTGATGAAGGTGAAGGATATGATGCTGGAGGAGAAGCATCATTATAAGGAGAAGCGGGAGCTTTGTTCGTGATGATGAAAATGCCTCTTCTGGCGGCTTTAGGGCTGTCAGGGGAGGCTTTTTGCACATAGTTGTGAAAATGACTGGACGAGCCCACGAGGTTCGAACCGCCCTTTCGATATACCTTTGTTCGCTTGCTTTCACTACAGATGTTCGCCCATGACGGACTGCGTCCGTCCTGTTCGGACACCTGTGTTCAAGATGCGTACAAAGATATATGAAAGGCGGTTCGGACCTCGCGGGCTCGTCCCTGTGTATTGGAAAAATAAAAGAGACAGAAAAAAGTAAAGTATTTATTGGAAATATTTGGTAGAATAGGAGGAAATGAGGGGAGGAATTTTGCATGGCAAAGCAGGTACAGAGGGCGATCGGCTGGGTGGCAGCATTTCTTTTGGCGGTGGGGATGTTGTTCCTGCCGGTTTCGAAGGCGTATGCGGGTCCGGTATCGGGCGGCAGTCCTGGAAGTGGAGAGATGAGAGGTGTCTGGGTTTCGTATCTGGACTGGAATGGATGGGCGAAGGATGAGGCTGGTTATAAGAAAGCGATGGATCAGACACTGGACCTCTGTGTACAGAAGGGGTTAAATGCGGTTTTCCTACAGGTTCGCCCGGATGGAGATGCGATGTATCCGTCACAGTATTTCCCGTGGTCGAAATTTGCCTCTGGAAAACAGGGAAAGAATCCGGGGTATGATCCGCTGGCATATGCGGTGCAGGCGGCGCATCAGCGGGGCTTGCAGCTTCATGCGTGGATCAATCCGTACCGGATCACGGGGTATCTGAACCGTTATTCGGATCTGTGTGCGTCAAATCCGGCGATCGCGTGGGCGAAGGACGGGGACAGTTCGAATGACCGGTGGGTATTGTGCCAGAATGGTGAGTATTATTACAATCCGGCGATTCCGCAGGTGCGCCAGCTGATTATTGACGGTGTGAAAGAGATCGTGACGAATTATGAGGTGGACGGCATCCATTTTGATGATTATTTCTATCCGAATCTCGATGACAGCAAGGCGGAAACATGGTTTGATTATCCGGAGTATCAGGCGGGCGGCACATCGCTGAGTGTGGCGGCATGGAGACGAAATAATGTCAATGAGCTGGTAAAGGGCGTTTACAGTGCGGTCAAGTCGATCCGTCCGCAGGCATCGTTCGGTATCAGCCCGGAGGGATATTTACAGAACCTCCGAAAAGATACCCGCCAGTTTACAGATGTGGATGCGTGGATGACCCAGAGCGGCTATGTGGATTACCTGATGCCGCAGATTTACTGGGGATTTGAGGCGAAGCAGAACGGCCAGGCAGCGGGCTATGCGTTTGCAAACTGCCTGAATGAGTGGGTGACGCTGAAAAAGGAGGGCAATGTGAAGCTGTATATCGGTCTGGCGCTCTATAAGACCGGAACAGATGCAGTGGACGGCAACGAGGTGCCGGAGTGGCAGCGGTATCATGATATCATGAAGCGCGAGGTGCAGGCTGGACGGGCAACCGGACAGGTGAGCGGTTACTGCTTCTATGATTTATCGTCCCTGACGCGTGCGTCGGCAGCGGAGGAAGTGGCGAATGTGACGGCGCTGTTCCATTAAGTGCTCCCTGATAGTTACTGTTCACGCATACGTGCCCAGTAACGGAATTTGCCGTGGCTTCGCATTTAAATACGGCAAATTCCTGCTGCCACCACGTTTTCTTACGGCACTTTCGGTTCCAAAAGTGCCTACCCGTGAACGGTAACCATGATACCTTGTTGGGGAAATGGAAACCCCTGTGGATGATTGCAACCACAGGGGTTCTGTGCTATACTGGACATACGATTGCAGTAAAAATGTTGTTGTTTACATAATGTTCAGATGGCAGCAAATATACGGACGAGGAGAGGGAAGATGAAAAAAACAGCACTTGTCATTATGGCAGCCGGAATCGGAAGCCGTTTTGGCGGAGGGATCAAACAGCTGGAGCCAGTGGGTCCGAATGGGGAGATCATTATGGATTACTCCATCCATGACGCGCTGGAAGCTGGATTTGACCGGATTATCTTTGTGATCCGTCATGATTTGGAGGAGGACTTCAAAGAAGTGATCGGGAACCGGATTGAGAAGATTGCGCCGGTGACATACGCATTCCAGGAGCTTTCGGATGTACCGGAGGGATTCAGTGTCCCGGCAGACCGGAAAAAACCGTGGGGAACCGGACAGGCGATTTTGAGCATTCGCGGACTGGTCGAAGAGCCATTTCTGGTGATCAATGCGGATGATTATTATGGAAAAGAAGTGTTCCGAAAGATTCATACATACATGGTGGAACAGATGGACGTGAACGCACCGGTGTATGATATCTGTATGGGTGGCTTTATTCTGGCAAATACGCTCAGCGAGAACGGCGGCGTGACACGCGGCGTCTGTGAGGTGGGTGAGGGAGAGATTTTAAAACGCGTAACCGAAACCTACAATATCCAGAAGACAGCGGACGGCATGACGGCGACGGATAAAGAGGGGAGTCCGGTTTCGGTTCAGGAGAACCAGCATGTATCGATGAATATGTGGGGACTCACACCGGGCTTTGTGGAGGAGCTGGAAAAAGGATTTCCAGAGTTTCTTGCGGGGCTGAAAGAGGGCGACGTGAAGTCGGAGTACCTGCTTCCGACGATCATCGATCAGATGATCCACGACGGACGCGCACGGGTGAAGCTTCTGGAGACGCATGACCGCTGGTTTGGCGTGACCTACCGTGAGGATAAGGAGAGTGTGACGGAGTCGATCCGGGCGCTGATCCGTGAGGGCGTGTACCCGGAAAAACTGTTTTGATAATTTGAGGAACAGTTGATTCGGCTGTGCAGAGGATAACGTGAAAAACGGTACGTGAGAATAACATGATACGCATAAATCCTGCATAGGATACCATGTAAGCCTTGAATTAAGGGGGAATGGCAGTCCGATGCAGGATTTTGCATATTTTAAGAGTCTTTATCCGGCTGCATGTAAGCAGATGCAGCTTTGCGTGGAAGCGGTCTGTGATGAGCTGGAGTATGAGGGGAGTCCCATCTATGATGAATATCCGGATCGGATCTTTCTGGAAAAACTGACAAAACGGGCACTGGAAAAATGGCAGAAGGTTTATCCGGCTGGAACGGAAAGGACGGATACACTGACGACCTATATAAAGGCGGCGGACGTGGGTACCGTATCCACAGAAGAAGGAACGGCGATGGTGGAAAATTCCCTGAAAATAGATTCTCCTGGTGGAGAAAGAGAAGAGAATCTGGCGGGAACCAGCATACAGCCGCATCTTCCTGGAAATGATGTATGGTATGGACCACTTCGGGGCGAACAGAAGGGCGGAAACGCTGGATATATGGTGTGGGAGGCGGATGAGCCGAATCTGACCGCGCAGGAGCGCCGTCCATGGAGTCCGCCGCCGGGACCGCGCCCGGGAGGACCAGGAAATCCGTGGGGACCGCCGCCCCCGCCGCCGGGACCGCGCCCGGGAGGACCGGGAAATCCGTGGGGACCGCCGCCCCCGCCGCCGGGACCGCGCCCGGGAGGACCGGGAAATCCGTGGGGACCGCCGCCTCCGCCGCCGGGACCGCGCCCGGGAGGACCGGGAAATCCGTGGGGACCGCCGCCCCCGCCGCCGGGACCGCGTCCGGGGAGACCAGGAAATCCGTGGGGAGCGCCGCTTCAGGATTTTCTTCAGGTTTTATTAATGAATGAGCTGCAGGAGCGAAGACGGTGTCGGAAGTGCTGAAATGGCAATTTTCAGGTGTGAATTTTCTGAATTAAAATGCGGTAACATCCAGGTGTGACAACGAATTTTACCGATTTGGAAAAAGAACAATCGGGTTACTGGGCACGTATGCGTGAACAGTAACACAATCGGAGTTCTTACGAATCATAGAAATTCTGGAATTTGAAGCCTGCTTGTGTTATACTGAAACAAAGGCTGCCGCCGGGACAGATGGGTGCCTGCGGCAGTTTTTGGCGTGCATGACAAAACGGAAACAGTTCGGCGGGTAGATTTTCCTGTACCTGTGAAGATACGGAACTGGTATGGTGGAGAGATAAAAGGAATTGATTTGATAGATGAAGAAAAACCTGAAAAAGATACTGATTTTACTGATCTTATTTGTGCTGGCAGTAGCCGGTTATTTTACCTGGTCCTGGATGCAGTTGCGGGAGGATGGGGCGGTCTATACTTCGATTGAGGACGCGAACCTTCCAGTCGCTTATGTGAATATTCTGGGGCGGCGGATGAACGAGCTGGACGGTTTCGTGGAGGACAGCCAGAAAGCGGCTGGACGCGGGGATTTGACGCTGCTTCCGGCAGACCGGAAACTGTCGGTGACGATCGACAAGCTGGACTCCCAGATTACGGGGATGCAGTATGAGATCCGCAGTCTGGACGGCGAACGTCTGGTAGAACGTACAACGCTTGACCACTGGGAACAGTCAGGGGAAGAGGTTTCTGCGGAGCTTCCGATCCAGAACCTTCTGACGGAGGAAAGCGAATACCGCTTAACGATTGCGATCGCGACGGAAAAGCACCCGGCGATCTATTTTTACACGCGCGTGATGTGGCAGCAGGAGAGCCGTGTGCAGGAGATGGTCGATCTGGCGGTGTCCTTTTCTGAAAAGACGTTTGATTATGATTCAGCGAGGGAGCTGACGACCTATCTGGAGACGGATCCGAATGCGGACAACAGTTCGTTGGGACATGTGACGTTAAAAAGCGATTTCAGCCAGCTGACCTGGAAAGGGCTTTCGATGGAGCGGGTCAGCGAACCGGAAATTCATCTGCGGGAGCTGCAGGGCATCATTGGGACGATCGATTTAAAGTATGTTGTAAGTGAGATGAAGGATGGCAAGGCGGCTGCTTATTACGATGTGATCGAGAGCTTCACGATGAAGCTGGGCGCACAGCGCATCTACATGATGAATTATGACCGCCGCGCGGACCAGATTTTTACGGGGGAGAGCAGCGCCTATTCTGGTGACCGGATTCAGCTGGGGGTTTCGGATGCGGAGGATCTGCAGTCGATGCAGGATGAAGCGGGGAAATACCGTGCCTTTGTGGCAAACCGGGCGCTCTGGATTTATGATACAGGAAAAAAAGAGAGCACAAAGGTATTTGCGTTCCGCAAGAGCGAGAATGATACGAGGGTCAATTATGATACCTACGGAATCAAGATTCTGGATGTGAGCGAGGCAGGCCAGATTGATTTTGCCGTGTACGGCTATATGAGCCGCGGTAACCACGAGGGAACGACGGGAATCGCGCTATACCGCTATGAGACTGCGGGAAATGCCCTGACAGAGCGGCTGTATCTGCCGGCATCGACCGATTACGGCAACCTGCGCCAGGATATCAACCAGCTGTGCTACTTAAGCGGCGGGCAGACGCTGTATGTGCTGATGAACCATGCGGTTTACAGTGTCGATCTGACGGGAAAAGAGTACATGGTGGTGGCAGATGGCCTGACGGAGGAAAATTTTGCAGTCAGCACGGATGCCTCCCGGATTGCATGGCAGGATGGGGCGGATATTTACCGTTCGACCAAGCTGCATGTCATGAATCTGGAGACAGGCAAGAAGGATGAGATTTCCTTCCCGGATCAGACCGTGATCCGGCTGATCGGATTTGTCGGAACAGACTTAGTCTACGGGCTTGCCCATCCGAACGAGCAGCTTACGATGGATGGACGCGTGACGGGGCTTCCGCTGTATGCGGTCGAGATCGTCGGCAGCAATATGGAGATGGAGACCCGCTATGAGAAGCCGGGTGTCAACCTGGTGGATGTGCGGATTCAGGACAGCCGGGTTCATCTGTCACGGATGCGCCAGATAGGAAGCGGCTATCAGCCGATGGACGAGGACACGCTGGTCTGTAATGAGGAAGTGTCGAAAGATCCACTGGATGGAATCGCTACGTTAAATGACAGTGCAAAGGGGCGTCTCTACTGCGTCAAGCTGGATGCAGGCAAGACGGCACGGAGCACGAAGGTGCATGTTCCGAAGCAGGTGGCAGCAGAAGAAAATGATGTGATTGTGCTTCAGAACAATGGCGCGGCTGCACAGCGGATTTACAGTGCCTACAGCGAGGGACGCCTGAAAGGCTCATATGCGGAATTTTCCAGCGCGGTGCAGGCAGCTTACGATGGCATGGGACTCGTAACGGATGAAAATGACCGGGTTGTCTGGGTGAGAGCAAACCGGAGCGACGCGAAGACGATCCGCGACGTCCAGAATATGGCGGGAACCGTCAGCCGCTATCTGTCGGATATGGCGGACGGAAAGACGACCTCCTCGGATGGCACAGAGTTAATCGACGCACGCGGGCTGACGCTGAACCAGATTCTCTACTTTGTCTACGCGGGCATGCCGGTGGTGGCATATCTGGGAGACGGAAGCTATGGTCTGATCTGTGGATACGACGCGTACAACATCTCCTGTCTCTGGTATCCGGGCACGGAATTTGCCTACACGGATAAGATGGGACTCAACGATGCAGCGGCATTTTTCGAGGGAAACGGAGGCAATGATTTCATTTGTTTCCTTGCCAATTAAGGGAAAAACGGAAATTACTGTTCACGGGTAGGCACTTTTGGAACCGAAAGTGCCGTAAGAAAACGTGGTGGCAGCAGGAATTTGCAGTATTAAAATGCGAAGCCACGGCAAATTCCATTACTGGGCACATATGCGTAAACAGTAATAAACGGAAAGCCAGTGCTTTACAAATTGAGATGTTATGATATAATCATGTAGATAACATGATATAAATTTAAGAAAATATTAAAGATTTGAGGCGCCGTCTGGCGCGTGTAAGTATCGTAAGATAATAGATTTTGAGGTGCAGAATGGAACAATTTATTATGAAGGGCGGAAATCCGCTGGTAGGCGAAGTGACTATCAGCGGAGCGAAGAATGCGGCGCTGGGAATCTTGGCGGCATCGATTCTGACGGACGAGGATGTTTTAATAGAAAATCTGCCGGACGTGCGTGATATCAACGTGTTTCTGGAGGCTGTTTCGGAGATTGGCGCGATGGTAGACCGGATTGACCGGCACACTGTCCGCATCAATGCGAAGGGGATTCATGCGATCCATGTGGATGACGAGTACATCCGCCGGATCCGAGCTTCCTACTATTTTATTGGCGCCCTGCTTGGCAAGTACAAAAGCGCACAGGTTCCGCTTCCGGGCGGATGCAACATCGGCAGCCGTCCGATCGACCAGCATTTAAAGGGCTTCCGTGCCCTCGGTGCGAAGGTGCAGGTGGAAAATGGCGCGGTGCTCGCACATGCGATTGATTTAGTTGGTACCCATATTTATCTGGATATGGTGTCGGTCGGCGCGACGATCAATATCATGATGGCAGCGACGCTGGCAGAGGGCGAGACGATCATCGAGAATCCGGCGAAAGAACCGCATGTCGTCGATGTGGCGAACTTCTTAAACAGCATGGGAGCCAATGTCAAGGGTGCCGGAACCGACGTGATCCGCATCCGCGGCGTCCACAAGCTGCATGGAACCGAATATTCGATCATCCCGGACCAGATCGAGGCAGGTACATTTATGTGTGCGGCAGCGATCACCCGCGGCGACGTGATGGTACAGAATGTCATTCCGAAGCATCTGGAAGCAATTTCTGCGAAGCTTATCGAGATGGGCTGTGAGGTGACGGAGTTTGATGAGGCGGTTCGTGTTGTGGGACGCCCGAGTCATGTGCATACCGATATCAAGACACTTCCGTATCCGGGATTTCCGACTGATATGCAGCCGCAGATCACTGTGACACTGGCACTGGCAGAGGGAACCAGTGTAGTGACTGAGAGTATTTTTGAAAACCGTTTTAAATATGTGGACGAACTTGCCCGCATGGGTGGACGCATCAAGGTAGAGGGCAATACCGCGATCATTACCGGCGTGAAGAAGCTGACCGGAGCACAGGTGGAGGCACCAGATCTGCGCGCAGGCGCTGCCCTGGTCATTGCGGGGCTGGCAGCGGAAGGATATACGACTGTCGATGAGATCGGTTATATCCAGAGAGGCTATGAGCATTTTGAGAAGAAGCTGCAGGGACTTGGCGCGGTGATCGAGAAAGTCGATTCTGAGAAAGAGGCGCAGAAGTTCAGACTCAAAGTGGGCTGATAAAAAAGAATGCGGTGTCACATATTGCTTGACAGACACCGCGGAGTATGTTATCGTACTGTTGAAACTTTTAACAATTAAAAAGTTCGTATATATCCCTTATTCAGAGTGATGGAGATACAAAGGATCTATGAAGTCACGGCAACCCCGTTACATGGGACTGAAAATTGGTCTCAGCAGGGAACGGAAGGTGCCAGCCTGAGCGAGGAACCGGGAGATCGGTTTATCGAGCAATAAGAGGATTTGATCGAGATAATCAAGTCCGTGTTGCTGCGGACTTTTTTTATGTCTTACGACAAACTTATCAAAGGAGGAAATATGGAGAGATTACTTTTTACATCTGAATCAGTAACCGAAGGACATCCGGATAAAATGTGTGATCAGATTTCCGATGCGATTCTGGACGCGCTCTTAGAGCAGGATCCGATGAGCCGTGTGGCTTGTGAGACGGCGACGACAACCGGTCTGGTTATGGTTATGGGCGAGATCACAACGAAAGGCTATGTGGATATCCAGAAGGTAGTCCGCAATACCGTCCGTGAGATCGGTTATGACCGTGCGAAATACGGTTTTGACTGTGATACCTGCGGCGTGATCGTGGCACTGGACGAGCAGTCCCCGGATATCGCGATGGGAGTTGATAAAGCGCTGGAAGCAAAAGAGAACAAGATGACCGACGAGGAGCTGGAGGCAATCGGTGCCGGCGATCAGGGTATGATGTTTGGTTATGCGACCAACGAAACGGATGAATATATGCCATATCCGATTTATCTGGCACACAAACTGGCACGCCAGCTGACCAAGGTCCGCAAAGACGGAACCCTGCGCTACCTGCGCCCGGACGGCAAGACACAGGTAACCGTAGAGTACGATGAGAACGGCAAACCATCCCGTCTGGATGCAGTGGTTCTTTCCACCCAGCATGACGAGGAAGTAACCCAGGAGCAGATCCATAAGGATATTAAAAAATATGTATTTGACGAGATTCTGCCGGCAGAGATGGTTGATGAGAATACAAAATTCTTTATCAATCCGACCGGACGTTTCGTTATCGGCGGTCCGCATGGAGACAGCGGTCTGACCGGACGTAAGATCATTGTGGACACCTACGGCGGCATGGCGCGTCACGGCGGCGGCGCATTCTCCGGAAAAGACTGCACAAAAGTGGATCGTTCTGCTGCATACGCAGCCCGCTATGTTGCGAAAAACATCGTAGCAGCTGGACTGGCAGACAGATGTGAGATTCAGCTTTCCTATGCGATCGGTGTTGCACAGCCGACCTCCATCATGGTAGATACATTCGGAACCAGCAAGTTGCGTGAGGATCAGCTGGTTGAGATGATCCGCAAGCACTTTGACCTGCGTCCGGCTGGCATCATCAAGATGCTTGACCTGCGCCGCCCGATCTACAAACAGACGGCTGCATACGGACATTTCGGCCGCGACGATCTGGATCTTCCGTGGGAGAAGCTGGATAAGGTGGATGAATTAAAGGCGTATCTGTAAGAGTAGGAAACGCTGCTGGGATATCTGCCCGTAAAAAATCATAAGATCAGAACGAGGGGGCTGCCGCTTTTGCGGCAGTCTCTTTTATTATACAAAAAGGCACATGCTTTTTTATTTATAATACTTTTAGAGACGTAATCTGCAAAATATGATACACTATTTGTGGAAGATATCAGGAGCAAAAGCGCAGAAGTCCGACGCAGTTTTGCGGGAGGATTTTTGTAGGGGCAATCTGGTATCAGACCGGGCAATGACTGGAGGAAATAGGATGAAGATACGCACACGTCTGGCGATTGCTTTTGTGACGATTACGGTCGTTCCGATTGTGCTCATATTTGTGGCGGCGTTCGGACTCGTAAACTATCAGGAGCATCTGTTTCAGAAAACATACGGGCTGTCGGAGCAGATCGATCTGCTCTCCGGCAATCAGACACAGGTGTTTAACCGGCTGACGCAGGGAATCCAGGAGGAGATCCGCGAGGCAGTCGGGGAAAATACAGATTTATTTGAAGAACCGGCTTATTTGAACAAGGTCAATGAAGAACTGCGCGATAAATATTCGTATCTGGTCATCCGCAAGGGCAAGAACATCACATTCTGCGGAAGCGAGGATGGACGCGAGCTCTGCGAACGGCTGGCGCCGTACGGTGATCAGGGAAGTATGGCAGGCAGTATTTACATGGATGGCGAGGAACAGCATCTGGTCAAACAGATCGATTTCCGGTTTTCAGATGATTCACAGGGCAGTGTGTTCATCGTGACGAACGTCGGGGATTATGTGCCGGAGATCAAGGCGCTGCTCGGAGAGATGCTGCTTCTCGGCGTGCTGATCATCAGTTTTATGGGCGGTCTGCTGATCATGTGGATCTACCGTTCTCTGCTGCGTCCGCTGCACAAGCTGCAGGAGGCGACCAAGCAGATCCGGGATGGAAATCTGGACTTTACGCTCGATGTGGATGATGAAGATGAGATCGGAATGCTCTGCCAGGATTTCGAGGAGATGCGTCTGCGTCTCAAGGAATCGCAGGAAGAAAAACTCCAGTACGACAAGGAGAGCAAAGAGCTGATCAGCAATATTTCCCATGATCTGAAGACTCCGATCACGGCGATCAAGGGGTATGTGGAAGGCATTCAGGATGGCGTGGCTTCTTCACCTGAGAAATTGAATAAATATATTCGGACGATTTATAATAAAGCAAACGATATGGATCGACTGATTGACGAGCTGACGTTCTATTCGAAGATTGATACGAACAAGATTCCGTACAACTTTTCAAAGATCAATGTGGCGGAGTATTTTGGTGATTGTGTTGAGGAAGTTGGTCTGGATATGGAGACGCGCGGCATCGAGCTGGGATATTTCAACTATGTGGACGAGGATGTGGTCGTGATCGCGGACGCGGAGCAGATGAAGCGAGTGATCAACAACATTATCGGAAATTCGCTCAAATATCTGGACAAGAAAAAGGGTATTTTAAATATCCGCATCAAGGATGACGGCGATTTTATCCAGGTCATCATCGAGGACAACGGAAAGGGAATCGCGGCGAAAGATCTGCCGTATATTTTCGATCGTTTCTACCGGACGGATTCGTCGAGAAATTCGTCCAAGGGCGGCAGCGGCATCGGGCTTTCGATCGTAAAGAAGATTATCGAAGATCACGGCGGACGCATCTGGGCGACCAGCAAGGAAGGCATCGGAACGGAGATCCATTTCGTTTTGCGCAAGTATGTCGGGGCATAGTGATTTGAAGTTTGGTCGTTTAAATAAAAACAGCAGGAGGAATTCACAGATGAGCAGAATATTAATCGTAGAAGACGAGGAGAGTATTGCAGAGCTGGAAAAAGACTATCTGGAGCTTTCTGGTTTTGAGGTTGAGATAGAAAATAATGGAGAAACGGGACTGAAACGCGGCATGGAGGAAGATTTTGACCTTCTGATTCTTGATCTGATGCTACCAGGGGTCGATGGCTTCGAGATCTGCAAGAAGATCCGGGAAGTAAAAAACACACCGATCATCATGGTATCTGCGAAAAAGGACGATATTGACAAGATCCGCGGTCTGGGACTGGGCGCGGACGATTATATCACGAAACCATTCAGTCCGAGCGAGATGGTGGCGCGTGTCAAGGCGCATCTGGCGCGTTATGAGCGCCTGATCGGCAGCGGTATGCCGGAAAACGAGATCATCGAGATCCGGGGACTCAAGATTGATAAGACTGCCCGCCGCGTTTACATCAACGGCGAGGAGAAGAACTTCACGACGAAGGAATTTGACCTGCTGACCTTTTTAGCACAGAACCCGAACCATGTATTTACCAAGGAAGAACTCTTCCGCGAGATCTGGGATATGGAGTCGTTGGGAGATATCGCGACGGTTACCGTGCATATTAAGAAGATCCGTGAGAAGATCGAGTTCAACACGGCGAAACCGCAGTATATTGAGACGATATGGGGTGTTGGATACCGGTTTAAAGTCTGATGACTGGGTAAGCCACATAAAAACGACCCTTGGGAAACGCAAACAGGAGCGCTTTCCAAGGGCCGTTTTATATTTCATAGGAAATTGCGTCCTATGAAATATAAAATGCTCCGCGAGGATGCGCACTCGCGCGAAGCAGAAACATGTCGCAAGCGACCGCGTGAGACGCCCGAAGGTGCCAAGGCACATTCTTTTTCATCCCAACAAGATTTGGCTTGCCCGCTTCAGATCGTTCTCGTCCGGGATACGGATGTCGGACAGGGAATAGGGAATGCCGAGCGTTTCCCATTTATAGATGCCGAGCGTGTGGTATGGGAGAATTTCTACCTTTTCCACATTTGAAAGTGTGTCCAGAAATGCACGGATTCCATGCAGGTTGGCCGGATCATCGGTAATGCCGGGGACTAAAACATGCCGGATCCACAGGGGCTTATGAATCTGGTCTAAAAACCGGGCAAAGGAAAGAATGGATTCGTTGGAGTGCCCAGTCAGAAGACGATGTTTTTCCGGATCGATGTGTTTCAGATCCAGAATAACAAGATCGGTGTGCTCTAAAAGCGTGGTCAGGTGGGAAAAGAAAGGTTCGGCGGTGGTAAATGGCTGTCCCGCGGTGTCCAGTGTGGTGTGAATGTGCTGTTCTTTGGCAAGCTGGAAAAGTTCACATAAAAAGTCAGCTTGAAGGAGCGGTTCTCCGCCGCTGACGGTGATGCCGCCGCCCCCGCGCCAGTAACTCCGGTAGCGGAGTGCCTGGCGAAGAAGTGCTTCCGGGGTGATTTCCTGCGAACCGGTGTGTTTGGATGGGCAAGAAACGCCTTTGGAAAGAGCGGATGTGCCGGAAGTGTGGGTGGAGACGTCCGGGAGGAAAAGTTCCTTTGGCAGTACCCATGTATCCGGATTGTGGCAGTAGCGGCAGCGCATGAGACAGCCCTGCATGAATACCACGAAGCGGACACCGGGACCGTCTACGGAGCCGAAGGTATCGATGGAATGAATATAACCGGTATGCATCGTTACAGCACCTCGTGGCAGGTGCGGGCGATCACGTCGAGCTGCTGTTCTCTGGTCAGATTGATAAATTTAACGGCATATCCGGAAACACGGATGGTGAAGTTGGCATATTCCGGTTTTTCCGGGTGTTCCATCGCGTCTTTCAGTTTTTCGATTCCAAAGACATTTACATTTAAATGATGCGCGCCCTGATCAAAATATCCGTCCAGGACGTGAACCAGGTTGTTTTTCCGCTCTGTCTCGGAGTGACCGAGCGCCCCCGGTGCAATCGTTTCTGTGTTGGAGATGCCGTCGAGCGCATATTCATATGGAAGCTTTGCGACCGAGTTTAAAGAAGCGAGCAGACCGTTCTGCTCTGCGCCGTAGGAAGGAGTTGCGCCCGGGGCAAACGGGGTGAATGCCGGCCGTCCGTCCGGAAGTGCGCCGGTTGCCTTGCCATATACAACATTGGAGGTGATCGTGAGGATGGAGGTGGTTGCCTCGGAATTCCGGTAGGTGTGGTATTTTTTTACTTTATGTAAAAAGGTTTTTAACAGCCATACGGCAATCTCGTCGGCGCGGTCGTCATCATTTCCGTAGCGTGGGAAATCGCCCTCTGTCTCAAACTTGCGGGCGATGCCGTATTCATCACGGATGACCTTCACTTTTGCATACCGGATCGCGGAGAGAGAATCGACCACGTGGGAGAAACCGGCGATTCCGGTGGCAAAGGTACGCCGGACATCCGTGTCGATCAACGCCATCTCAGCGGACTCATAGTAATATTTATCGTGCATATAGTGAATCAAATTGAGGATATTCAC
This sequence comes from Clostridium sp. AF27-5AA, assembly GCF_003478415.1. Classification (NCBI taxonomy): domain Bacteria; kingdom Bacillati; phylum Bacillota; class Clostridia; order Eubacteriales; family Clostridiaceae; genus Clostridium; species Clostridium sp. AF27-5AA. Next base: position 96,485 of record NZ_QUFH01000002.1, read on the forward strand.
ATAAATGCCCGCCAGCCAGTCCAGCATCTGATCGTATTTATGCATGACTTCCTGATAATCGAGGTATTCGGATGTGATCGGCGCATACGCCGGACCAACCTGCATCGGGCGTCCGTCTTTGGTAGTGTATTTCTCGTCTCTGCCTCCGTTGATGGCATAGAGAAGGCATTTGGCAAGATTGGCACGGGCGCCGAACAGCTGCATTTCCTTGCCTGTCTGGGTGGCGGAGACGCAGCAGCAGATGCTGTAGTCGTCCCCCCAGATCGGACGCATGACATCGTCGTTTTCATACTGGATCGAGGATGTGTTGATGGAGATTTTGGCAGCATATTTCTTAAATGCCTCTGGCAGGCGGGAAGAGTAAAGGACGGTCAGGTTTGGTTCTGGGGACGGTCCCATATTTTCCAGCGTATGTAAAAAGCGGAAATCGTTTTTCGTTACCATCGGACGCCCGTCTTGTCCCAGACCGGCAACTTCCAGCGTTGCCCAGACCGGATCGCCGGAGAAAAGTTGGTTGTAGGATGGGATCCGGGCAAATTTTACCATGCGGAATTTCATTGTCATATGGTCGATTAATTCCTGTGCCTCGGCTTCGGTCAGTGTTTTTTCTGTTAAATCCCGGTTGATGTAGATATCAAGGAAGGTGGAAACGCGTCCGACACTCATGGCGGCACCGTTCTGGGTCTTAACGGCAGCGAGGTAACCGAAGTAGAGCCACTGGACGGCTTCTTTGGCATTGGAAGCCGGACGGGAGATATCAAAACCATAGATGGCAGCCATCTCCTGAATGCCCTTTAGAGCGCGGATCTGCTCGGCGAGCTCTTCCCGCTGGCGGATGATGTCATCAAACATGGCACCATTTCCGCAGCGTTCCAGATCCTTTTTCTTTTCCTGAATTAGGAAATCGATTCCGTACAGGGCGATCCGGCGGTAGTCGCCTACGATTCGGCCGCGTCCGTAGGTATCCGGAAGCCCGGTGACAATATGGCAGTGGCGGGCGGCTTTCATTTCCGGGGTATATGCATCGAAGACGGCCTGGTTGTGGGTTTTGTGGTATTCGGTAAAGATTTTATGAAATTTTGGATTGACATGGTAGCCGTAGGTTTTGGCGGCTTCCTCCGCCATCTTGATTCCGCCGAATGGCATAAATGCCCGCTTGAGTGGTTTGTCGGTCTGAAGTCCGACGATGCGTTCCAGATCTTTAAGCTCCGGATCGATATATCCCGGACCATAGGCAGTCAGGCTGGATACGATTTCAGTTTCGCATTCGAGCACACCGTCCTTTTCGCGCTCTTCCTTCTGAAGCTTTTGAAGGCGTTCCCAGAGCAGATGAGTGGTACTGGTCGGGGCAGCGAGAAAGCTTTCATCGCCATCATATTGCGTATAGTTGTTCTGGATGAAATCGCGGACGTTCACTTCGTCGGTCCATTTGGAGCCCAGAAAACCTCTCCAGGCCGTTTGGAAGATAGGTGTGTTTTGGAATGTTTGATACATAGCAGACATGTGTTTCCCTCCTGGTTGAAAAATTTCGATCCCAGCAGAGACAGTGAGAGTAAAAAAAAATACCCACGGTCTGTGCTGTGACGCCCAGACGGTCGGCAATTTCCAGTCATACTTCATGTGGTTGATCCACTTATCCGTCAGTTGTATGACTGCTATGTTTAAGATATACCAGAACCGAAGAGGAATGTCAAGCTATATTTGGGGGAAGAGGTAACGGTTCAAATCCGTAGCTGTTCACAGTAACAAAAAGAGTGCCGGAAAGAGTGGACATTTGGCAAATGACTTGATAAAATGAGTAAAGTTTTAGGGCAGATGGGAATGAAAAAGGGATAAAAAGTTGCTGGGCACGATGCTTGAACAGTAATGATGAAACCTGAATTTGACAGAAATGACAGAAGTGAGGAAGGAAATGCTGGAAAAATTTTGTGTCGGGCTGGTGCGGATTTTGTTGGGAGGAATTCTTTTTTTCCTGACACTGCTCAGCGCGGTTGTGACCTGCCGGGTCTATGGAGGTTCTGAGATTGTACAGTATGGAAGGGACAGTCTGTTTCTGCACCTGTTTTTTGGTGCGGGTGTGATTGGACTGACGGTGTTTTACAGGCGGAGAAAGGAACGAAAGTGCCGGAAGAACCAGTGGCTTCTTTTAGCGGCTGCTGCCTATCTTTTTTGGATTCTCCTTGTCCCGTCCTGGGGCGGTTCTGACTCCCATCAGTGTATGGCGTCCGCGCAGGGACTTCTGCAGGGCGATTTCAGCGCCTGGGAGCCGGTGGCGTATTCATATGGGACAGCGGAAGGACCGCTTGGGTATGCGTACACTTACCCGTCTCAGAACGGGCTGATTCTCTATATGGCAGTGCTGGCATTTTTTTTTGGAGATGCGGCGTATGTAGTTTTCCAGATTTTAAATATCGGATTTTTTATTCTGGGAATCGTGAGCCTGCAGCGGATGACGGTCTGGGGAAACGAAAGGTGCAGCTTGCTTTTGTGGATGGCGTGCTGTCTGCCATTTTCTTTCTATATCCTCTTCGTGTACGGCACGATGCCAGGATTTGGACTTTCGTGTCTGGCGATGGAACGTCTGGTGCGGTATGTGGAAGAGGGGCGGGGAAGAGACTTCTGGATTGGCGCGGCAGCAGTAGCGGCGGCGGTGATCCTCAAGTCGAATTATGAGATTGTGCTGGTGGCGCTGTTTTTGTATCTGGCATCCTCGGGAGTCTTTCGAAGGAAAGCACGCCTGCTGGTGGCAGCGGTGCTTCTGATTACAGTGTATGTGATTGGAAACCGGGGGATTCAAACAGGAATTTCTTCTGTGACCGGACGCACGGTATCGGACGGTGCGCCGATGATTGCCTGGGTGCAGATGGGACTGGAGGAGAGCAAACGTGGACCGGGCTGGTACAATGGCTATCAGGTAAAACTCTTTCAGAAGGCAGATGGGGATGCGGATCTGGCGGCCGCATGGGCGCAGGCAGATTTGCGGAGAACGATTTCAGATATGGCAGAGGAACCGGCGAAAGCCGCTGATTTCTTTGTTCGGAAGATCGAGTCAATCTGGGCGGAACCGACCTTTCAGAGTCTCTGGATCCAGGAGGTGGGAAATACCTCCTGGGCGGAGGGAAGCCCGCCATGGGAGCTTTTCAAGGAAGAAGGGGGTCTGAACCGGCTCTATGTTTTTGCGGCGAATCTGGTGCAGACGTTTGTGTATGCGATGGCATGTGTATGGGTGATTGCCGGGATGAGTGCCAAAGGAAGCCGAAGTAAGCATGTCCTGATGAACCGAACATGGGAAAAGAGGATAGAAGCAGAAAAGGCAGAAAAAACGGTGAAAGCTGTGAAAAAACAGGGAATGGAAACGGTCTGGGAGAGGCAGGAACGTGGAGAAACGGACAGATGGGGGATGCTGCTTCCGGGAATCGTGTTTATTGGGGGATTCCTGTTCCATCTGGTCTGGGAGGCAAAGGGGCAGTATTCGGTGGTGTATTTTATGCTGCTGCTGCCGTATGCGTATCTGGGGATGGAAAGAGTGGCGGATGTATTTTTAGATGTGACAGGTGCCGGGAAAGAATGATGTTTTGAGATAAAAAAGATACTGGGAACAGCCTGAAATAAGCCGTTTTCAGTATCTTTTTTATGGTTTAAAAGAGCTATGATTTCTAAAAATCCATTAAAAATTGCAATGATAAATCCGCTCCGCCGCCTGATAGAACACAGTTTCCCAGTATTTTTCCGGAATCAGCCGTTTCGTAATTTCGATGTAATCTTCATAGTTGGCGAGCGGCCAGTCGGTGCCGAACATGAGCTTATCATAGTCGCGGATGTAGGCAAGCCAGATTTTCAGGGTGCTGATATACCCGCTCTGCTCTTCCAGAAACTCCGGAATGTCAAATTTGCCCTCTAAAAGCCCAGAGAGGTCGGCGGCGACATTTTCATTTTTCTCGACAACGGCGGCGGCATCCATCAGCCACGGGTTGCCGAAGTGGCACATGACGAACTGGACATCCGGATGGCGGACGGCGGCTTCATCGAGGGTCAGCGGATGGCTGTATTTGATGAATGCTTTGGAACCGGCGGTCTGTCCGGTGTGGATGGCAACCGGCTTTTTATACGCCTTGGCGAGGTCGTAGATCGGTTCGAAGCGCTCGTCGGTAACGTAGATGGAATCATATCCCGGATAGAGTTTGATGCCGACGCAGGTATTCCGTTTTAAGTTTTCTTCGACAAGATCGCATGTCTTCTGAATCTTTTCCGGCGTCAGTTTTCGTGCTTCGACGCCGACGCAATAGCGCAGAAAATCCGGGTATGTGTGATTATCCGGGTGAACGCCGCGGTTTCCCATGACGATGCCGCCGACGATATTATATTTCTGAAAGCATTCCCGCAGATGCTCTTCATTATTGATATGACCGGCTTCGATGGCAATCTCATCGAAATGCGGGTAACCGGGACAAAAGTGCAAATGTGAATCAATGATTTTCATAATGATAACAGGCGCCTGTATCAAAAACCTTTTGGAAAAAGAACGGCGCTGTCCTCCTTTCTGCTGTGATGTATGTCTGGAAGTTTTGAGAAAATCCGGTGCAACAAAACTTCGGGTGTATATAAATAAGAAATGCAGTGACAGTCCGGCAGGTTCATAGAGCATGCAGCAACTGTATGAAATCAACTGTTAGTGTAGTCCCAAATGGGGTGGATGTCAAATTTTTCTCCATCTGTTTGACATCCACACTATGATCTGGTATAGTGATAGCTATGCGTATTGCAAAGGGGCAAACTGCCTCTTTCTTTTTTTGTAAATATTCCGGAAGAATGCAAAAAAGATAACTAATATGATATATGAAATGTATCTCCGGAATGTGCAGACCGTTAATCAGACAATGAAAGGAATAGAATGGAAACAATCAGATTTGAAGATTTAGAGTTAGATGCAAAGATCATGCGTGCGATCACCGATATGGGGTTCGAGGCGGCTTCTCCGATTCAGGGACAGGCGATTCCGCTGGAACTGCAGGGACTGGATATCATCGGACAGGCACAGACCGGTACCGGTAAGACGGCTGCGTTTGGTATTCCGCTGTTACAGAAGATCGATCCGAAGAATAAGAAGCCGCAGGCGATCATTCTCTGCCCGACCCGTGAACTTGCCATCCAGGTATCTGAGGAGATCCGCCGCCTGGCAAAATACATGCACGGTGTCAAGGTTCTGCCGATCTACGGCGGACAGGAGATCGGACGTCAGATCCGTTCCCTCAAGGATGGTGTGCAGGTTATCATCGGTACGCCGGGGCGTGTGATGGATCACATGCGCCGCAAAACCGTCAAGATGGATCAGATCCACACGGTTGTCCTCGACGAGGCGGACGAGATGCTGAACATGGGCTTTTTAGAGGATATGGAAACCATCTTAAGCGCACTGCCGGAGGAGAGACAGACGCTGATGTTCTCAGCGACGATGCCGCAGGCGATTCAGCGGATCGCGACGAACTTCCAGAAAGATCCGCAGATTGTGCGCGTGGTCAAGAAAGAGCTGACCGTTCCGAAGGTAACCCAGTATTATTATGAAGTAAAACCGAAGAATAAGCTGGAGGTTATGTGCCGTCTGCTGGATCTCTATGATCCGAAGCTCTCAGTGGTATTTTGCAACACGAAAAAGCAGGTCGATGAGCTGGTACAGGGCTTACAGGGACGCGGCTATTTTGCAGAAGGGCTTCACGGCGATTTGAAACAGGAGCAGCGTGACCGTGTCATGCGTGCATTCCGTACCGGACGGACGGACATTCTGGTGGCAACGGATGTGGCAGCCCGCGGTATCGACGTCGATGATGTCGAGGCGGTATTCAACTATGATGTACCGCAGGATGACGAGTATTATGTACATCGCATCGGGCGTACCGGCCGTGCCGGACGCGAGGGCAAGGCGTTTAACCTCGTAGTCGGCAAAGAGGTTTACAAGCTGCGCGAGATCCAGCGCTACTGCAAGACCCGCATCATTCCGCAGGCGATTCCGTCTCTGGACGATGTGACCTCCATCAAGGCAGATAAGATTCTCGACCAGGTGGGCGAGGTGCTGCAGGACAGCGATCTGAGCAAGGTGATCGATATTGTAGAAAAACGTGTGCTGGAAGAGGACTACACGACGCTCGATCTGGCAGCAGCGCTGCTCAAAATGATGATGGGCGAAGAGGGCGAGGAGCTCTTAGAGGAGAACCGCCCGCTGCGTGAGCTGGAGGATCTCGAGGATGAGAGCCGCCGCAGCCGTGGTGGAAGAAACGGCAGAGGAAGCCGTGGCAGAAATGAGGACGTAGCGCGTCTCTTCATCAACATCGGAAAGAACCAGGGCATCCGTCCAGGCGATATCCTCGGTGCGATCGCCGGAGAATCCGGCATGCCGGGACGTATGGTCGGAAGTATTGATATGTTCGATAATTACACATTCGTCGAGGTGCCGAGAGAGCATGCGGACGTTGTACTGCAGGCGATGCGCGGTGCGAAGATCAAGGGCAAGAACGTGCATATGGAGAAGGCGAACCGGAAGTAAAGAGCATATTGAAATTATATTTGGCATATGCTATAATGCCATTAGGCGAAAAGACAAAAGTGTTCAAAGTGGCACAAAAACAAATCCCTCAGGTGCGGGCACACCTGAGGGATTTTATTCCATTTGGGCGAGGTGGCTTAAGCCTCTGGCTGACTACCTAACGATGTCCGTCCAACCACTTGCATATGTAATAGGCGATTACACTTGCCACGACGGACACAAGAAAAGACAGAAATATATTCAAAATGGCACACCCCCTTTCTGCACCTGTCTAGGGGTGGTAGCTGTATTAGTATATCATAAAGATAAAATTATAAAAAGTCATCTTTGAGATGTTTTGTTTGTCTCAAAGATGACTTTTTATCTTAATAACTTTAAAATTTGCTCTTACAGCTCCGCTGTAATAAAAATATCATAAATCGCTTTCACAGCCGCCTCGAAATCTGCGTTCTTCACGCCGATGATGATGTTGAGTTCACTGGAACCCTGGTCGATCATCTTGACGTTGATGCGGGCGTGTGCCAGGGCGGAGAAGATACGTCCGGCGGTTCCGCGGGTGGATTTCATGCCGCGGCCTACGACGGCGATGAGTGCTAAATCGGACTCAAGCTCGATGGAATCCGGCTGTACTGCGCGGTGGATGTTGGAGATAACGAACTGCTCATGCTGTTCGAATTCGGACTGGTGTACGAAGATGGTCATCGTATCGATTCCGGACGGCATATGCTCGAAGGAAATACCGCAGTCCTCGAAGACACCCAGAACTTTTCTCCCAAACCCAATTTCGGAGTTCATCATCGCTTTCTCGATGGTGACAGAGCAGAAACCAGTCTTTCCGGCGATACCGGTGATGGTGTATTTCGGCTTCCGGCAGGTATTCTCGACGATGAGTGTACCCGGATCCTCCGGCTTGTTGGTGTTGCGGATGTTGATCGGGATGCCCTCGCGGCGTACCGGGAAGATGGCATCCTCATGAAGGACGCTGGCACCCATGTAAGCCAGTTCACGCAGTTCTTTGTAGGTGATAGTCTCGATCGGAACCGGATTTTCCACGATGCGCGGGTCGGTTACCAGGAAACCGGATACATCGGTCCAGTTTTCGTAGAGGTCTGCGTGAATCGCGCGGGCTACGATGGAGCCAGTGATATCCGAACCACCGCGGGAGAAGGTGTGGATCGTGCCGTCCGGATTGGACCCGTAGAAGCCTGGGATAACGGCGCGCTCAGTGTGCGCGAGGCGTTCGGACAGCTCTTCATTGGTTTTTTCGGACAGGAATGTACCATTCTCGTCAAAGAAGATTACCTCGGCTGCATCGATGAACTCATAGCCCAGGTAATGGGACATGATGATACCGTTTAAATACTCACCGCGGGAAGCTGCGTAATCGCTGCCTTTTTTTGCGATAAAGTTTTCCTCGATGGTCTTGAACTCATAATCGAGGTTTAAATTCAACTCCAGACCGTCGATGATCTGCTCATAGCGCTCTTTGATGGCGGAGAGAAGCTTGCCGTAGCTTGCGCCGGTGGAAGTTGCCTCGTAGCAGGCATAGAGCATATCGGTTACTTTGGTGTCATTTTTATTGCGTTTGCCCGGAGCAGACGGTACAACGTAGCGTCTGGATTTATCAGCACGGATAATATCTCCGACTTTTTTGAACTGTTTTGCGCTGGCGAGGGAACTTCCGCCAAACTTTACTACTTTTTTCATGATGTTCTTTGTTCCTTCCTAAAGTAAATATTGGGTTAATTCAGTTTCTGGATCTTCGGAAAATACTGGAACAGTACCTTGGCAATCAGTTTGTCGCGCTTGACGTATTTGTGCGTCCAGCGGCGGGCGTCGTTGGAATAGTTCCGGTTGTCGCCCAGCATGAAATAGCAGCCATCCGGCACTTCGTAGTGCTGCGGTTCCTCCGGTTCCATCGGTTCATGCAGATACGGCTCGTCGAGCGGTGTATCGGAACCATTTAAGTATACCTTGCCGTCCACGATGTCGATCGTGTCGCCCGGCATACCGATGATACGTTTGACATAGTACGTTTTGATGCCTTTCGCTTCATCATCCGGATAAATGAAAATGGCGATGTCACCCCGCTGCGGATCTCCGAATTTGTAGCTTAACCGTGAGCCGATGACGCGGTCGCCAGCCATGATGGTCGTTTCCATCGAGCTGGTCGGGACTTCGCTGTTGGCGATGATGAAATGGTTGACGCAGAATGCGATAATAGCGGCGGCAACCAGAACCTGAATCCAGCTTATGACCTCGTCCTTGAGATTGAAGCCCTCCTTGCGGCTCTTGCCCTTCTTGGATTTTGCGGCATTTCCGGTACCTGAAGCGTTGTCGTTCTCTTCGGGCGTATCTTCCGAATCGTGTTCCGAAGAGTTCTGGCCCGGCTGGTTGATGCCGATTTTTCCGGCGCGGAGTTCATCGAGCATCTCATCCAGTTCCTGATCGGAACGCCCGGAGAAATGGCTTCGGGACGAAATATGGTCTCTATCTTGATCTTCCATATATATCTCCTCTCTCTGCTGTTGCTGTCTGTGTGACGTTATCTTATGGCACTTTCAGTTCCAAAGGTGTCTGCTACGGCAGTAACGTTTGTGCAACGCATGAGCAGTAATAGGCTACTGTAATATGGTAACCTTCTGCCATAATAGTGTATATGAGATGCCTTGATTTATCAAGTTTTTTCACGAAATTTCGGGAAAATTCATAAATGTTTTGAAGTGTATGATTGTATTATTGGGCGCGGGATGCTAAAATGAAGCTAAAACCAAAAACCACAAAGGAACGCAAGGGGGCGTATGTATGGATAAAACATTATACGATCTGATGGACTGGGCTGGAATTGAAGAAATTGTCTATTCGGAAGCGGCAAACCCGCACCGGATGCTGGGAGCCCATATGACGCCGGAGGGAATGCTGGTACAGGCGTTTATTCCGACGGCGCGCGATATTACGGTCAAACTTTCGGCAACCGGCAAGCAGTACCAGATGGAGATGGCGGACGAGACTGGCTTTTTTGCGGCGCTGATTCCGCGCAAGACTCTGGCGGATTATACCCTCCTTGTGTTTTATGATAATGGTACGTTAAGCGAGATACACGATCCGTATTCCTTTGCACCGCAGTTTACGGAATCGGATTTGAAGAAATTCGAGGCGGGCGTCCACTACAGCATTTATAATAAGATGGGCGCGCATCCGATGACGGTCAAAGGTGTGAGCGGCGTCTATTTTGCAGTCTGGGCGCCGGAAGCGATGCGCGTGAGTGTTGTCGGTGATTTCAACCTGTGGGATGGCAGACGCAGCCAGATGCGGCGGTTGGGAGATTCGGGCGTGTTTGAGATTTTTATCCCGGAGCTAAAAAAGGGCGCTGTTTATAAATATGAAATTAAGTTCAAGAACGGAGACCCGGCGCTGAAGGCGGATCCGTATGCGAACTATGCGGAACTTAGACCGAACACGGCATCCATCGTCTGGGATCTGGACGAATATAAATGGAACGATCAGGACTGGATGAAGAAACGGGCGGCGCTCGACACGAAGACGGCGCCGATGTCGATCTATGAGGTGCATCTCGGTTCCTGGATGCGAAAACCGACCGAGGTGGATAAGAGAGGACGCGAGATTGTCGGATCAGAGTTTTACAATTACCGTGAGATCGCGGTCAAGCTGGCGGAATATGTGAAGGAAATGGGGTATACCCATGTGGAACTTCTGCCGGTCATGGAACATCCGCTGGATGCTTCGTGGGGCTATCAGGTGACGGGATATTACGCACCGACCAGCCGCTTCGGCACACCGGATGATTTCATGTATTTTATGGATTACCTGCACGGACAGGGGATTGGCGTTATCCTTGACTGGGTTCCGGCACATTTCCCACGTGATGCATGGGGCATGGCGCAGTTTGACGGAAGCTGCCTCTATGAGCACAAGGATCCGAGACAGGGGGCGCATCCGCACTGGGGTACGCTGATCTACAACTACGGCAGACCGGGGGTTTCAAACTTCCTGATTGCGAATGCGATGTTCTGGGCGGACCGCTATCACGCGGACGGCATCCGGTTTGATGCGGTGGCGTCGATGCTGTATCTGGATTATGGCAAGAATCCGGGTGAATGGATTGCCAATATGTACGGCGGTCATGAGAATCTGGAGGCGGTCGAGTTCTTAAAGCATCTGAACTCTGTCTTCAGGGGACGCAAGGACGGCGCGATTCTGATTGCCGAGGAATCGACGGCATGGCCGAAGGTTACCGGTGACGTGAAGAACGGCGGTCTTGGCTTTGATTATAAATGGAACATGGGCTGGATGAACGATTTTCTGGGCTATATGGAGCAGGATCCATATTTCCGGTGCCACCACTACAATGAGCTGACCTTCAGCATGATTTACGCCTACAGTGAAAATTTCGTCCTCGTCTTCTCACACGACGAGGTGGTTCACGGAAAAGGTTCCCTGGTCAATAAGATGCCGGGACAGACGTTTGAGGACAAGTTTGCGAACCTGCGGGCGGCATACGGTTTTATGATGGGACATCCGGGCAAGAAACTCCTCTTCATGGGACAGGATTTCGCCCAGATGGATGAGTGGAATGAGAATGCATCGATCGAGTGGGAGCTGCTGCAGTATCCGATCCACAGCCAGATGAAGGAGTATGTGAAGGAGTTAAATCACTTTTATACCAGCCATCCGGCACTCTATCAGAAAGATTATCAGACGGAAGGCTTTGAGTGGATCAACTGCATGGATGCAGTGGACAATATCATTGCATTTCTCCGGCGCGGCGCGGATGAGACACTGCTCTTTGTCTGCAACTTTGCCCCGCAGCTGCATGAGAAGCTGACGGTCGGCGTACCGTTTAAGGGAAAATACAAAGAGATTTTCAACAGCGATGCGGAGAAGTTCGGCGGAAGCGGAAAGGTCAATCCGCGTATGAAGTCCTCGAAGGCAGAGGAATGTGATGGAAAGGAAAATTCCATCACGATCCAGCTGGCGCCGCTTGGCATCAGCGTCTTCAACTGCACGCCGACGGAGCCGGAGAAGAAAGAAAAACCGGCGAAGGCGAAAAAGACGACCCACAGCACTAAGAGTGTAAAAGAAAAGGCTGAAACCGATCTCCAGAGCATGATGGCGGATGCAGCGGCGGCATTCAATGGAAAAGCCGGGGGGACAGCTGCTGCGGCAGCAGAACGCCTGGCGGGTATTTCAGATAAGCTGGCAGAGGCGAAGGCGGGGCTTTCCTCCAAGATTATCAGTCTGTCCTCGATTGCGAGACGACAGGCGGGATTGGAAGAAGGTCTGGATAAAAAGGTGGGAAAAGAGTAAGTACAGGAAGGAATGAAATAGATGGCAACAGCGGCAGAGCTGACAGGCGAGGAGATCGCGGCGGTAGCAGAGTCACTATCGGATCCGGCAAATTTGAACGTGGATACGATGGCTGCGATCATGCACCGGATTGGCCCGGGGCTTATGGCATTGGGACAGAAGGTACTGGTGGCGCTCATCATTTTCCTGATTGGACGTAAGGTCATTTCGATGATCGAGAAGATGCTGTCCCGCTCGATGGAGCATGCCGGTATGGATGTGGGTGTGACTCGTTTCCTGCGGGCGCTGACCCAGTTTGTGATGAATGTCTTCCTGCTTTTTATGATTGCAGGGCAGCTTGGCATGGACAGCGCCTCGATTGTGGCGGTTCTTGGCGCGGCAGGTCTTGCGCTGAGTTTGGCGCTCCAGCAGAGTCTTGGAAACTTTGCGGGCGGACTCTTAATTTTAATTATGAAACCGTTCCGGGTGGGGGATTATATCATTTCCCCGTCCGGGGAGGGAAGGGTTTCGATGGTCGGGCTGGTTTACACGACTATCCTGACAACCGATAATAAAGCAATTACCATCCCGAATGGCACCCTTTCAAACTCAACCGTGACCAACGTGACGGCGATGGACAAGCGGATGCTGGAACTCAAGGTCGGTATCGCCTATGAGGCAGATATCCGGACGGCAAAGGCAGTGTTAGAGCGCGTTTACCGGGAACATCCGATGGTGAAGAAGGACGAGGACATCAAGGTATTTGTGGACAGCCTGGGCGACAGCAGCGTGGTGCTTGGTATCCGGGGCTGGGTAGAGACGTCCGATTACTGGCAGACGAGATGGGACATTCTGGAACGGATCAAGCTGTCATTTGACGAGGCGGGCATCGAAATTCCATACAACAAGATGGATGTACATTTAAAACAGTAGCAATCGTTTAAACAGTATAAGCAATATAGACAGAGGAACAACCATGATTGACAGAGCGGCAAAATTCGCAGAACAGGCGCATAAGGGCGCACACCGGAAGGGAACCAGAATTCCGTATATTGTTCATCCGCTGGAGACGGCGCTGATTGCGTCGATGCTGACGAACGATGAGGAGATACTGGCAGCGGCACTTCTGCATGATACGATCGAGGACACGGGTGTGACCTACGAGGATTTGAAACAGGAGTTTGGCACCCGGGTTGCAGATCTGGTCTTGGCGGAGAGCGAGGATAAGTCCAAAACCTGGATTGAGCGCAAGGGGCACACGCTGGAACATTTGAAAACAGCGAGTCCGGCGGAGAAGATCCTGACGATGGCGGACAAGCTGAGCAATATCCGCAGCATGGCGCGTGACTATCTGTTGGTCGGGGAGGAGCTCTGGCAGCGGTTTAATATGAAGGACAGAGAGAAACAGGCGTGGTATTACACGTCGATGATAGACCTTTTAAAGGACTTGAATGAGACACCGGAATATCAGGAATATGTGCGTCTCTGCGGCAAGGTATTTGGCGGGATCGCAGGGTGTTGTAGTTTACAAAATATATGAACGGCAGAATAAAAACAACATAGGATGACAATGAGAAACTGCAGCAGCCAGTCAGAAAGAATGGCTGTCGGAGAAGAGAAGGACGATAGGTTCTGGGATTTTGCGGAAACGGAAAGGTCATTCAGTTCAGTAAAAGGGGAAGAGACATGATTTTAAAAGATATTTGGATGGATGTAAAAGCGGTTCAGGAGCGAGATCCGGCTGCGAGAAATGCATTGGAGGTACTACTTTTATATCAGGGTGTACATGCCCTGATCTGGCACCGGGTGGCGCACTGGTTTTATGAGCACCATATGTTTTTCATTGCGCGCCTGATTTCACAGGTGGCACGTTTCTTTACATTGATTGAGATTCATCCGGGTGCACAGCTCGGACACGGTATTCTGATTGACCACGGCTGCGGCGTTGTCATCGGTGAGACGGCGGTGGTCGGTGACAACTGTACGATTTACCAGGGTGTGACGCTGGGCGGTGTCGGAACCCAGAAGGGTAAACGTCATCCGACGCTGGGAAATAATGTGACGGTCGGTTCCGGCGCAAAGATTCTCGGTTCTTTCGAGGTCGGTGATAACTGTTCCGTAGCGGCAAATGCGGTTCTGCTCCGCCCGCTCGAGGAAAATACCACGGCTGTCGGCATTCCGGCGCGTCCGGTCAAGAAGGACGGCGTGGCGCTGCCGAAGAAGCAGAAGATGATCATCGGCGAGGACGATCAGCGTATTTTAGAGCAGATCGACGCGCTCCGGAAAGAGCTTCAGGAACTTAGAGAAGAGTCGGCAAACCTGCGGAAGGAACTGGAGGCAGTTCGGGCAGGACAGGAGAAAGCCTGACACAAAATTATTCATAACACCCCTTTCGGCTGCATAAATTTCTTTGAGAGAAATGCGTGCGGTTTGGAAAGGGGCGTTTTTTATGATAGAGCTGATCAAAAAAGAGATACATATGAACCGGCAGAGGGGGACGGCGGTGTCGCAGCTGACGCTGGATGATGATTTTATTGTGCCGGATGCGCTGGATGATGCGGTGCAGATACTGCTGTCAGACGGGGAGGTTCAGATAGAAAATTCACGGATTCAGGGAGAAAAGGTGCTGATCCGGGGAAAGCTTGTGTTCCGGGTGCTGTACCGCCGGGAGTCGGGCGGGCTGCAGGCGATGGGCGGGGAGATCCCATTTGAGGAAACGGTCAATGTGCCGGAGCTTTCGGAGCGCGACTATACGCAGATCGTATGGAATATCGAAGATTTGAATATTACCATGATTCATTCGCGCAAGCTGAGCGCCAAAGCGGTGCTGACGCTTACGGTGCGGGCGGAAAGCCGCGTCGATGTGCAGGCTGCCGCGGATGTCGAGACGGATGATGCGGGGCTGCAAGTCCTGAAGAGAAGCGTTCCGGCAGCGACGCTTGCAGTGCGGCGCAAAGATATCTACCGGGTCCGGGAGGAAGTAAGCGTATCGGCAAATAAGCCGAATATTGAGACGATTCTCTGGCAGGAGATGCGTCTTCGGGATGTTTCGGTGCGCCCGTTGGATGGAAAACTGCATCTGGACGGTGAATTGTCGGTGTTCCTGATTTACAGCGGCGAGGGCGAGCACACGCCGGTTCAGTGGTTGGAGGAGAGTATTCCGTTTTCCGGTGAGGTGGAACTCTCGGAGGCGGTGGAGGAGATGATTCCGGCGGTCGGGGTCCGGATTCTTCATGCAGAGGCGGGCAAAAAGCCGGACAGCGATGGGGAGATGCGCGAAGTGGAAGTGGAGGCGGTGCTGGAGCTGGACATCCGCCTTTATAAAGAAGAATCAGTGGAACTTTTAAGCGATCTCTATTCGACCGGCTGCGAGGTCGTGAGCGAGCAGGGGGAGGTGTGCTTTGACCGGCTTTTGACGCGCAACAGCTGCAAAATGCGGGTGGGGGGAAGTGTTTCTTTTCAGAAACCGGAGCGAATTCTGCAGATTTGCCACAGCAGTGGGATTGTCCGGCTGGATGAGAGCCGCCCGTCAGAAAACGGTCTGGCGATCGAGGGAGTGTTGGAAGTCAGTCTCCTGTATCTGACGGATGATGACGCGGCGCCGGTCGGGGCAATTTCTGAGGTTCTGCCATTTTCCGGCACGGTCGAGGCGGAGGGGATCCGGGAAGACTGCGTCTGGCAGTTGAATCTGGGGCTGGAACAGCTCGGCGCGGTGATGCTGGGCGGCGGTGAGGCGGAGGTCAAGGCGCAGCTCACGGTGGAACTGCTTGTATTCCAGCCGATGCAGGAAGAGGTGGTTACATCCGTGCAGACACAGCCGTTCGATTTAAAGCGCTGGGAGCAGCAGCCAGGGATTGTGGGTTATATTGTGCAGCCGGGGGATTCTCTGTGGAAAATTGCAAAAAAATTCCACACGACGGTGGATCAGGTGCGGGAAATGAATGAAATCGACGGGGAGGAAGCCGGTGCAGGGGCGCGGCTGCTTCTGATCAAAGAGGTAACGGCGGGTAACTGTTCATAGGTAGGAATTTTAGAGAGAAAAAATCGTTTCTGTTCACGGGTGGGCACTTTTGGGACCGAAAGTGCCGTAAGAAAACGTGGTGGCAGCAGGAATTTGCCGTATTGAAATTCGAAGCCACGGCAAATTCCGTTACTGGACACGTATGCGTGTACAGTAACAAAAAATCCAGCCGGAATGGTTGCATTTGGGGGAAAACTTTATATACTATTATTGTAACGGTTCAATATCTTTACAGTTACAAGCAAAAATCCATGCAGATTTGACTTTGACAAAGGATTTTTGCCTTGTAAGCCAGGAAAACGCATCCGGCCGGTGCTTGATGATAGATCCGGGGAAGGAGTTTCCCGAACCGGGCGGTGCCCGTGCATTGCAAGGCGCGGCGCCGTTTACATAGGGCGTCCGGATGCGTTTTCCTGTGTACTGAGAAATTTTTGTCGGGAGTGCGAACCATAAAGGCAGGATGAGACATGAATTATACATATCTTTTGCGCTGCGCGGACGGAACCTTGTACTGCGGGTGGACGAACCATCTGGCAGCGCGGGTGGCGGCGCACAATGCCGGGAAAGGTGCAAAATACACGAAAACCCGCCGTCCGGTAGTGCTGGCATACTATGAAGAATATGCGACGCGCAGCGAGGCGATGCGCCGGGAGGCAGCGATCAAGAAACTGACCAAAAAGGAAAAAGAGGCGATGGCAGCGCTGGGACGGACGGAGCTTCCGGTGGATGACGAGACGTAGATATATCGCGCCGGGGCGGATTATGTACGAAGAATTGGTACAAACAATAGCGGTAAAGGCAAGAAACAGCAGTAGAAATTGGTAACTGTTCAGTAGGTCTGCACATTTACTGTGCTGACCGTACGAAAACATGGGCCAGCAGGCAAAAATCCCATTGCCGTAGGCAATTTTTAATGGATTTTTGCGCGTGACTGTGAAGGTACTGAACAGTTACAGAAATTGAAAGATAGAGAGAAAACAGGAGCGGATAGGTACAGTGAGAAAAAGTAGAAGAAACAAAGGATGTATAGTGATGGCAACAGTCCTTCTGGCAGCGCTGCTTGGCGGCTGTTCGTTTCTATCGAAGGAGGCAGACGCGACGGAGGTTTCCAGCAAGGCGGAAACGGAAAGTCCGGGTGCCACACAGGAGTCGGAGACTGAGACAGCTGAGACAGAGGAGACACAGGAGAGCCATGAGGCTGCCGAAGACGAAGAAAGCGGGGAAGAGGAAACCGAGGACCATTTCGTGGAAAAGAAGATCGTGGTGGCAACGGATATGCACTATTTTGCCGAGAAACTGGCAGGAAACCGCTGTGATTCCTTTGTCGGAATGGCGAGGGGCGGAGACGGGCGCGTGCTGGAGTACGGCTGGGAGGTCATGGACGCCTTTCTCGATGATACGAAGAAGGAAGATCCAGACCTCCTGATTCTGAGCGGAGATCTGACGCTGGACGGAGAGAAAGCGAGCCATGAGGAACTGGCAGAACTTCTGGAAGGACTCAGCGAGGCGGGAATTGAGGTCGCGGTTATACCGGGAAACCACGATATCAATAACCCGGATGCCCGCCGCTATACGGCGGATGGAGCGGAAAAGGTGGAGTCCATCACAGCGGACGAGTTCCGGGATATCTATGCTGATTTTGGCTATGTAGCGGCGGACAGCCGGGATCCGGCATCGCTGAGTTATCTTTATAAGATAGACAGTGCAAACTGGGTGCTGATGCTGGATTCCTGTCAGTATGAACCGAAAAATGAGGTCGGCGGCATGATCCGCCGGGAAACGTATGAGTGGATGGAGCCGATTCTGGAAGAGGCGGAGCGGGAAGGCGCCCGCGTGATATCCGTCAGCCATCATAACCTGCTGGATGAGAGCGGAGTGAGCCGGACCTTTTATGACAACTGTACGATCGAGCACAACGAGGAACTGGTGCGGATGCTGTCGGATCATGGCGTGCGCCTGCACTTGAGCGGACATCTGCATATCCAGCATTATAAGGAAGACGAGGACACGGGCATCTATGAGGTTGTGACGGGTTCCATGGTGATGGCTCCGTGCCATTACGGGATTGTCCGCATCTGGAACGACGGGACCTACCAGTATGATGCGAAACCTGTCGATGTGGACGGCTGGGCGATACGCCACTCGTACCACAACCGAGATCTGGCAGATTTTACGGCTTATTCGGAGTCGATCCTGCGTCGGGCGGCAATCCGCGATGCAATTCGGGATCTGAATCGCCATATCGAGGATCGCCATGCATTTTTTACGGACGAGAAGAAACAGGAAATGGCTTCGTACTACGCGGATCTGTGCGTGAATTATTATGAAGGACGGATGTACCATATCGAGGAAGCCGCAAAGGAAAATCCAGTGCTGGAAGATTGGAACAAGATCGGCTATGTCAGCGAACTGAGCGATTTTCTGCAGAATATCCTGGAGGACGAGGCGAAGGACTACGGGCATCTGAAGATTCCGAGCGTACATTAAATAAAAATGGAGGTACCAGGAGGCATGGGAGAGACAAAAAAACAGCGTTCGCCGCTGACAACGCTCTGCTACATTGAAAAAGACGATTCATATCTGATGCTGCACCGCATTAAGAAGAAACAGGATGTGAATGAAGGAAAATGGATTGGCGTCGGCGGACATTTTGAGGAGAATGAAAGCCCGGAGAACTGCCTGTTGCGCGAAGTGAAGGAGGAGACAGGGCTGACTCTGACTTCCTGGCGCTTCCGCGGAATCGTGACGTTTATCGCGAAAGGCTGGCCGACGGAATATATGTGCCTGTACACGGCGGATGGATTTGAGGGAACGCTTCGCGAATGTGATGAGGGCGAGCTTGCCTGGGTGGCGAAAAAGGATGTATCGGCTCTGCGGCTCTGGGATGGCGATCGGATCTTTTTGAAGCTTCTGATTGAAAGGGATACGTTTTTTTCATTGAAATTGTCATATGATGGGGACGAGCTGATAGAAACTGAGCTGGACGGGGTAAAAATTACATACAAATAAGCACGCAACTGCGGGTTGGTTGGGGAACGAGGGTTCTGCAGTGCGTGCTCATGAGGAATAATCAATATATGGGAACCGATTTTGGGGAAAATCGGGGTGGTTGGTTATGCCAGAAAGATAAGAAGATGAATTATTTTCTCTTGTTCCTTATCTTTAACTTGATTATATATCATTCATCGTATATAATCAAATATAAATAAGAAGATAATTATTATAAATTTTTTGTTATAGAATCATAAGTGGACAAAAGTGCCGGAAACCCTGTAGATAAAGGGGAAAGAATGGAACAGAATGAGAATGTTCACGGGCGGGAAGTTTCGGGATGAAATATCCCGCAGGATGCAGCGATGAGAAAAAGCAGGGTACATAGGAGGAAACATGTTCGACGGAAAAGAGTATGTATACGCGGTCTACGAGGAAAAGAGTTTTTCGAAGGCGGCGCAGAAACTGTATATTACGCAGCCGGCGTTAAGCACGGCGATCAAGAAGGTGGAGAAAAAGATAGGAACTCCGATTTTTGACCGGAGCACCTCTCCGATCGGACTGACGCCGGGCGGTGAAGTTTATATCGACGCGATCGAAAAGCTGTTTGCGCTGGAACAGAACACGCTCAATCAACTGAATAACTTAAATGGGCTTCTGGCGGGCAAGCTGTCGGTTGGCGGAACGATCTTTTTTACCTCGTTTGTACTTCCGGGCGTGTTGAGCGAGTTTTCCCATCGGTATCCGCAGATCAAGATTGATCTGCAGGAGGGCACGACCACACAGCTGACCGATAAGCTGGTTGCCGAGGAACTGGATCTTTTGATCGATAACTCGGAACTGGATGACAAAAATTATGAAAAGTATTATTATAGCACGGAGAGAATTATTCTGGCTGTTCCGAAGAGTTTTCCGATCAATGAGGAGCTGACCCAGTATCAGCTTACCGCGGAAGATATCCGGGCAGGACGCCACAGTCAGGCGGAGTTCCCGGTACTGCCGCTGCCGCTCTTAAAGAGTACTCCGTTTATCTTCGTTAAAGAGGAAAACAGTATTTACAAGCGCAGCATGAAGATGTGCAGCCGCCAGAATTATTCACCGAATATTATCATGAAACCGGACCAGGTTGTCTCTGCGTTCAACATGGCAGGACGGGGCGTGGGCGCGACCTTCATCCCGGATGGCCTGATCGTCAATCTTCCATATGAAGTGCCGCTGTGCTTTTACAAGATGAATGAAGAGCTGGCGGTCCGTTACGTTTATTTGTACAAGAAGAGAAATAAGTACCTCACGAAAGCGATGGAGGAGTTTATCCGCGTGGCAGTCGGCGACGAGGCGTTCCAGAAGGTACGGGAGCAACGGGAGAAAGAGAATCAGGAGAAGAAAGGTTCGGATAAGAAGGGGGATAAATAATGCGAAGAGGAGAACGTGCGATTGAGTCGAAAGACGGGCAGAAAGCCATTTTGGAACACTGCCGGGTGTGTAGTCTCGCCTTTTCCGGGGATGAATACCCGTATGTGATCCCGTTAAATTATGGTTTTGTGTGGAACGAAGACCAGGAGACGCCGGTGCTGTATTTCCACGGCGCTCCGGTGGGAACGAAGATTGAGCATATGGAGCGCGACAACCGGGTGGCATTCTGTGTGCAGAATGAAAAAGAGATAAAGATTCTGGAACCGGCATGCAGAAGCACGATGATTTATGAGAGTGTCTGCGGGACTGGACGGTTATCCCGTGTGGCTGATCCTGGGGAGAAAGGAGAGGCACTGACAAGGATCATGCAGCAGTATGACCCGGAGGGCGGACCGTATGAGTTTGCTCCGGAGGTAGCGGCGAGAACCACCGTCCTCTGCCTGCGTGTGGAAACTCTGACAGGTAAGAGCAATGCGCCGAAACCGGAGCAGCCATGAAACAGTTAAGACAGATGTCGATTCTGGTGCGGGGGGCACAGCTTCTGCTGCTGGTCCTCGCACTTTTTATGGTTGTATGGCTGGTGCCGGATGCAGGGAAAAAGCATGCATCCGGGACGGAAGCTTCGGAAGCTGAGACAGATGGCGGCGATGTGGCGGAGAATGAAAAAAATAGAGCCGCCGGGAATCTGGAGGAGGATGAATCATCCGCCGGGGAAGTGATACAGGATGATGCAGATGAGAACGCTTCGGATGGAGAAACGGCTTTAAAGCGCCGGACTTCCCGGAAACAGCTGTATAAAAGAAAAAAAGAGCCCCAGAAGGCACAGGAAGAGACAGTTTATATGCCGCCGACCATCTGGCTGGCGACGGATCTTCACTATCAGTCCCCGCAGATGACAGATTTCCAGTCGGCGTTTGATACCTATACGATGGGAAATGATGGGACGATCGTGCCGTATCTGGATGAGATCACGGAGGCGTTTCTGGAGGAGGTGCGGACGGCGCATCCATCGGCACTGGTTTTGAGCGGAGATCTCTCCCAGAATGGTGAGAAAGCAAACCATGAAGCGCTTGCAGAGAAGCTAGAGCGGGTGCAGGCGGCGGGAATTCCGGTGCTGGTGATTCCGGGCAACCATGATATCAACCACCCGTGGGCGGCAACGTATTTTGATGATCAGGTATCCCCGGCAGAGGGAACAAGTTCGGAAGAGTTTTACCAGATTTACCATAAGTTTGGCTATGATCAGGCGGTGTCCCGGGCTTCGGATTCGCTGAGTTATGTTTACCGCCTGGATGAAAAATATTGGCTGATGATGCTGGACAGCTGCATATGTGAACCGGTCCATGAGACGGGCGGAAAGCTAAGCGAAGAGACGGTTGCGTGGATGAAAACGCAGCTGGAGGAGGCGAAAAAACAGGGTGTGACGGTCATTCCGGTTTCACACCACAATCTGTTGGATGAGAGTACACTCTATCCGGAGGAATGCACGATTGAAAATACGAAAGAAGTGACCGCGCTTCTGGAAACATATGGAGTTCCGGTGTATTTGAGCGGGCATCTGCATTTGCAGAGAATCAAGAAGCATACGTCAAATTTGAACACACCGGGCGGATATGGAATCCGGGAGATAGTGACTTCCCCGCTTCCAATGGCGCCGTGCCAGTACAGTATCCTAAACTGGCAGACGGATGGCAGTCTGTCCTACCATACAAAAAAGGTAGACATAGCAGGCTGGGCGCAGCGCTACGGGGAAGAAGACGAGAATCTTCTCAATTTTGATGCTTATGCGGATCAGTTTCTGGTAGATGTGATTTCGAAACAGGCGTTTAAGGCGCTGCAGTCGGCATCAAAGGATATCAAAGAAGAGATGGCAAGGCTCTATGCCGATATGAACCGTGATTATTGTTCGGGCACGAAGATTGATGTGGCAAAGATCAGAAAAAGCGAGGCATATCAGTACTGGATCCGTTATAGCGGCAATGATTTCTGGCTGGCAAGGCTGCAGGCGATCCTGCACGATGCCCGGACGGACAACACGGTGCTGGAGCTGAAAGCGGGTGTGGATTTCCCGCTGCCGGGGGAGACGATAGAAAACCCGGAGAATGCAGAAAAAGAGGAAACTGTCGGAGCAGATGCGGGCAGTCCGGCAGAGGAGATACAGAAAAAGGAGGAATCATATGGACTACGAGGGAATTGTATACAGACCGCCGAGTGAGGCGCGCAGCCTGATCATTCAGGTGACGATCGGATGTGCACACAACACCTGCGGCTTTTGCAATATGTATAAAGAAAAGAAGTTCCGGATCCGGAGCCTGGCGGAGATTCTGGCAGATTTGACGGAGGTTTCGCACAATCCGTATGCGCCGTATATCGAGAAGGTATTTTTGGCGGACGGCGATGCGCTGGTTATGAAAACAGAGGATCTTCTGGTAATTCTGGATGCGATCCACCGCCTGTATCCGGGCGTGAAGCGGGTGGCTTCCTACGGAACGGCACAGGATATTTTGCGGAAATCGGAAGAAGAGCTGATCCGCCTGCGCGAGGCGGGACTCGGAATCGTCTATGTGGGCGCGGAATCCGGCGACAATGAGATTTTAAAATATATCAATAAAGGCGTGACGGCGGAACAGACCATTGAGGCAGGGCAGAAGCTGAAACGCTGCGGCATCGCGACCTCAGTGACGCTGATTTCGGGGCTTGGCGGACGCAGCAAGGTGGAAGAACATGCCCTGTCCTGTGCGAAGCTCATCACGGCGATGAACCCGGAGTACGCATCCTTCCTGACGCTGCGCCTGTACGAGGGCACGCCGATGTATGCAGATGTCGTGGAAGGGCGGTTCCAGCGGATAACCCCGGATGAAATTGTGGATGAAATGGAAATTTTCCTGAAAAATGTGGATTCTCCGGGCACTGTATTCCGGACGAACCATGCGTCGAACTACGTGATTCTGGCGGGAACCTTAAACGGGGATATCCCGGCCATGCTTAAAAAACTGGAGGAGGCAAAGAGAACGCATCATTACCGGAAATTCCGGGAGACTGGCGATCTCTTATAAGTAGGTATGATTTATCTGATTTTTGCGATTCTTTTCAGCGCGTCCCTGGCGCTGGCGCTGCGGATCAGTGAGACGTTCAGCGATAACCGATATGGGATTTTGGTTGGAAATTATGTGACCTGCCTGGTGGTGGCGTTTGTTCTGCTTCCAGATAAAAATATCTTTGCGGCAGGCAGCCGGACGGCGGTTCTCACGGGAATCGTGAATGGATTTTTGTTTACAGGAAATCTGGTTCTGATGCAGAAATGCATCCGTGAAAATGGGGCAGTTCTGTCGTCGGCATTTGCGAAGCTTGGTATCGTGATTCCGGTCACGGCGAGTATCCTGTTTTTAGGTGAGATCCCGACGCTGTTCCAGCTGGTGGGAATTGTGCTGGTTATTGTGGCGATCTGGGTCATCAACAGCGAGGGGGACCGCGGCTGCGGACGCAGACGGAGGATGGGTTCGGCGGGACTTCTGCTCGTTTTATTTGTCGTCAGCGGTATGGCAGACGGGATGTCCAAGGTAACGGAGAGGATCGGCGAGAGACGGTTTGATGCGCTGTTTCTGTTCTATACGTTCCTGACCGCACTGGTTCTGACTGTGGTTCTGGCATTTCTCGAGCAGCAGAGAACCCGCCGCAAGATTGGAAAGATGGACTTTTTGAGTGGTGTGGCAGTCGGATTTCCAAACTATTTTTCAACCTCGCTGCTGCTGGCGAGTGTGTCGAGACTGCCGGCGTTTATCGTGTATCCGAGCTTTAGTGTCGGCACGATCCTGGTGGTCAGCTTTGTGAGCGTGCTGGTGTTCGGGGATCCAATCAGCCGGAGACAGATTGGGGGATGCGGGATTATTTTGGTGGCATTGGCGCTGCTGAATCTTTAGAATTTTCCGTTTCGGATGCTGCGCTCATAATAAAAGATATACTGTTGCATTACCCCTGCGTATCCTTTATAGCTTCCAAAAAAATCCTGGATAATAGTAGTGTACAGGCGGCTTTTTGGAAGGCGGCGGTAGCGGATGGGATGTTTGGGAAGGTATTCTTTGGTCAGGATCTGTTCGATCCAGGTATCGACGGGGAAGGCGTCGATGTGGTGGAGTCCGAAGAGGCAGACGCAGTTGGCGACCTTGGGACCGATGCCATAGAGGCTGGTAAGTGCGGTCATGGCTTCGTCCGGCGGCAGGGCTGCGAGGGATTCTAAGGATACGGTTCCGGCGAGGACATCCTGGATGAGGCGGTGGATGTATTTGGCGCGGTAGCCGAGTTTTAAGGCTAATAGGTCGTCCAGGCTGGCAGATGCCAGTTCTTCGGGCGAGGGAAAAGAATAGTAGGTGCGGATAGAACCGTCGGACAGGGCGGCGGTTCTCTTCGCACCGTATTTTTTTGCCAGGGTCTCGACGGCTTCGCGGATCTTTGGGATGGTTTTCTGCTGGGAGATCAGGAAGGTGATCATCATTTCCCAGAGATCCTGACGGAGAATCCGGATGCCGGAACCGGCGTCTGCCGCCGCCGCGAGGTAGGCATCGTCTGCGCGGATGGAGGCGATGAAAGAGCCGTAATCGGTGCCGAGATCGAAGTATTGTTTCCAAAAAGGAAGCGCTTCGTCCGGGCAGTCGAAGAAGAAACCGTCCGGCGTCTCGGAAATTTCCAGATAGTGCGTCCCGCTGATGAGTGACCAGATCCCCGGTTTTTCCGGAACCGGAAGCATACGGAAACATTGACCGGAGGCGGCGATCTGGGCGAGGTTCAGGTTCAGGCAGGAGATGATGTGGGAGTTGGGGAAAGTGTGTGTTTCGATTGCAGGCAGGTTTGTTGTATGTGTGTTCATGGCAGGGCATCCTCTTTTTTTAAAATATTTTTTGCTTATATCAATGGAATATCAAGTTATAAAACCTTGAATCATAAAGTATCAAATCATGTAATTCTTATGAGACGTATCATAGCATAGAAGACCTTTGCCTGCAAACGGTTACCTTTTATCAGAAAAGAATTGCATCAGAATTGCATCAGAGCGTAAAAAAATCTTGCGAAAGACGCGCTACTTAGGTATGATGTATATATGTGCGCACTCGCGCGAAGAGGAATCATGTTGCAAGCGACCGCGCTCGGCGCGAGAATGTGCCAGAGCACATTCTTTGTTCTATGGCAGGAGGGGAGACGGATGTTTTTTATCGGTGGCATCAGTTCCGGCGTGAAGCCGCTGGAGTACCTGAAAACAGTGATCTGCGGGCGCTGCGGCGCTTATGGGCGGTATCAGGTGTACATGACCTATATGTATTTTAGTTTCTTTTTTATCCCGATTTTTAAATGGAACCGGCGCTTTTTCGTAGAAATGTCGTGCTGCGGTGCGGTCTATGAGCTGGATCCGGAGGTAGGAAAGAGGCTGCTTCGGGGCGAGGAGGTCGAGATCACGGAAAGCGATCTGACACTTCGGCAGGATGGAAATGGAAATCCGTGGACGGGAAGTGATGCATCACACCGTCATAAGGTCTGTCCGTCCTGTGGATTTGAGACGGATGAGGATTTTTCGTACTGTCCAAAGTGCGGCAAACCGCTGTAAGGCGGGGAAATACAGACGGATACCGCTAAAAGAGTGATGGCGGCTGTGGAAGCACGGGACGGTTACAAAAATTTGATACAGCGCAGATTTTGGCGCAAAAAAGAAAGAGAGGCAGACAATATGTTAGAAGCTGGTATCAAGGGAAGACAGGAAGTTATGGTTACGGATGAAAATTCCGCAGCAGCAGTGGGAAGCGGTCTGTTACCGGTGTTTGCAACTCCGGCGATGGTTGCACTGATGGAGAAAACCGCGTGGATGAGCGTGGCTCCGTACTTAAACGACGGTGAGGGAACCGTTGGTACAAAGCTGGAAATTGCCCATAATGCAGCGACCCCGGTCGGCATGCAGGTTTGGTGTGAGAGTGAGCTGGTAGAAGTAGACGGCAGACGTCTCGTATTTAAGGTAGAGGCATTTGACGCGAAAGGTTCCATCGGCGGCGGCACACATGAGCGTTTCATCATCAAAAATGAGAAATTCTTAGCAAAAGCACAGAGCAAGAAAGAAAACTAAAGGTTGCGAAGAGAGCACAGCCGGCTGAAAGCGCTGCGAGTATCGTATGCGGGATACTTTTGGCTGGCTGTTGTTTCGTGTAATAGGAAATTCCTTGAAATTTCTTATTACACAAAAAGGCACTAACGTGCCAATGATGCGCACTCGCGCGAAGCAGAAACATGTCGCAAGCGACCGCGCTCGGCGCGAGAATGTGCCAAGGCACATTCTTTTTCATTATAGAAGGGAATTAATTCGTTTGAAAATCACATATATTCATCACAGCTCGTTTTCAGTTGAGCTTGAAAATGCCGTGATTCTGTTTGATTATTTTAAGGGAACTCTCCCGGAGTTCCCGGCAGGGAAGCCCCTCTTTATCTTTGCGAGCCATTTCCATGCCGATCATTATGCTCCGGTAATCTTTCAGCTGGGAGAGAAACGGGAAAATGTTTTTTATATTCTCTCAAAAGAGATTGGGAAAAAGATACCAGAGGAATATCGTAAACGATATAAAGACAGGATACGGCTGGTAAAGGCAGGAGAAAGATTTTGCCTGAATATTTCTGAAGAAAGCCTTATCGTCGAGACGTTCCATTCCACCGACGAAGGCGTCGCCTTCTGGCTCTCCTGCGAAGGAAAGGAGATTTATCACGCCGGTGACTTAAATAACTGGTGGTGGGAAGGCGAAGATATGGCATGGAACCGGAATATGGCGGCTTCTTATAAACAGGAGATGAAAAAGCTTTCCGGGCGCACGGCGGATCTGGCATTTATCCCGGTCGATCCGAGGCAGGAGCAGTGGTTTTATCTGGGCGCTGCCGGTTTTATGGAGCAGGCGGACGCAAAATGGATTTTCCCGATGCATTTCTGGGAAGATTATACGATTATACCAAAATTAATCGAACATCCATCCAGTGAAGGCTGGCGGGATCGGATTGTAGAGATTCACAAGGAAGGAGAGGAGTTTATTCGATGAAATTTACATTTGCACACAACAATTTCAATGTCATCGATCTGGACAAGTCACTGAAATTTTATGAGGAAGCACTGGGACTTAAGGAGGTACGCCGCAAGGAGGCGGCAGACGGAAGCTTTATCCTTGTTTATCTGGGCGACGCCACGACCAGCTACCAGCTGGAGCTGACCTGGCTGCGCGACTGGGAGAAGGACTCCTACAACCTGGGCGACAATGAGTTCCATCTGGCATTTGAGACGGAAGACATGGAGGCGGCACATGCCAAACATAAGGAAATGGGATGCATCTGTTTTGAAAATCCGGCGATGGGTATTTATTTCATTAACGATCCGGATGGATACTGGCTGGAGATCGTGCCGGCGAAGAGGAGTTAAGGGCTGAGTTTGTCTGAAAAAATGTTTTGACGTAACTGTGAAGGTACTGAACAGTTACGTTTTAACATATGAGTTAAAAAGGGGTTAGAATGGTAAAAATAATTAAAAACGGCAGAGTCATCGATCCGGAGAGCAGATTCGACGGAAGGGCAGATTTGTGGATTGAAAATGGGAAAATCCAGAAAATCGTGAAAAAAGATACAAAAGCAGAATCAGATGGGGCATCTGACGCACCGTCCATCCCGGCAGATGCCGAGGTGCTGGACGCAGAAGGGCTGATCGTTGCGCCGGGACTGGTGGACGTCCACGTGCATTTCCGCGATCCGGGTCTGACCTACAAGGAGGACATCGAGACGGGCGCGGCGGCTGCGAAGGCGGGCGGCTTTACGACGGTGGTTTGTATGGCAAACACGAAACCGGTTGCCGACACGCCGGAGATTGTCCGGTATATTCTGGAAAAGGGCGCGAAAACGGGAATCCATGTGGAAACCTGCGCGGCAGTCTCGAAGGGATTTCAGGGAAAAGAACTGACCGATATGGACGCCCTCAAAGAGGCGGGTGCGATCGGATTTACGGATGACGGAATCCCGCTGATGAGCGAAAAATTGGTCAAAGAGGCGATGGAGACGGCGAAACGCCTCAATGTGCCGCTCAGCTTCCATGAGGAGGATCCGGCGTTTATTTTCAACAACGGCATCAACCGCGGTCCGGTGTCCGAGCAGCTGGGAATCGGCGGTTCCCCGGCGCTGGCGGAGGATTCGATGGTGGCGCGCGACTGCATGATCGCGCTTCACACGGGCGCAGATGTGGATATCCAGCACATCAGTTCCCGCAATGCGGTGCAGATGGTCGGTCTGGCGAAAAAGCTGGGCGCGCATGTCTGGGCGGAGGTGACACCGCATCATTTTACACTGGACGAGACGGCGGTTCTGGAGTACGGAACACTGGCGAAAATGAATCCGCCGCTGCGGAGTGCTGCGGATCGCGAGGCGTTGATTGAGGCAATCAAGGACGGCACGATTGATATGATTGCGACGGATCATGCACCGCACAGCGCCGAGGAGAAGGCAAAACCGCTGACCGAGGCACCGAGCGGCATCATCGGGCTGGAAACCTCCCTGCCATTGGCGGTTACCAGGCTGGTAAAAGCTGGTCACATTGATTATCTGACTCTGTTTGAGAAAATGTGCCTGAGTCCGGCGAAGCTGTACCGGATGAAGGAGGCGGGACGCATCCGCGAGGGCGGCGCGGCGGATCTGGTTCTTTTTGACGACCAGACACCATATACCGTAGAAAAATTCCATTCCAAGGCGTCCAACTCTCCGTTTGTGGGAGCGAAGCTCTATGGAAAGGTTCACTATACCATCTGCAGCGGTGAGACAGTATATCGGGCAGAATAGGAGGAAACGAAGCGATGAAGACAATGTTAAAACGCGGCGCAGGCGTGCTGATGCCGATTTTCAGCCTGCCGTCGCCGTATGGAATCGGTACGTTCGGACGGGCGGCGTATGAGTTTATTGATCAGTTAAAACGCGGACGCCAGACGTACTGGCAGGTGCTTCCGATGGGACCGACCTGCTACGGGGACAGCCCGTACCAGTCCTACTCTGCATTTGCGGGAAATCCGTATTTTATTGATCTGGATACGCTGAAAGACGAGAAACTTCTGACCCAGGATGAGATAGACGCCTGCTGGTGGTGCGACAAGCAGGATCAGGTCAAATATGACGCGCTGTATTATTACCGTTTTCCGCTTCTGCGCAAGGCGTATGAGCGGAGCAGCCATAAGGAAAGTGTGGAATATCAGGCATTTCTGGAAGAAAATGAAGAATGGCTGGACGACTATGCGCTCTACATGGCAGTCAAGGGTAAATATGAAGGAAAAGGCTGGATGGACTGGGACGAGGACATCCGGTTCCGCCGTCCGGAGGCGCTTTCGGCATGCCGCGAAGAGCTGGCAGAAGAAATAAATTACTGGAAGTTCTTACAGTTTAAGTTTTTTGAACAGTGGAAAAAATTAAAACAGTATGCAAAAGAAAAAGAACTTCAGATCGTCGGCGATATTCCGATTTACGTGGCGCTCGACAGCGCGGATGTCTGGAGCCACCCGGAGCTGTTCCAGCTCGACGAGGAAAATCTGACGCCGCTCAAGGTATCGGGTGTGCCGCCGGATGCATTTTCAGAGGATGGACAGCTCTGGGGCAACCCGCTTTACGACTGGGAGAAAATGGAACAAACCGATTTCGCCTGGTGGCGAAGCCGGATGAAAGCGTCCGCGGAGCTCTACGATGCGGTGCGGATCGACCATTTCATCGGCGTGGTGCAGTATTATGCAATCCCGTATGACGCTGTGACTGCGAAAGACGGCGAGTGGGAGAAAGGTCCGGGCAAAAAGCTGACCGACGCACTTGACGAGGCGGCAGGCGAGACGAAGATCATCGCGGAGGATCTGGGTGTCTTCTGTCAGGAGGTCAAGGATCTGCTGGCAGAGACGGGCTATCCGGGCATGAAGATCATTGAGTTTGCGTTCAGTGGCGATCGTTTCAACGAGCATCTGCCGCACTGCTATGACCCGAACTCCGTAGTCTACGGTGGAACGCACGACAATGAGACGCTGGCGGGGTATTTCAAACCGGAAAAACGTCAGTGGTGGGAACTTCAGTACATTGCCGATTACCTCGGTGCAGCACACCAGAGTGAGGTGGTAGACCGCGTGTTCCGCGCGGCATACGGTTCAGTCGCGAGCGTTGCCATTTTCCAGATGCAGGATGTGTTGAAGCTCGATAACTGGGCGCGCATGAATACGCCGGGAACCCTCGGGGAAAACTGGCGCTGGCGTCTGGTTCCGGGGCAGTTTACGGATGAGCGGGCAGATTATTTGTCCTGGCTGGTGGATACGTTCGGAAGATTTTAGTTTTTGGCGTATTTAAATGCGAAGCCACGGCAAATTCCGTTACTGGGCACGTATGCGTGAACAGTAACTTGGTTTTTGTCGGATGGGAATAAAAACCCGTAAAATGCTTGCAAATTCGGGAAAAACCTGTAAAATATACATGGATTGCACCCGCCCGGGGCAAAGATGCACCTGGGGAGTATGAACGATTTGAACAGTATGAAAGGAAATTGCCATGATTAGTACAAGCAATGTAACACTGCGAGTAGGAAAGAAGGCGTTATTTGAGGACGTAAGCATTAAATTTATTGAGGGAAACTGCTACGGACTCATCGGTGCCAACGGTGCCGGAAAGTCTACCTTTTTACGAATCCTGTCCGGACAGCTGGAACCGACCAATGGTGAGGTTATCATCACACCGGGACAGAGACTTTCATTCTTACAGCAGGATCACTTTAAATATGACGCATATCCGGTACTTGATACCGTTATTATGGGAAATGCGAGACTCTACGAGATCATGAAAGAGAAGGAAGCTATCTACATGAAGGAAGACTTCTCCGAGGAGGACGGCGTCAAGGCTGCCGAGCTGGAGGGCGAGTTCGCCACGATGAACGGCTGGGAGGCAGAGTCCGACGCGGCGAACCTTTTAAATGGTCTGGGAATCGAGACGGATCTCCACTACAAACAGATGGCAGATCTGACCGGTGCCCAGAAGGTCAAAGTTCTTCTGGCACAGGCACTGTTCGGAAACCCGGACATCCTGCTTCTCGACGAGCCGACAAACCACTTGGATCTCGATGCGATCGCATGGCTCGAGGAGTTCTTGATCAACTTTGAGAATACGGTTATCGTGGTATCCCATGACCGTTACTTCTTAAATAAAGTCTGCACCCAGATCGCAGATATCGACTATGGCAAGATTCAGCTCTATGCCGGAAACTACGATTTCTGGTACGAGTCCAGCCAGCTGATGATCAAGCAGATGAAGGAAGCCAACAAGAAGAAGGAAGAGAAGATCAAGGAGCTGCAGGAGTTCATCCAGCGATTTTCTGCCAATGCTTCCAAGTCTAAGCAGGCAACCTCCAGAAAACGTGCTCTGGAGAAGATTGAGTTAGATGAGATCAAACCGTCCAGCCGTAAGTACCCGTATATCGACTTCCGTCCGGAACGTGAGATCGGTAATGAGGTATTAAGCGTAGAGAACCTGTCTAAGACTATCGATGGTGTGAAGGTTCTTGATAATATTTCCTTCATTCTCGGACGCGAGGACAAGGTAGCATTTGTAGGACCGAACGAGCAGGCAAAGACCGTTCTCTTCAAGATTCTTTCCGGCGAGATGGAGCCGGATGAGGGATCCTATAAATGGGGTCTGACCACCAGTCAGGCATATTTCCCGAAGGACAATTCGAAAGAGTTCGATAACGACGACACGATCGTAGACTGGCTGACCCAGTACTCTCCGGTTAAGGATGTGACCTATGTCCGCGGATTCTTAGGACGTATGCTGTTTGCCGGTGAGGACGGCGTGAAGAAGGTCCGCGTTCTTTCTGGTGGTGAGAAGGTGCGCTGCATGCTTTCTAAGATGATGATCTCCGGTTCCAATGTCCTGATTCTGGACGAGCCGACCGACCATCTGGATATGGAGTCCATTACCGCTCTGAACAACGGTATGATCAAGTTCCCGGGCGTGCTGTTATTCTCCTCCCGTGACCACCAGATCGTTGAGACGACCGCAAACCGTATCATGGAAATCGTAAACGGCAAGCTGATCGATAAGATTACTACTTACGATGAGTATCTGGCAAACGATGAGATGGCGAGAAAACGTCAGGTATTTACTGTTACGGATAGTGAGGAAGAGGACGACTAAGAGCTGGAATCAAAGTGATTTAGGATAATAAGCGAGAATCCTCGGTTATTCAATTGCCGAGATGAAAGCACAAAAGTCTGAAAGATAAAAGACAGCCCCAGACGCTGCATGTGAGCGATGCCTGGAGCTGTCTTTTGCACACCTATGGTATTAATGTCCTGTTCACTGCGATCAATCCTTCTTATGGCGTGATTCCAGATAAACCAGGTAATTGATGTATTCGATCAACTGCTTTTTCGTGGAAGTCTGGAAGGATGAGATACGTCCATTGACCTCTCCATAGGTGACATTTTTAAGAAATGGTTTCGCCATTTCGGGCGGATTCTTCGGGTAGGAGGTTCGACCGAGAATATAATCAGCGCTGACCTGATAATAATCCGCCAGTTTTATCAGATGCCGAAGAGGCAGATCTGTCCGGTTTGTTTCATAGCGGGAATAGATTTGCTGAGTTGTACCCAGCAGACTGGAAATTTCCGCCTGCGTTTTTCCTTTGTCCTCCCGTAAATCACGGAGCCGGTCACCAGCAGCAATCATTTAAAGCACCTCCCGCATACATCAAATATTTGTGAAAACAATCTATCATACAAGTATGCGCAGAACTAAAAGATACAATTAACTGGTGTAGAAACAGCAAAAAATACATTTATAAAAATGTAAACAAAAAAGAATATCCGCTCTATGGAATAAAACGGCAGCCGGGTTTTTGTTTTACTGTTTACAGTCTGCCCGAATTAGTTTAAAATAAAAGGAAACAGGCAATTCTGCTTTGAATGAAAACGGCAGGATTGTGGATAAGAAACAGAAAGCGAGGACAATTTTCATGAGTCAGAAGCCAGTTCTGGTGATCATGGCGGCTGGTATGGGCAGCCGGTACGGCGGCTTGAAGCAGATTGATCCGGTCGATCGGGAAGGAGATCTGATCATCGATTTTTCGATCTTCGACGCAGTCGAGGCTGGATTCGAAAAGGTCGTATTTATTATCAAGAAATCGATTGAGAAAGAGTTTAAGGAACATATTGGAAACCGCATGGAAAAGCACGTGCAGGTGGAGTATGTGTATCAGGAAAATGACCGTCTTCCGGATGGGTTTGAGGTTCCGGAGGGACGCGTCAAACCGTGGGGAACCGGTCATGCGATTCTCTGCTGCAGCGAGGTGATCGACGGACCGTTTGCGGTGATCAACGCGGATGATTACTATGGAAAATCGGCGTTCAAGGCGATCTACGATCGTCTGGCATCCTGCGGCGATGATGACAAATATCAGTATGCGATGGTTGCCTATCATCTCTACAACACATTGACGGAAAACGGCCATGTGGCGCGCGGCGTCTGTACAGTGGATGCGGATGGACATCTGGCGGATATCCACGAGAGAACGCGCATCGAGAAGCACGGCGATCAGGCGGAATATACCGAGGATGACGGCGCAACCTGGGAGCAGCTGGGGGAGGATACGCTTGTATCGATGAACCTCTGGGGCTTTACTTCCAGCATCTTAAAGGAGTTAAAGGCGCGCTTTGTTCCATTTTTGGAGAAAAACCTGTCGGTAAATCCACTCAAATGTGAGTATTTCCTTCCGTTTGTGGTGGATGAACTTTTGAAAGAGGGGAAAGCCGAGGTGACTGTGTTAAAGAGCGTGGATCGCTGGTATGGCGTGACCTACAAGGAAGATAAGAAGATGGTGACAGACGCGATCCAGGGGATGAAGGACAGCGGTCTGTATCCGAAAAAACTTTGGGAAGAGTAAGAATGAAGAGATAGGTATTAGGAAGGAAAAATGGGTATGAGCAAGTTGATGAAAAGCCTGCCGTTTCGGCTGGTGCTGGGTGTAGCGATCGGTATTATTGCCGGTCTTATAGCAAATGAAAGTTTTATGAATCTCGTTGTGACGCTGAATTATATTTTTGGGCAGATTATTTCGTTCTGTGTACCGCTGATCGTCATCGGCTTTATTGCCCCGTCGATCACGAAGCTTGGAAAGAATGCCTCCAGATTGCTTGGAGTAGCGCTGATTCTGGCGTATACATCGTCTCTTGGCGCGGCGCTGTTTTCGATGGCAGCCGGATATACGCTGATTCCGCATATGTCGATTCAGTCGGCAGTCGATGGACTGCGCAGTCTGCCGGAGGTTGTCTTTAAATTGGACATTCCGCCGATCATGGGCGTCATGAGTGCGCTGGTATTTTCCGTTATGATTGGTCTGGCAGCGACCTGGACCAAGGCGGTGACGGTAACGAAACTCTTAGACGAGTTCCAGAAGATCGTTCTGGAGATTGTACAGAAGATTGTCATTCCGATTCTTCCGGTTTACATCGCATTTACGTTCTGTTCCCTGGCATATGAGGGAACCATCACAAAACAGGCGCCGATCTTCATTTCGGTTATCCTGATTGTTATGGCAGGCCACTATATCTGGATGGCGCTGCTGTATACACTGGCTGGTATTTACTCTGGCCGTGACCCGAGAGGCGTTATCAAGCATTATGGTCCGGCATATCTGACGGCAGTCGGTACGATGTCTTCTGCGGCGACCCTGGCAGTGGCGCTCAGCTGTGCCAAAAAGGCAGAGCCGCTTCGTGACGATATGGTTGATTTCGGTATTCCGCTGTTTGCGAATATCCATCTGTGCGGTTCGGTTCTGACCGAGGTATTCTTTGTCATGACGGTATCCAAGATTTTGTACGGCGCCCTCCCGGATATGATGACGATGGTTCTGTTCTGTGTTCTTTTAGGTGTATTTGCCGTAGGTGCACCGGGTGTTCCGGGCGGTACGGTTATGGCATCCCTGGGACTGATCACCGGTGTCCTCGGTTTCGATGCGACTGGAACGGCGCTGATGTTGACGATCTTTGCGCTTCAGGACAGTTTTGGTACTGCCTGCAACGTAACGGGTGATGGTGCGCTGACCCTGATGCTGACGGGATATGTGGAGAAACATGGGATTAAACATCAGGATTTACACGTAGATTTATAAAAATGAGAGAGGTGGGGCAGGCAGCAGCCGCCCCGAAACAGGTCTGTGAATGCGCCGCTGGCTCTTCGCACTATCGTTGTTCGCTTGCTTTCACTACACTTGTTCGTCTGTGTCGGACTTGCGTCCGCCCCATTCGGACAAGCGTGTTCAAGATGCGTACAACTGATAGGCGAAAGCCTGCTCTGCATCCACAGACCAGTTTCGGAGCGTCTGCCACCTGCCTGCTGTCTTTTTATGTATCGGAAAAACCTTATTTGATAAAAAGGAGAGATAGAATGAAAAAAATGATTTCCTGGAACGTAAACGGCTTGCGGGCGTGTGTGGGAAAGGGATTTCTGGATGTATTCCATGAGCTGGATGCGGATATTTTCTGTATTCAGGAGAGTAAGCTGCAGGAAGGGCAGATTGATCTGGAGCTTCCGGGGTATTATCAGTATTGGAGCTATGCGGAGAAGAAGGGATATTCAGGAACGGCGTTATTTTCGAAGGAGGAGCCGATTAGCGTGAGCTACGGTCTTGGCATTGAGAAGCACGATCATGAAGGGCGCGTCATTACGGCGGAGTACCCGGATTATTATGTGGTGACCTGCTATACGCCGAACTCCCAGAATGAGTTGGCGAGACTTCCGTACCGGATGCAGTGGGAGGATGATTTCCGCCAGTTTTTGAAGAAGCTGGAGGAGAAAAAGCCGGTTATTTTCTGTGGGGATCTGAATGTGGCACACACGGAGATTGACCTGAAAAATCCAAAGACGAACCGGAAAAATGCCGGATTTACGGATGAGGAGAGAAGCAAGTTTACGGAGCTTCTGGACTCTGGATATATCGACACGTACCGCTATTTTTACCCGGATAAAGAGGGCGTTTATTCCTGGTGGTCGTACCGGTTTAAGGCGCGCGAGAAGAATGCTGGGTGGCGGATTGATTATTTCTGTGTTTCCAAGAGCCTGAAGGACCGGCTGGCGGGCACACAGATTCATACGGAGATACTGGGTTCGGATCACTGCCCGGTAGAATTACAGATAAAGGATCGGGATGAGACATGAATTTACTGACAGCAGAACATCTGAAAAAATCATATACGGAACGGCTGCTTTTTGATGACGTGGCATTTTCCATCGGTGAAGGTGATAAGATTGGTCTCATCGGCATCAACGGAACCGGAAAATCTACTCTTCTAAAGATTGTAGCCGGTCTGGAAGAGCCGGATGAGGGTACGGTAGTAAAGGGACGAAATCTCTATATCCGTTATCTGCCTCAGAATCCGGAGTTTGAAGCGGGACGGACCGTCTTAGACTGCGTGATCCGGGAAAATATGGCGCATGAGCACGCCTGGGATCTCGAGGGCGATGCGAAATCCATGCTGAATAAGCTTGGAATCACCGATTATAGTGCCAAGGTGGAGACACTTTCGGGCGGACAGAGAAAGCGCGTTGCCCTCGCAGCGGTGCTGTTATCGACGGCGGATCTGTTGATTTTAGACGAGCCGACGAACCATCTGGACAGTGCGATGGCGGACTGGCTGGAAGAGTACCTGAAAAAATTCCGCGGCGCGCTTCTGATGATCACGCACGACCGGTATTTCCTTGATAACGTGACGAACCGCATCGTCGAACTGGACAAGGGAAAGCTGTACAGTTATCAGTCCGGCTATGAGGGCTATCTGGAATTAAAGGCAGAGCGCGAGGCGATGGCGGTGAGCTCGGAGCAGAAACGCCAGAATATCCTGCGGACGGAGCTGGCGTGGATCCGGCGCGGCGCACAGGCACGCAGCACGAAGCAGAAAGGGCGTATTCAGCGCTTCGAGGCGTTGAGTGCGGTGGAAGCGCCGAAAGTAGATGGAAATGTGGAGATGAGCTCGATTTCCAGCCGTCTCGGACGAACCACGGTCGAGGCACACCATCTTCATAAGGCGTATGGTGACCGCCTCCTGATCGATGATTTTTCCTATATCTTCTTGAAGGATGACCGCATCGGCATCATCGGACCGAACGGCAGCGGCAAATCAACGCTGATGAAGATGATTACCGGCTGGGTGAAACCGGATTCGGGCGAGACGATCATCGGCCAGACCGTAAAAATGGGTTATTTTTCACAGGAAAACGAAGATATGGATCAGTCGATGCGCGTGATCGACTACATTAAAAATGTGGCAGAGTACGTGCGGACGGCGGACGGGCTGGTATCGGCATCCCAGATGTTGGAACGGTTCCTGTTCCCGTCCCATATGCAGTACACGCTGATTGGCAAGCTATCGGGCGGCGAGCGGCGCAGACTCTATCTGCTCCATATCCTGATGGGCGCGCCAAACGTCCTTCTGCTCGACGAGCCGAC
Source organism: Clostridium sp. AF27-5AA (assembly GCF_003478415.1). Taxonomy (NCBI): domain Bacteria; kingdom Bacillati; phylum Bacillota; class Clostridia; order Eubacteriales; family Clostridiaceae; genus Clostridium; species Clostridium sp. AF27-5AA. The sequence goes on from NZ_QUFH01000002.1 coordinate 134,264, forward strand.
CAACGACCTGGATATCGGCACGCTGACGATTCTGGAGGATTATCTTGATCATTTCCAGGGGATCGTGATTACGGTATCGCATGACCGGTATTTCCTTGACCGCGTAGTGCGCCGGATCTTCGCCTTTGAGGGCGGCGGCGCGATCCGTCAGTATGAGGGCGGCTATACCGACTATCAGGCAGCCTGTGGGGAACGCATAGCGGCAGAGATGGAGGAATCCGGTCAGGAACACGGCAGAGGCCAGAAGACCGGAGGCGCTTCTGGTGCGGGAACGTCAGATGCAGCGGAGACGGCAAAGGATAAAAACCGCGGTCGCCAGCGCGAGAAAAAGCTCAAATTCAGCTATATGGAGCAGAAAGAGTGGGAGACGATCGAGGATGATATCGCGGCGCTGGAAGAGGCAATCGCGGATCTGGAGCAGCAGATGCAGGACTCTGCCCGCGATTATACGGCTCTGAACGGCATCATAAAGGAAAAAGAGGAAAAAGAAGCTCTTTTGGAAGAAAAGATGGACCGCTGGATGTATCTGAACGATCTGGCGGAGAAAATAGAAGCGCAGGCAGCTGCTCACAAGTAGGCACTTTTGGAACCGAAAGTGCCGTATGAAAACGTGGAGGTGGCGGATTTTGCCGATTTGGAATGCGAAGCATCGGCAAAATCCTGTTACAGTCTGCATATGTGTGGACTGTAACAGGCGCAGGCGGCTGCTCACAAATAGGCACTTTTGGAACCGAAAGTGCCGTATGAAAACGTGGAGGGGATACAGGTGAAAGCAGAAAAAATCGTGAGACAGAAGATAAGAACCCCTGATTTTACACCGGGAATCAAGCGGACAGAGACGGGAATGCACTTGTGCGTCGAGGCACCGGGGACATTCTGCCGTCTGGCAATTTATGAGACAGGAAAAAAACAGGGTGTCCGGATCCCATTTTCCCCGGAAGAACGGGTGGGGGATCTCTGGATGATGGAGCTTGCGGGCGATGATTTTTCGGGACTGGAATACACGATCGAGACTGAGCAGGGGGAGCTGCCGGATCCGTGCGGGCGCATCTATACAGGACATGAGCGCTGGGGCGATTTAAAAGCGGCGCTCCGTCCGGTGCGTTGCCGTTTCCCTGAAGAAACGTATGACTGGGAAATGGATCAGCCGCTGAAACATCCGTATGATGAGACGATCCTGTACCGGCTGCATGTGCGCGGATTTACCCGTCATACTTCTTCTGGCACCGGGGAGCGGGGAACGTTCCGTGCGCTGACGGAGAAAATTCCCTATTTAAAGGAATTGGGTATCACAGCAGTTGAATTAATGATGCCGAATGAATTTCAGGAAGTGATGATGGAGGATGGGGCAGACGGGAATCCGTATGCGACCGGGACACCGACCGGCCGGCTCAATTACTGGGGCTATGGGGCGGGATACCTGTTTGCGCCGAAAGCTTCGTACACATCCGGGAAAGAGAAAGAACCGGAGCGGGAATTTAAGGATCTGGTGAAAGAATTTCATAAAAATGATATTGAAGTGCTGGTTGAGCTTTATTTTACCGGCGAGGAGAGCGCGGCACTGGCGCAGGAGGCGGTTCGTTTCTGGGTTTACGAGTATCATGTGGATGGCGTGCACCTGTCCGGGTTTGCGCCGGCCGAACTGCTGGCGTCAGATCCGCTGTTAGCTGATACGAAGCTATTAGCTGCTTCCTGGGATGGCGTGCGTGTGCCAAAAACGGCAGCGGCACCGAAGCTGCGGGAGCGCCGCTGGCATCTGGGCGAGTACAATGAAGGATTTTTGATCGATATGCGCCGGGTATTAAAGGGCGATGAGGATCAGGTCGGCCGTCTCATTTACCAGACACGCCGGAATCCGGACGCGTATGGCGTGATCAACTATATGGCGGCGACAAATGGCTTTACGATGATGGATATGGTTTCCTGTGAGCAGAAGCACAACGAAGCGAACGGGGAGAATAACCGGGACGGAAGCGATTATAATTATACGTGGAACTGCGGCGTCGAGGGCACGACGCGGAAAAAGAAGATTGTGCAGATGCGGAAAAAACAGCTCCGCAACGCATTTTTGCTGCTCTTTCTGAGCCAGGGAACGCCGATGTTTTTAGCGGGCGATGAGTTCGGCAATTCCCAGAATGGCAACAATAATGCTTACTGTCAGGACAATGAGATTTCCTGGCTCAACTGGCATCAGCTGGAGACAAACCGGGATATTTACGAATTTGTAAAATATATGATAGCGTTCCGCAAAGCGCATCCAGTGTTCCATCTGCCGGTGGAGCCGAAAAATATTGATTACCTCGTCTGCGGACACCCGGATGTTTCCTACCACGGCGTCAAAACATGGTGCCCGGAGTTTGAAAATTTCCGCCGCCAGCTCGGCATTCTCTACTGCGGCGAGTACGGGCGAAGAGCGGACGGCACCAGCGATGACTATTTCTTTGTCGCCTACAATATGCACTGGGAGCCGCATGAATTTGATCTTCCGAAACTTCCGAAGGGAATGCAGTGGACTTTGTGCATCAACACAGACGACGCAGATAATAACGGAATCTGTCCGTCGGAAAGCCTGGAGGCAGGGCAGGAGCCGCAGGAAGAGCTTCGTCAGTATATGGTTCCGCCGCGGAGTATTCTGGTATTTCGCGGCTTTAAGCCAATTTCCGGTCCGGCATCCGAAAAGGATGGCAAAAAAGCTGGGAAAGTGGTAAAATCGGTAAAACGGCAGAATGTCAGAAAAGAACCGGCAAAGGAAGCGGAGACTGTGGTTGCGGCAGCGCGCGAACTGTAAGAACGGAATTGAAAGAGGATAAAGCAAGTTGAAAAAGAAACTTTTTAGAGGGCTGGCAGCCGCCCTGTGTGCTGCCATGATGGCAGGGAACGCGGCGCTTCCGGCATATGCGGCGGGTCCGTCACGGGAGTCGGTTCCCTATGCGGATTCCTATGCCTCCTATCAGTGGGCTTTTTTAAATACAGGTGAACTGCGTCTGGTGCCGAGCCATACGGCGGCAGTGGATGCAGCGATTGGGGCGATTACCGGCAGCCCGGCGCTCTCAGCAGATGGAACGGTCCGTTCTCTGGAAGGGATCGATATGAATATTGTCCCGGCATGGAAGAAATATGACGCGAAAAGTGGAAAACGTCAGGTGATTGTGGCGCTGATTGATACGGGAGTTGACATAACTCACCCGGAGCTTAGCGGTTCGATCTGGACGAATACGGGGGAAATTCCGGGCGATGGCATTGACAATGACGGAAATGGTTATATCGATGACGTTTACGGCTGGAATTTCTATGATAATAATGCCCAGGTATTTACCGGGACGGATGACAATCATGGTACCCACTCGGCGGGCACGATCGCGGCGGCGAGAAATGGAGTCGGAACGGTTGGAATCTGCGATCCGGCGTATGTGAAGATCATGGTGATCAAGACGCTTGGAACATCGTCCGGTGTCGGAACCGTCAGCAACGTGGTTAAGGCGATCCGGTATGCGCAGGCGAATGGCGCGTCGATCTGCAATCTGAGCTTTGGCACGATGAAATATAGCGAGGAGCTGTATCAGGCGATCAAGGATTCGGGGATGCTGTTTATTGTGGCGGCTGGAAACGGCGACGCCTCCGGCAATGGCTACAGCATCGATGAGCAGCCGATGTACCCGGCAAGCTTTGAACTGGACAATATCATTTCCGTGGCAAACCTGCGCTTTGACGGTCAGCTCGACCGTGCGTCCAATTACGGGGTGAGAAGCGTGGATCTGGCAGCGCCGGGCAATTATATCCTGAGTACGATCACGGGCAATGACTATGCCTACATGAGCGGCACGTCGATGGCGGCACCGATGGTAACCGGAACGGCGGCAATGCTGTACTCCTGCGATGCGTCCCTGTCGCTTATGGATGTGAGAAACCGTATTTTGCAGTCGGCGCGGCCGCTTGAGAGTCTGTCCGGCAAAGTGGCAACCGGAGGTATGCTGGATGCCGGGGCGGCGATGCCGTAGATGAGAAAAACGAAAAGAAAGATTGTTAAAAAAATATTGAAATTCTCGTTTGTATGTGATACTATGAACGGGTGAGATAATTACTCCGCAGATTCATATGTTTATAGGTATGAAGACGGAGTAATTACCATGATTTCTTCGGGGCAGGGCGAAATTCCCTACCGGCGGTATAGTCCGCGAACCGCGACGGCGGCCGATTCGGTGAGATTCCGAAACCGACAGTATAGTCTGGATGAGAGAAGAGGCAGGAGTCAGAGAGTGTACCGCTTGAGCGTAAGCAGGCTGGTGTACATCGGCTAAGTTGTGATTTATCATCCCAGGTCCCGAACAACCTGGGATTTTTTTAGTTTTACAAATGCAGCTAGTCCGGCACTTGATTCATACTCCTCCTTCGGAGAAATGAGTTTTAAAACCGAAAGGAGATTTAAGATGAAGACAGGAAAATGGAGTATTCAAAAATTGATTTATACGGCGATGCTGGCAGCGGTTGCTGGCGTGCTGATGTCATTGGAATTTTCGGTTCCGATGATGCCGCCGTTTTATAAGGTGGATTTCAGTGATGTGCCGTCTGTGATTGCCGTGTTTCTGATGGGACCGGTATCCGGTATCTGTGTAGAAGTCATCAAGCTGTTAATCAAGCTGATTACTGTCGGAACTAACACGATGTACGTCGGTGAGCTGGCCAACCTGATTGCGGCGTTCCTGTTCGTATGGCCGCTGTGGTTCCTCTATCAGAAGCTGGGCGCTAACCGTAAGGCAGCTGTAGAAGCACTTCTGCTCAGTATCGTGATCCGCACCGCGTGTGCATGCTTTATCAATGCGAACATTACGCTTCCGTTATATGCGAAAGCGATGAGCCTGCCGCTGGATGAAGTGATCCGCATGGTAGCGTCGGTCAACCCGGCGATCAAAGACCTGAATGGATTTATCATCCTGGCGACGATCCCATTCAACGTATTGAAAGTGGGACTCAACTATATCGTTGGACAGCTTTTGTTTGTACGCCTGCGTGCGGCGAAGATTGTGCCGAAAGCAGTATAAAATGAAATAAGAGGAATGGTTTGACGGATTTGGCTGTTTGCTGTGAAACGGCAGAACCATTTCATAGAAAGGATTGTCGGGAAACCGCTGGGAAAGCTGCCTGGGGGAAGAATCCCGGACAATCCTTTTTTGTTTGATGGAACGTGCAAAGACATATCTGTTTTTATAAGAGGAGGAGATACTATGATACGTAACTATAGGGATTTGACAAGATGGGAAATGGAGCAGGTGGACCGTGAGAACACGATTGTCCTGATTCCGCTCGGGGCGCTGGAACAGCACGGCAATCAGGCACCACTGGGAACGGATGATATTATCGCGGAGGCGATGAGTCAGGAGATCAAAAAGGCACTGGAGGCAGAGGGGGAAGAAGACTTCCCGATGCTGCTGTTTCCGGTGATTCCGGTGGGCTTAAGTACAGAGCATAAGAATTTCTGCGGTTCGGTCACAGTTCGGCCGGACACTTACTATCATCTCTTATATGATATATGCGTTAGCTTGGCGCATCACGGTTTTAAGAAGCTGGCTTTTTTGGTATGCCATGGTGGGAATGCGCCGATTGCGCAGGTTTTAAGCCGGGAACTTCGGAGTGAGCTGGGGATTGCACCGTTTATCCTTTCAGCGGGGGCATTTGGTCATCCGGATGTAAAAGCAACGATTTCAAAGGGAAATATCTGGGATTTCCACGGTGGAGAGATGGAGACATCGATGGTAATGGCAGTCGATGAAAGTCTTGTGAAGCTGGAACTTTCGGAAGCGGGAGAGCCGACGGCGTTTGAGAAGACCCGCGCCCTGAAGCCATACGGTCCGGTTTCGATCGGCTGGGTGTCGGAGGACTGGAAAACAAAAGACGGATCGCCGATTGGAATTGGAGGAGATCCGTCTGGTGCAAGCGCCGAGAAGGGGCGAATTATATTAGAGACGAGTGCGCGGGAACTGGTCCCGGGGCTGTTAGATATCCGGGATTGGAATGAATAGGAATCAAACTTAAAAATGGAGTGTCTATGTCATCCGAATACCAGTGTTATTTACCAGATTCCCAGCGTCCGGATGCACCGCATGGTAATACCAGTCCGGTGCGGGTAACCGGAAGTCCCAGCTCGTCCGATTTCACTGTGCCGCCGTGGGTGGAGGCAACTTCGGTTGAGAGCATATAGGTCAGGACGGACGGCGCCAGCCCGGTGGTGTAGGAGTTGATGAGGAAGAAGAGCGGGTTGTCCGATAACAGTTTCGTGCAGAGCTGCACGAACGGGTAAATCGAAGTTTCGATCTTCCAGATCTCGCCTTTCGGTCCGCGGCCGTAGGACGGCGGGTCCATGATGATTCCGTCGTAATGGTTGCCGCGGCGGATCTCACGCTCAACAAATTTCACACAGTCATCGACGATCCAGCGGATGGGTGCATTTTCCAGCCCGGAGGAACGGGAGTTTTCCTTCGCCCAGGCTACCATGCCCTTGGAGGCGTCCACATGGGTCACGCTGGCGCCGGCTGCGGCTGCCGCCAGGGTAGCGCCGCCTGTGTAGGCAAAGAGGTTTAAAACCTTGATTGGGCGTCCGGCATTGCGGATGCGGTCACCGAACCAGTCCCAGTTTGCCGCCTGCTCCGGGAAGAGACCTGTGTGCTTGAAGCTGAACGGTTTTAAGTTAAAGGTCAGTTCTTTGTAATAGATCGACCACTGCTCCGGCAGGTCGAAAAATTCCCATTCGCCGCCGCCCTTGGAGCTTCTGTGGTAGTGTCCGTTCATCTTTTTCCAGCCGCGGTGTGTCTTGGGGGTGTTCCAGATAACCTGCGGGTCCGGGCGAACCAGAAGATAGTCGCCCCACCGCTCCAGTTTCTCTCCTTCGGAGCAGTCAATCACTTCATAATCGTTCCATCCATCTGCAATCCACATAAAATTTTATCCTTTCAAAAAAATGAGGCGCAAACCCCGGAAAAGGGTATCTGCCGCCTTTATAATCGGTGTTATCCATAAGCCATTTCCATCTAAATGGCATAAATGGTTACTGTTCCCGGGTAGGCACTTTTGGAACCGAAAGTGCCGTAAGAAAACGTGGTGACAGCAGGAATTTGCCGTATTTAAATGCGAAGCCACGGCAAATTCCGTTACTGGGCACGATGCGTGCACAGTAACCATAGACGCAGTCTGTCTGACCGGAAAAACGGTTCAGTTGAAATGCATACCTAATTATATCGGTCATTGATTGGCGTGTCAAACCTTTTGAACGGCTTCCTGCCAAAAAAAGTAAATAAATTGAAAGATAAATCTCCTTGAAGATTCCTACATCTCCTGTTAAAATGTATATTAGGTAAATGATAGATTGCACGTATCTGGAACAAAACAAGGCGTTATAAGCATCTGATGCAGTCTCTACACGACGGGAAGTGTGCGAATGCGCAGCAGGTGGGAGAATAGACGTTATCAATCGTGAACTGGGAGGGCTTGTATATGAAGAGACAGAAACTGGCAGTCTGCGTCCTTTCCGCAGCGCTGATGATAGGGGCGGCGACCCTGACATCTTACGCGGCAGAAGGCTGGCAGCAGTCTGGAAACAGCTGGATATATGTGGACAACAATGGCAATAAGGTGACGAATACCTGGAAGAAGGGCGCAGACAATCTCTGGCGCTATCTCGATTCCCAGGGCAACATCGCGTCGAACTGCTGGGTGGACGACGAATACTTTGTCGAGAGTACCGGCATCATGGCGACTGACAAGTGGCTGAAGCTGCCGAAGCGCAATCCGGCATGGAACGAGACTTCCGCTACGACGGTCTGGTACTATTTCTCCACCAGCGGAAAGATGGTATCCGACGGCTGGTCCAAGATCGGCGGCAAGTACTATTACTTCGACGGTGATGGAGCGATGCAGACGGGCTGGGTGGATGATGACACCTACTACACGAATGCAGATGGTGTCATGCAGATCGGCTGGGCCTATCTGGAAGATCCGGATGATGCCAAAAAGGACGATGATGAAGTGAAACCCGGCGACGACGATGAGGATCATCATTGGTACTACTTTCAGAGTTCAGGAAAGAAATATGTGCCTTCTTTAGGCGGTGCCAAATATAAACAGTATAAGATTGACGGAACCTACTACTGCTTCGACGAAAACGGAGCGATGCAGACCGGCTGGGTCGATATGGGAAATTCCTCTGGATTTGCAAATTACCGTTATTATCAGAGCAACGGTCAGGTACAGACTGGCTGGCTCTCCACGACTCCGCCGGAGGATGATGATTATAATCTGGATCTCGGCAGCGATGTACAGTGGTATTATTTTTCAAGCAACGGCGAGCCGAAGGTGGGTCCGAAGATTTCTGACGCTTCGACGAGCAACCTGGTTCGCATCAACAATATTACCTACTTATTTAATGAGAAGGGCAACCCGGTCTATGGTCTGAGACGTCTGGAGGTAGGAACGAGCGGTCAGTATGCCTGCTATTTCTTCGGCGCGGACAAGGCGACCAGCTCAGTCGTAAAAGGCAAGGGAAATGTAGTAGAGGGCGACGGAACGACCGGACAGTTCTATTTCACTGACAGCGGCAACAAGGCTGGACGCGGCTACTCAGGTGTGGAGGATGGATTCCTGTACTACATGGGTAAGCTTCAGAAGGCAGACAGCGGTACCAAGTATGAAGTCATTGAAGTCAATGACAAAAACTATCTGGTAACGACGAGCGGCAAGGTAGTGAAATCCAGCACCGTGAAGGATGCGAACGGCACAAAGTTTAAGACAAGCTCTTCGGGTGTTGTCACAGAGGTGGACGGCACAAGCAACGATGGCAGCGACGAGGCTAGAACCCCGGTGGAACCGACGTATTGGGAGGATTAATTAAAAAAGCTGGGAGTCTTCTCGACTGAGATAAAATTTCTGCATGGAAATATATTCTTGTGGATAAACAGGAGTTTCTTCTATATAAAAGGTGTAATTACCCACCGGAAGAAGAAACTCCTGTTTTTTCTTGAAAAATATAGATTTTTTCTTAAAAAAACACTTGCATTTCCCGGAAAGCTGTGTTATTATAACGAAGCTGTGGCATGATAGCGATGAAACGAGAGGTTGCTGCTTATGATAAGCAGGTTATTCCGCGGAGCGAATGTCAAGTTAGGAAACTGGCGACAAGTCACTGTACAAAAATAGAGTATCCTGAAGACAAATGACGGATTTGGTGTGTGGACTGCGAGGACACACACGGGTATGTGTACAGTCACCGCTTGTCGTGCTTAATAGTACGAAAAGGAGGCGACTTTTTTTATGGCAAGTCAAGTAATGAGAATCACACTGAAAGCTTATGATCATCAGCTGGTAGATACATCCGCTGCAAAAATCATTGAGACTGTAAAGAAAAACGGATCAAAGGTGAGTGGACCGGTGCCGCTGCCAACTAAGAAAGAGGTAGTAACCATTCTGCGAGCAGTTCATAAGTACAAAGATTCCAGAGAGCAGTTCGAGCAGAGAACTCATAAGAGACTCATCGATATCATTGCTCCGAGCCAGAAGACAGTTGATGCACTGCAGAGACTGGAAATGCCGGCTGGCGTGTCCATCAACGTAAAGATGAAAAACAAATAATTAAGAATCCTATACTAGTTTAGATAGAGACATCTGGACAGTTCTAGGATGAACGCGGGAGTTTGACGAACGCGTTCCGCTGTAGAAAAACAGGAGGTCAGATTAATGAAGAAAGCGATTTTAGCTACCAAAGTCGGAATGACTCAAATCTTCAACGAAGACGGAGTTTTAACTCCAGTAACCGTTCTTCAGGCTGGACCGTGTGTTGTTACACAGGTTAAGACAGAAGAGAACGATGGCTACAAAGCAGTACAGGTTGGTTTTGTAGACAAGAGAGAAAAACTTGTGACAAAGCCGGTTAAGGGTCATTTTGACAAGGCAGGCGTTGCTTACAAGAGATATGTAAGAGAGTTCCGCTTAGAGAATGCTGAAGAGTATTCTGTAAAAGACGAAATCAAGGCAGACATCTTCGCAGCAGGCGATAAAATTGATGCAACTGCTATTTCCAAAGGTAAAGGTTTCCAGGGTGCCATCAAGAGACACGGCCAGCACAGAGGACCGATGGCTCACGGTTCCAAGTTCCATCGTCATCAGGGTTCCAACGGTTCTGCAACCACACCGGGACGCGTATTTAAGGGCAAAGGAATGCCGGGTCACATGGGCAGCGTAAAAGTAACTGTTCAGAACCTGGAGGTTGTTAAGGTTGATACTGAGAACAACTTACTCCTTGTTAAAGGCTCTGTACCGGGACCGAAGAAATCCTTAGTAACAATCAAAGAGACAGTAAAGGTCGCTAGATAAGGCTTTTACGGGAAAGGAGGAACATACAGATGGCAAACGTATCTGTTTTCAATTTAGAAGGCAACGAAGTTGGCACATTAGAACTGAATGATGCTGTATTCGGTGTAGAAGTAAATGAACATCTGGTTCACATGGCAGTTGTAGCACAGCTTGCTAACAAACGTCAGGGAACTCAGAAAGCAAAAACCCGTTCCGAAGTTTCCGGCGGTGGTAAGAAACCGTGGAGACAGAAAGGTACCGGACATGCAAGACAGGGTTCAACAAGAGCTCCGCAGTGGACGGGCGGCGGCGTAGTATTCGCTCCGACACCACGTGATTATACAATCCGTTTAAATAAGAAAGAGAAGAGAGCTGCTCTTAAATCCGCTCTGACAAGCCGTGTAAACGAGAACAAGTTCATCGTAGTTGAGGCTATGAACTTCGACGAGATCAAGACAAAGAAATTTGTTGAGGTTATGAACAACCTGAAAGTAAACAAAGCTTTAGTTGTTCTGGATGAGGCTTGTGACAAGGCTGTATTATCCGCTAGAAACGTGGCAGACGTTAAGACTGCTTCCGTAAGCACCATCAACGTTTACGATATCCTGAAATACAACACAGTAGTAGCAACCAAGGCTGCTGTAGCTTCTATCGAGGAGGTATATGCATAATGGCAAACGTACAGTACTATGACGTAATCCTCAAACCGGTTGTAACTGAGAAGAGTATGAATGCTATGACAGACAAGAAATACACCTTCCTGGTACACACCGAGGCAAACAAAACTATGATCAAAGAAGCCGTTGAGAAGATGTTCCCGGGCACCAAAGTTAAGAGTGTCAACACCATGAACATGGACGGCAAGACAAAGAGAAGAGGCATGACCTTCGGTAAGACAGCTGCAACAAAGAAAGCTATCGTTCAGCTGACCGAGGACAGCAAAGAGATCGAGATCTTCGCTGGTTTATAATTCATCCTCAATAGACAATTATACGACGAACACTATGTCGTGAAAAACATGAAGAAACGCCAGGAGGCGTTGAACGAAAGGAGTCAAAGTCATGGGAATTAAATCTTACAGCCCATATACACCTTCCAGAAGACATATGACCGGCTCTGATTTCTCTGAGATTACAAAATCCACACCGGAGAAATCCTTAGTAGTTTCTTTAAAGAAGAACGCAGGTCGTAACAACCAGGGTAAAATCACCGTTCGTCACAGAGGCGGCGGTTCCAGAAGAAAATATAGAATCATCGACTTCAAGAGAAATGCAAAAGACGGTATCGCAGCAACCGTACTTGGTATCGAGTACGATCCGAACCGTACAGCAAACATCGCTCTGATCTGCTACGCAGACGGCGAGAAAGCTTATATCCTTGCTCCGGCTGGTTTACAGGTTGGACAGAAGGTTATGAGCGGTGCAGAGGCTGAGGCAAAAGTTGGTAACTGCTTACCGCTTTCTGAAATCCCGGTTGGTGCACAGATTCACAACATCGAGCTTCTTCCGGGCAAGGGTGGTCAGCTGGTTCGTTCCGCTGGTAACTCTGCTCAGTTAATGGCTAAAGAAGGCAAATATGCAACCCTTAGATTACCGTCCGGAGAGATGAGAATGGTTCCGATCAGCTGCCGCGCTACTATCGGTGTAGTTGGCAACGGCGACCACAACCTGATCAATATCGGTAAGGCTGGTAGAAAACGTCACATGGGTATTCGTCCGACTGTCCGCGGTTCTGTTATGAACCCGAATGACCATCCGCATGGTGGTGGTGAGGGCAAGACCAGTATCGGTCGTCCAGGTCCTTGCACACCTTGGGGCAAACCGGCACTCGGCCTGAAGACCAGAAAGAAAAACAAACAGTCTAATAAGTTAATCGTAAGAAGAAGAAACGGTAAACAGTAATAGGAGGTATACTAATGGGTCGTTCATTAAAAAAAGGACCATTTGCAGATGCTCATCTTTTAAAGAAAGTAGATGAGATGAACGCAGCAGGACAGAAACAGGTTATCAAAACCTGGTCCCGCCGTTCCACAATCTTCCCGCAGATGGTTGGACATACAATCGCAGTTCACGATGGTAGAAAACATGTTCCGGTATACGTGACAGAGGACATGGTTGGACATAAACTCGGTGAGTTTGTAGCCACTAGAACTTACAGAGGCCACGGAAAAGACGAGAAGAAAGCAGGACGTAAGTAAGTTACGCTTGAAAGGAGGTTTCACCAATGGCTAAAGGACATAGATCCCAGATTAAAAGAGAAAGAAATGCTAATAAGGATACGAGACCGTCGGCTAAGCTGTCTTACGCCAGAGTATCCGTTCAGAAAGCATGCTTCGTATTAGATGCCATCAGAGGCAAAGATGTGAAGACAGCGCTTGGTATTGTAACATACAATCCTAGATATGCTTCTACTTTAATTAAAAAATTACTCGAGTCTGCTGTTGCTAACGCAGAGAACAACAACCAGATGAATCCGGAGAACCTGTACGTTGCAGAATGCTTCGCTAACAAAGGACCGACAATGAAGAGAGTAAAACCGAGAGCACAGGGCCGCGCTTACAGAATCGAAAAGAGAATGAGCCACATCACAATCGTGCTTGATGAGAAATAAGAGGAGGCAATTATGGGACAGAAAGTTAATCCGCACGGCTTAAGAGTCGGTGTTATTAAAGACTGGGATTCCAGATGGTATGCGGAAGCTGATTTTGCAGATAACCTGGTAGAGGATCACAAAATCAGAACCTTCCTTAAGAAGAAATTATACAGCGCCGGTGTTTCCAAAATCGAAATCGAGCGCGCTTCTGATAAAGTAAAAATCATTCTTTACACTGCTAAACCGGGCGTTGTTATCGGTAAGGGCGGCGCAGAGATCGAGAAGACAAAAGCTCAGGTTCAGAAATTAACTGACAAGAAAGTTTTTGTAGACATCAAAGAAGTTAAGAGACCAGACAGAGACGCTCAGCTCGTTGCAGAGAACATCGCTCAGCAGCTTGAGAACCGTATTTCCTTCCGTCGTGCGATGAAGTCCGCTATGGGCAGAACCATGAAGGCTGGAGCTAAGGGTATCAAGGCTTCCGTATCCGGACGTCTTGGCGGTGCTGATATGGCTCGTACAGAGTTCTACAGCGAGGGCACTATCCCGCTTCAGACATTAAGAGCAGATATTGACTACGGTTTCGCTGAGGCAAACACAACATACGGCAAGACCGGTGTTAAGGTTTGGATCTACAAAGGCGAGGTACTTCCTGCGAAAGGAAATAAGGAAGGGAGCGATAAATAATGTTAATGCCGAAAAGAGTAAAGCGTCGTAAACAGTTCCGTGGTACCATGGCCGGCAAGGCGCTTAGAGGAAATGTAATCAACTACGGTGAGTACGGTTTAGTCGCTACAGAACCGTGCTGGATCAAATCCAACCAGATCGAGGCAGCCCGTGTTGCCATGACCCGTTACATCAAACGTGGTGGTAAAGTTTGGATTAAGATTTTCCCGGATAAACCAGTAACTGCTAAACCGGCTGAGACTCGTATGGGTTCCGGTAAAGGCGCACTTGAGTACTGGGTAGCAGTAGTAAAACCAGGCCGCGTAATGTTCGAGATCGCGGGTGTACCAGAGGAGACAGCGAGAGAAGCGCTTCGTCTTGCTATGCACAAACTTCCGTGCAAGTGCAAGATTGCTTCTAAAGCAGATTTAGAAGGCGGTGATAACAGTGAAAATTAATAAGTATGTAGAAGATTTAAAAGCTAAGACATCTGCAGAATTAAACGAAGAATTAGTAGCTGCTAAGAAGGAACTCTTCAACTTAAGATTCCAGAACGCTACCAACCAGCTGGATAATACAAGCAGAATTAAAGAAGTTCGCAGAAACATCGCTCGTATTCAGACTGTTATTACAGAGAAAGCGAACTAATTATCATAGATTCCTAAAATAGGAAAGGAGATATCTACCGTGGAAAGAAATCTTAGAAAAACACGTACCGGTAAGGTAGTAAGCAACAAGATGGACAAAACAATCGTAGTTGCTATCGAAAACCACGTAAAACATCCTTTAATCGGTAAGATTGTTAAGAGAACTTATAAATTAAAAGCACACGACGAGAACAACGAGTGCGGTATCGGTGATACTGTAAAGGTAATGGAAACAAGACCGTTATCCAAGGATAAGAGATGGAGACTCGTCGAAATTATCGAGAAAGCGAGATAATTTCTAAATCAGAAAGGAGTATTGGGCATGATTCAGCAGGAGACCAGATTAAAGGTTGCCGACAATACCGGTGCGAAAGAATTACTCTGTATCCGCGTTATGGGCGGCTCTACTAGAAGATATGCAAATATTGGCGATGTAATCGTTGCCAGCGTTAAAGATGCAACGCCAGGCGGTGTTGTAAAGAAAGGCGATGTAGTGAAGGCCGTTGTTGTACGTACCGTTAAGGGCGCACGCCGTAAAGATGGTTCCTACATCAAATTTGATGAGAACGCAGCCGTTATCATCAAAGACGACAAGAACCCGAGAGGAACCCGTATTTTTGGGCCGGTTGCCAGAGAGCTTCGTGAGAAACAGTTTATGAAGATTGTTTCCCTGGCTCCGGAAGTACTGTAGGAGGTGTCAGCTGTGCATAAAATTAAAAAAGGCGACCTGGTAAAGGTTATCACAGGTAAAGACAAAGACAAAACCGGAAAAGTTCTTTCCGTTAATGTAAAGAAGAATACAGTCCTGGTTGAGGGATGCAACATGGTAACAAAGCATACCAAACCGTCTGCAGCTAATCAGCAGGGCGGCATCATCCATCAGGAAGGCGCGCTTGACATTTCCAACGTTATGCTGGTAGTGGATGGCAAGGCTACGAGAGTTGGCTTCAAAGTAGAAGACGGCAAGAAAGTCCGCGTTGCTAAGGCAACCGGTAAAGTAATTGACTAATACAGAGAGGAGGAACGTTAAAATTGGCTAGATTAAAAGAAATGTATCAGAGCGAAATCGTAGACGCTATGATCAAAAAATTCGGATATAAAAATATCATGGAAGTGCCGAAGCTGGACAAGATTGTTATCAACATGGGCGTTGGCGAGGCAAAAGAAAATGCTAAAGTTCTGGACTCTGCTGTAAGAGATATGGAAATCATCACTGGCCAGAAGGCAGTTCTTACAAAAGCGAAAAAATCAGTCGCTAACTTCAAACTTAGAGAGGGTATGGCTATCGGCTGTAAAGTTACCCTGCGTGGCGAGAAGATGTATGAGTTCGCTGATCGTCTGATCAACCTGGCTCTTCCGCGAGTAAGAGACTTCCGCGGTGTAAATCCGAACGCATTTGACGGCAGAGGCAACTACGCTCTGGGTATCAAAGAGCAGCTTATCTTCCCGGAGATCGAGTACGATAAAGTAGATAAGGTAAGAGGTATGGATATCATCTTCGTTACCACTGCTAAGACCGACGAAGAAGCACGTGAGCTGTTAACTCAGTTCAACATGCCATTTGCTAAATAATAGGAGGATTTATCATGGCTAAAACTTCAATGAAGATTAAACAGCAGCGTCCGGCAAAATTCTCCACCAGAGAATATAACCGCTGCAGAATCTGCGGTCGTCCGCATGCATATTTAAGAAAATACGGCATCTGCAGAGTTTGCTTCCGTGAATTAGCTTACAAGGGCGAAATTCCGGGCGTAAAGAAAGCAAGCTGGTAGGCATTGAGCACTTGATGAGGTAGTTTCGAATCTAGTGCGAAAGCCCGTCCCGAGACTTAGTGAGTCAGAGTCGAAGACGATAGACGAGCTTAGTCGAGTGGACGATGCCTATATTATAGAGGACACATCCTAGTGTTCCCAAAACCCACCGAAACCCACTTACAGTAAGTGGTAGTCAAATTATAAGGAGGCACACTCAAAATGACAATGAGCGATCCGATTGCAGATATGCTTACAAGAATCCGTAATGCTAACACTGCAAAACATGATACAGTAGATGTTCCGTATTCCAAGATGAAATTAGCAATCGCTGACATCCTGGTAAAGGAAGGTTTCATCAAGAAATATGACGTTGTTGAGGACGGCAATTTCAAGACTATCCGTATTACCTTAAAGTACGGTAAAGACAAAAACGAGAAAATCATCTCCGGCATCAAGAGAATTTCCAAACCGGGTCTGCGTATCTACGCAAACAAGGAAGATATGCCGAAGGTACTGGGCGGTTTAGGTGTAGCTATCATCTCCACCAACCAGGGCGTTATCACTGACAAGCAGGCAAGAGAACTCGGCGTAGGCGGAGAAGTTCTTGCATTTGTTTGGTAAGCCGAAAGCATCATCATCGGTTTAGACAAGGTATAGATACAACTGAAAACAGAGAAGCCGCTCAGGCTTCTCCGAAAATCTAAGTAGGAGGTAAAAGGCATGTCACGTATCGGAAGAATGCCAGTTGCGATTCCGGCGGGCGTAACCGTAACAATCGCAGAGAACAATTTAGTGACTGTAAAAGGTCCGAAGGGAACTCTTGAGAGAGAACTCCCGGTTGAGATGAACATCAAAGAAGAGGATGGTCATATCGTAGTTACCAGACCGAACGACTTAAAGAAAATGAAATCTTTACACGGTCTGACAAGAACCTTAATTAACAACATGATTCACGGTGTAACAGAAGGCTATGAGAAAGTCCTGGAAGTTAACGGTGTTGGTTACAGAGCAGCGAAGCAGGGCAAGAAACTGGTTCTCAGCCTTGGTTATTCCCATCCGGTAGAGATGGAAGATCCGGAAGGCATTGAGACTGTTCTGGAAGGACAGAACAAGATCACTGTTAAAGGTATCAGCAAAGAAAAAGTTGGCCAGTATGCAGCTGAGATTCGGGATAAGAGAAGACCTGAGCCGTACAAGGGCAAAGGTATTAAGTATGCCGATGAGGTTATCAGACGTAAAGTTGGTAAGACTGGTAAGAAATAATTAAGGAGAGTGTGAAGATGGTTAGCAAACAGTCAAGAAGCGATATTCGCGTTAAAAAACACGTTAGATTACGCAACCGTTTTTCTGGCACAGCCGAGAGACCGCGTTTAGCAGTGTTTAGAAGTAATAATCATATGTATGCTCAGATCATTGATGATACAGTTGGAAAAACTTTAGTAGCAGCTTCCACTGCCGAGAAGGAAGTTAAAGCTGAACTGGAGAAGACGAACGATGTTGCAGCAGCAGCTCACGTTGGAACTGTAATCGCTAAGAGAGCGCTTGAAAAAGGTATTAAAGAAGTTGTCTTCGATAGAGGCGGATTTATTTACCACGGAAAAGTTCAGGCATTAGCAGATGCAGCCCGCGAGGCTGGTCTGGAATTCTAGTAGGAAGGAGAACATACACATGAAACGTACAAAAATTGATGCCAACCAGTTCGAGTTAGAGGATACTGTAGTGGCAATCAAACGTGTATCCAAGACCGTTAAGGGCGGACGTACAATGCGTTTTTCCGCTTTAGTAGTAGTTGGAGATAAAAACGGCCACGTTGGTGCTGGTATGGGAAAAGCTGCTGAGGTTCCGGAAGCAATCCGCAAGGGCAAAGAGGCAGCTGCCAGAAACCTGATGGAGGTTCCGTTCGATGAGAACAATAGCATCCCGCACGATTTCCTCGGCAAATTCGGAAGCGCTAACGTACTTCTGAAGAAGGCTCCGGAAGGTACCGGTATTATCGCTGGTGGTCCGGCTCGTGCCGTACTGGATCTGGCTGGTTACAAGAACATCCGTACAAAATCCCTTGGTTCTAACAACAAGGCAAACGTAGTTCTTGCTACCCTGGCAGGCTTAGGTTCTTTAAAGACTCCGGAAGAGGTTGCAAAACTTCGCGGTAAGTCTGTAGAAGAAATTCTGAACTAATAGGAGGAGATAAAAATGGCAGAGAAATTAAAAATCACATTGGTTAAGTCTCCTATTGGCGCTATCCCGAAGCAGAAAGCAACAGTTGCAGCTCTTGGTTTAAACAAGACTGGCAAGACAGTTGAGCAGCCGGACAACGCCGCTATCAGAGGCATGATCCAGAATGTTAGACATTTAGTTAAAGTAGAGGAAATCTAAGATATTTGCAAGGAGGTGCAGTCATGGATTTATCCAATTTAAAGCCGGCGGTAGGCTCTAAGCACAGCGACAGCTTCAGAAGAGGTCGTGGTCACGCATCAGGCAACGGTAAGACTGCTGGTAAGGGACATAAGGGACAGAAAGCTCGTTCCGGCGCTCCGAGACCAGGATTTGAAGGCGGTCAGATGCCGTTATATAGACGTCTCCCGAAGAGAGGCTTCACAAACAGAAATTCTAAGACCATCGTTGGTATCAACGTAAGCGCTCTTGAGAGATTCGAGAACGACACAGTTGTTACGGTTGAAACATTAATCGAAGCAGGCATCGTAAAGAACCCGCGTGACGGCGTTAAGATCCTCGGCAACGGCGAGCTGACCAAAAAGCTGAACGTGAAGGTTGATGCGGTAAGTGAAGGCGCGAAAGCGAAGATCGAAGCCGTTGGCGGAACCTGCGAGGTGATCTAATATGTTAAAAACACTCCAGAATGCATTTAAGATTAAAGAGGTCAGAGAAAAACTCCTCTATACATTCTTTATGCTGGTTGTGACCCGTATCGGATCACAGCTGCCGATTCCCGGAGTAAATACAACATTCTTTCAGGAACTGTTCGCAAGACAGTCCAATGATGCGTTTGGTTTCTTTAATACGATTACCGGCGGTTCGTTTACGAACATGTCGGTATTCGCATTGAGTATTACCCCGTACATCACATCTTCCATCATTATGCAGCTTTTGACCATTGCAATTCCGAAACTGGAGGAGATGCAGCAGGAAGGCGAAGACGGAAGAAAGAAGATTGCGGAATATACGCGTTACCTGACAGTTGCACTGGCGCTGATGCAGTCCATCGCCATGGCAATCGGTTTTGGCGGAAAGGGTCTTTTAGTAAACTTTACTGCCATGAATGTAATTGTTGCAATCGTGACAATGACAGCCGGAAGTGCTATGCTGATGTGGATTGGTGAGAGAATCACCGAAAACGGTGTCGGAAACGGTATTTCTATCGTACTTCTGTTCAATATCATTTCAACCATGCCAAGTGATATGATTACGCTCTATGAGCGTTTCCTGCAGGGCAAGATCGTGGCGGTTGCAGTTGTAACAGCCGTGATTATCGCAGCGGTTATCGTAGCGATGGTTGTATTTGTTATCATTTTACAGGATGCAGAGCGGAGAATTCCGGTTCAGTATTCTAAAAAGATGCAGGGACGTAAGATGGTTGGCGGTCAGTCCACAAGCATCCCGTTAAAAGTAAATACAGCAGGCGTTATTCCTGTTATCTTTGCTTCATCCCTGATGTCTTTCCCGGTGGTAATTGCTGGATTTTTCCAGGTTAATTATGACACCATCGGAGGAAAGATTCTTCTGGCTCTGAATTCCAGCTCCTGGTTTAATCCAGAGCGTCCGGCTTATTCAGTTGGTTTAATTGTCTACATCGCGTTGATTATTGTGTTTGCGTATTTCTACACATCCATTACATTCAACCCGCTTGAAGTAGCAAACAACATGAAGAAATCCGGCGGCTTCATCCCGGGCATTCGTCCAGGAAAGCCAACATCCGATTACCTGGATGGAATTCTGGAGTATATTATACTGATTGGTGCCTGCGGACTGATCATTGTCTGCCTGGTTCCGATTATTGTCTCTGGACTGTTCTCAGTGAGCCGTCTCTCCTTCGGAGGTACTTCTCTTATCATTATCGTAGGTGTAGTACTTGAGACAATCAAAGCAGTCGAATCACAGATGCTGGTTCGCAACTATAAAGGATTCTTAAACGACTAAGACAACTCGCTTTCTGGGCGGGAGCTTGCTTACTTTACGGCTGGAGGTGGCCGGAGACAGCTCCTGCCTGGAGGCGATTCTGTTGTATATAGGGAGATTGTAACCATTATGAAGATTGTTATGTTAGGAGCACCGGGAGCCGGAAAAGGAACACAGGCTCAGAGAATTGCAGAAAAATACGGCATTCCGCACATTTCTACCGGAGATATTTTCCGTTCCAATATCAAGGCAGGCACAGAGCTTGGTAAAAAAGCAAAATCGTTCATCGATCAGGGGCTTTTAGTACCGGACGAGGTAACGATCGGCATGCTTCTTGACCGGATCCATGAGGCTGACTGCAAGAACGGCTATATTCTGGATGGATTCCCAAGAACGATCCCGCAGGCAGAGAGTCTGACAGAGGCGCTGGCAGCAAACGGCGAGGCGATTGATTTCGCGCTCAACGTAGATGTGCCGGATGCAAACATCGTAAACCGCATGGCAGGACGCCGTGCGTGCTTAAAGTGCGGCGCTACCTACCACATCCAGTTCGCAGCACCGAAAAAAGAAGGAATCTGCGACAAGTGCGGTTCTGAGCTGGTGCTTCGTGATGATGACAAGCCGGAGACTGTACAGAAACGTCTGGAAATATACCATGACCAGACACACCCGCTGATCGAGTACTATGAGAAGAAGGGCGTTCTTCATACGGTAGACGGTACACAGACCATGGAAGACGTATTCAAGAACATTACGGATATTTTGGGAGCTTAAAACATGGCAGTGACGATAAAATCTCCCAGGGAGATTGAACTGATGCGTGAGGCGGGAAGAATTCTCGCCAAAACGCATGAGGAACTGGCGAAGAATCTTCGGCCGGGCATGTCCACCTGGGATATTGATCATATGGGAGAGGAAATCATCCGGAGTTACGGCTGCATTCCCTCGTTCAAAAATTACAACGGCTATCCCGCATCGATCTGCGTCTCTGTCAATGATGAGGTTGTACATGGAATCCCGCACAAGGAACATTTCCTCGATGAGGGAGACATCGTCAGTCTGGATGCAGGAGTGATCTACAAAGGATACCACTCAGACGCAGCCCGGACTTACGGCATCGGAGAGATCGACGATGATGCCAAAAAACTGATTGAAGTTACCAGACAGAGCTTCTTTGAGGGAATTAAATTTGCCAAAGCTGGCAATCATCTCAATGACATCTCTGCAGCCATTCAGAAATATGCTGAAAGCTTCGGCTTTGGTGTTGTCAGAGATCTGGTAGGCCATGGAATTGGTTCCCATCTGCATGAGGATCCGGAGATTCCGAATTTTGCAAGAAAAAGAAAAGGAATTCTCTTACAGCCCGGCATGACGCTCGCGATCGAGCCGATGATCACCGAGGGCAGCTACGAAGTAGTCTGGCTCGATGATGACTGGACTGTCATGACGGAAGACGGCGGCTGGGCTGCTCATTATGAAAATACGATTCTAATTACAGAAAATGAGCCTGAGATTCTGTCGTTATAGATAGAAAATAGGAAAGAACCTTTTGTGAAATTCGAAGCGTTGATTTGGCTGGCTTCAGCTGGCTGCCACTGGTTGTTTCTCCAAACTGGTTGCACTTTGTGAAATGGACAAAAATCGTTTGTTTCAGACAAACCTGCATGTTTTTTGGATGTTTCTGGCAAAGTGGGAGAAATGGCAGCGTATCTGCTGGAGCTGCGTCAATCAGCAGCGATGTTTTTTAGAAAGTGTCTGTCTAAGCAGAAACGGAGATCAGAATGACGGAATATGGAATGGCCTGTCTGGTCCGCTCACTTGCGGGTCACGACAAAGGCAATTATTATATCATAGTCAGAGAAGATGCACACTATGTGTATCTGGCAGACGGACGCACCAAAACTGCCGCCAAGCCGAAACGCAAGAAGAGAAAGCACGTGCAGTTTTCCCACAAGCGGGATGAGGCGCTGGCAGCCCAGTTTGCGGACGGCGCGGCAGTCCAGGATGAAGCGATCCGCTATTTCATTCAGAAATCATTGCAGGGAGGTATATAGAATGTCGAAAGCAGATGTAATTGAGATTGAGGGCGTAGTAGCAGAGAAGCTGCCGAACGCTATGTTTAAGGTAGAACTGGAAAACGGACACATCGTACTTGCTACGATCAGCGGAAAACTCCGTATGAACTACATTCGTATTCTGCCGGGCGATAAGGTTACAATGGAAATGTCGCCATACGATCTCTCTAAGGGAAGAATCATTTGGAGAGATAAATAAAGACCAATCCATTTTTCTCAATAAAAATATTGAGAGAAGTGTAAATTTCGCTTGCATTATAGGATTTTAAATGTTATAATGCTTTAGCGAACTTTGTTGAAGCATCAGGTAAGATCCGCCCTTTTGTCCTCTCACGGCAGGGGGATGGAACGAGTCTGTTGTACCTGTAAGTCCGACACAGGACTGCAATAGGTTATAAAAAATTGTATGTCCGAGATTGGACGGACTATTACGGAAAGGAGAATTGCTGTGAAGGTTAGATCATCGGTTAAACCAATTTGCGAAAAGTGCAAGATCATCAAGAGAAAAGGCAGTATCAGAGTAATCTGTGAGAATCCGAAGCACAAACAAAGACAGGGCTAATTTGATTTAGCACCTATTTTTTCGCGCGGCTTTCTATTATGAACCACTCGGATGAGTTGTTCAGTAGTTTAAGCAAATTTATACATTATCAACGAAGAAGTAAGAAAAACTAATGGAGGTGTACTACACACATGGCTCGTATTTCAGGTGTCGATTTACCAAGAGAGAAACGCGTAGAGATCGGCTTGACTTACATCTACGGTATCGGTAGAGCAAGTGCAGCCCGTATCCTGGCCGAAGCTGAAGTTAATCCTGACACTCGTGTTAAGGACTTAACTGACGACGAAGTTAAGAAGCTTGCGGCAATCATCGCTGACAGTCAGGTGGTTGAGGGTGATCTGAGAAGAGAGATCGCTATGAACATCAAGAGACTGCAGGAGATTGGATGCTACAGAGGCATCCGTCATAGAAAGAGCCTTCCGGTTCGTGGTCAGAAGACAAAGACCAACGCTAGAACTCGTAAGGGTCCGAGAAAGACAGTAGCAAACAAGAAGAAATAATTAAGTAACAAGGAAACTGAATCAGGTTAGGTTTAGCAACAGGATTCAATATTTGAGAAAGTAGGTTAGTTTAAAATGGCTAAAAAAGTGTCCACTGGCAAGAAAGTGACAAAAAAGCGTGTAAAGAAAAACGTTGAACGCGGACAGGCGCACATCCAGTCATCTTTTAATAACACAATCGTTACTTTAACAGATGCACAGGGTAATGCCTTATCATGGGCAAGTGCAGGCGGTCTGGGATTTAGAGGTTCAAGGAAATCTACTCCATATGCGGCTCAGATGGCTGCAGAAACTGCAACGAAGGCAGCTCTTATCCATGGCTTAAAGTCTGTAGACGTTATGGTAAAAGGTCCGGGATCAGGTCGTGAAGCAGCAATCCGTGCTCTTCAGGCATGTGGTCTGGAAGTAACAAGCATTAAGGACGTAACTCCGGTTCCGCATAACGGATGCCGTCCGCCGAAACGTAGAAGAGTCTAATTAGGAGGTGCAAGTAAAGTGGCAGTAGATAGAGTTCCTGTACTTAAAAGATGTAGATCTCTTGACCTTGATCCGGTTTATTTAGGAATCGACAAGAAATCAACGAGAAAATTAACGAGAGCCAACAGAAAGATGAGCGAGTATGCACTCCAGCTGAGAGAGAAGCAGAAAGCAAAATTCATCTACGGTGTGTTAGAGAAACCGTTTAGAAATTACTATGCAAAAGCATCCAGAATGAATGGTCAGGTTGGTGCTAACCTGATGATCCTTCTGGAGTGCAGACTGGATAATGTATTATTCAGAATGGGCTTTGGCCGTACAAGAAAAGAGACACGTCAGATCGTAGATCACAAGCACGTTCTCGTAAACGGCAAGAGCGTAAACATCCCGTCCTACTTAGTTAAGGCTGGCGATGTAATCGAGATCAAAGAGAAGTACAAATCTTCACAGAGATATAAAGATATCGCTGAGGTAACCGGCGGAAGAATGGTACCGGCATGGCTGGAAGTTGACGCTGAGAACCTGAAAGGTACTGTTAAAGAGTTACCGAGCAGAGACGAAATTGACGTTCCTGTAAACGAAGTGCTTATCGTCGAGCTGTACTCCAAATAATAAGAAGTATTACTATTATGTTAGTCCAGAATCTCCCATGTACCTGCTTTGGCAGCTGCTTGGGAGATTCCGAGACTACAAGAGTATGGCAGACCCTCAAAAATGTTCCCAAAAGGAGGGGCTATCGTGTTCGATTTTGAAAAACCAAAAATTGAAATTGCTGAGATTTCCGAAGACAAAAGATATGGCAAATTTGTGGTTGAACCGCTGGAAAGAGGCTATGGTACCACATTAGGCAATTCTTTAAGAAGAATTATGCTTTCCTCTTTGCCTGGTGCAGCAGTAAGTCAAGTGAAAATCGACGGCGTTTTGCATGAGTTCAGTTCTATCCCTGGTGTAAAAGAGGATGTAACTGAAATTATCATGAACATCAAGAGTCTGGCGATCAAAAACAGCAGCGAGACGAATGAGCCGAAGACGGCTTATATCGAGTTCGAGGGCGAAGGCGTCATCACAGCAGCTGACATTCACGCTGATTCTGACATTGAGATTTTGAATCCGGACCAGGTCATCGCTACATTAAGCGGCGGCGCGGACAGCAAATTCTACATGGAGCTGACGATCACGAAGGGCCGCGGCTACATCAGCGCAGATAAGAACAAGAGTGAAGATCTTCCGATCGGAGTTCTGGCTGTTGATTCTATCTACACACCGGTGGAGCGTGTCAATATGACCGTTGAGAACACCCGTGTGGGTCAGGTGACAGATTATGATAAGCTGACATTAGATGTATACACAAATGGAACGCTGGCACCAGACGAAGCTGTCAGCCTGGCAGCAAAGGTTCTGAGCGAGCATCTGAACCTCTTCATTGACCTTTCCGAGAATGCCAAGACCGCAGAGGTTATGGTAGAGAAGGAAGACAACGAGAAAGAGAAAGTGCTTGAGATGAACATCGACGAGCTGGAGTTATCCGTTCGTTCTTACAACTGTTTAAAGAGAGCCGGAATCAATACAGTGGAGGAGCTGTGCAACCGCACACCGGAAGATATGATGAAAGTCAGAAATCTGGGCCGCAAATCCCTGGAAGAGGTTCTTGCAAAACTGAAAGAATTAGGCCTGCAGCTCAACCCGAGCGAAGAGGCTTAAGATACCGCGTGGGTGGACGTGCTTTGCAGTGCGTCCCTTTCATGCAGATACGGGGACGGGTAAGTCCGAATGGCACAGGTCCCTGCATAACCATCAAACAATTATATTTTATATAGCAGACATTCAGTAAGTCCAAAGGGCATGAGTGCCGGCTTCCGCAAATGGAGGAGAAAGAATCATGGCAGGATATAGAAAACTTGGAAGAACTTCCAGTCAGAGAAAAGCAATGCTGCGCAGCCTGGTAACCGCACTGTTATTCAACGGCAAGATCGTTACCACTGAGGCAAGAGCAAAAGAAGTGAAGAAGATCGCTGAGGGTCTGATCGCTCTGGCAGTAAAAGAGAAAGATAACTTCGAGACCGTTAAAGTTACCGCTAAGGTAGCTCGCAAAGACGAGAACGGCAAGAGAGTAAAAGAAGTTGTTGACGGCAAGAAAGTTACCGTTTACGACGAAGTAGAGAAAGAGATCAAGAAAGATAAAGCTTCCAGACTTCACGCTAGAAGACAGATGCTGAAGGTTCTCTACGATGTAACAGACGTTCCGACTGCAAGAGCAGGCAAGAAGAAAAACACTAAGAAGGTAGATATGCCGGCTAAGCTGTTTGATGAGCTTGCACCGAAGTACGCTAACCGCAATGGTGGTTACAGCCGTATCGTTAAGATCGGTCAGCGTAAGGGCGACGGCGCTATGGAAGTTCTGTTAGAGCTGGTATAATTTAGATAGATTCGTTTGTTTAAGTTGTATCAAATTTTCGTTCTTTTACGCAAGTTTTGAATCGTAAGATGATTTTATACCCCCGGTTTGGGAGACAGAGAAATCTGTCTTCTGAACCGGGTTTTTTGACGTTAGAATGGAATTTTTCAGGTTTTCCATTTACCTTGAGAAAAAGTCAGGGTTTTAATAACACTTGAATGAAAAAAATAGAAAGAATGGCGCAAAAATAGCAGACTGAATTTTACGGTTTTCCGCATACTAGGATTAAACGATTTTATCGAACAAGTTCTTGGATTCAAACAGAGTGTACATCTGCATTTCGTTGAGATTCGCCGCAGTGCGTAATCTACGGAACGGGGGAGGTACATAGGAGTAGAAGGAGGAAAAACCGTGCGAAAAAACTCTGGTATGTGGAAAACAATAAGTCGGAAGGAAAAACTTCGCCGTGTTCTGCTGATAATCTTTGGTGCGGGGGTCATTGCGCTTGCCGGCGTGTCTTATCAATATGTGAAGAACGCGGTTCCCGACCGCATCAATGTGGTGGTGGACCGGCAGGAGCAAGTTCGCTTTGGGCTGCCGTTTCGGGCATTGCTGGAAAGTGAGAGCGAGGAGGTGCTTCTAAACGGCAGCTCTAAAATTCCGTCCGACCAGATCCATCTGCAGCTCAACCAGCCCTTTTCCATCTATTCTGAACAGGAGGGAACGTACCGTTTAAGTCTCAAACTCTTTGGAATATGGAAATTAAAGGATATCGAGGTAGATGTGTCGGACGTCCAGTATGCGGTTCCCTGTGGGCTGCCGGTGGGTATTTACATGAAATCCGATGGACTGATGGTGATCGGAACCGGAAGGGTGACGGCACAGACGGGGGAAGTGATGGATCCGGCGGACGGGATCCTGCGTTCTGGAGACTATATCGAGGCAATCAACGGGACGCCGGCGACGGACAAGAAAGATATGATACGGGCGGTCAAGGAAGCGGGAAATATGGCTCTGACACTTTCAGTGCGCCGCGAGGGAGAGACGATGGATGTACAGATGACGCCGGTACAGACGCAGGAGGGAGACTATAAGCTGGGGCTGTGGATCCGCGACGATACGCAGGGCATCGGTACGATGACCTATGTATGTGCTAACGGCGCGTTTGGAGCGCTGGGACACGGTATCAGCGACGGCGACACGGGACTTCTGGTGCAGACCTCCGGCGGCGAACTATACGATACGGAGATTCTGGGTGTGGAGAAGGGAAGTTTCGGAAAGCCGGGCGTGATGTCGGGCGTTATTTACTATGGAAATCAGTCGCGGCTGGGAAGTGTGGAGGCTAATACGGATCAGGGCATTTTCGGGACGGCAAATCCGCGCTTTTTAAGTCGGGTAAAGAACCCTGCAATTCCGATCGGTTACCGTCAGGACGTCAAAAAAGGCCGTGCCTGCATCCGCAGCAGCGTGTCCGGGGAATTGAAAGACTACGAGATTGAGATTCAGAAAATAGACCATTCCTCCAACCGCCACAACAAGGATATGGTCATCCGCGTAACCGATCCGGAACTTCTGTCCTTGACCGGCGGGATCGTCCAGGGCATGAGCGGCAGCCCCATCATCCAGAACGGAAAACTCATCGGAGCAGTTACGCACGTTTTTATTCAGGATTCGACGCGTGGGTATGGGATTCTGGTGGAGAATATGCTGGGACATTGAATCTGGATGCAAAGTAACTGTTTACGGGTGGGAATTTTCTGGACTGAAAATTCCATATGATACAGTTCTGGCAGCAGATTTTGCCGATTTTGAATACGCAGCATCGGCAAAATCCTGTTGCTGGGCACACGTGTGTGAACAGTAACATGCAAAGTACAAAGTTTTTGCTCTCTTTATTGACAGGATATAAAAAAAGCGTATATAATAGAGCAAATTACATATTTGGCAAAACAGTTGAAAAGCTGCGACGCAAAGCTATAGGGCCTGTAAAATGGCAGCCAGTTGCATTAACACGATAACAGAGTATGTTATAGTTGTATGGCTATGGCGTAACTCTGTTTTTTTATAGGAATTTATCGAAACTTGATCTGCAAAGATGGAATTTTCATGTTCAGAAACCGGTCGTGGAGGCTTTTTAATTGCGTGTATTTTGTGTGTCTTTCGACCGGAATCGGTAAAACGTGGTGATAAGGGATCGTTAGATAGGCGTATGGCGGCTGGGCGGTAGAAGGTTTATAGCGGAATCTTAACAGATACGGTTAGCTACAATACATGCTTATATATAGTTTGCATCTTGTGTAATTTATTTTGCATCAAAAGAATTGATAGACAAAATGAGCGTTGAGTGTCGAACTGCGCGATCAAAACGAGTTGAAACTTGTTAAAAAAAGAATTTATAATTATTTTAATCATCACAGGTGCCGAGGAGGAGAATATTATGGCAGAAATGAAGATTGCGATCGCAGAGGATAATCGTCAGGCATTGGATATGCTTGGAAATATACTGGAAAGTGATAAGGAGATTCAGGTGGTCGGAAAAGCGGAAAACGGAACCGATGCCTATAATATGATCGTAAAGACAAAGCCGGATATTGTATTTCTGGACGTAGTGATGCCGGGAATGGATGGAATTTCGGTTATGGAGCGCATCAAGACAAATCAAGACTGTTCAGCTGACACTTCCTTTGTTATGATTACAGCTGCGAGCAGCGAGAATCTGACAGCGGATGCTTTTCGGATGGGCGCCTGTTATTACATAGTAAAGCCATTTTCGAAGGAGGCGGTTTTAGACAAGGTACATCGCCTGAAGAATTACAGGAACCGCGCTTCGACCCTGGCGGGCAACCGGAAGGTGGAGCCGTATATGGTGTCGGCGGAATATGAAAGACAGAATCTGGAGAGCGATGTGACGCAGATTCTGCATGAGATTGGGATTCCGGCTCATATTAAGGGATATCAGTACCTGCGGGATGCGATTATTTTGTCAGTCAGTGATAAAGAAATGCTCGGTTCTGTGACGAAAATCCTGTACCCGACCATCGCCAAGAAGCGCCAGACCACTTCAAGCCGTGTCGAGCGGGCAATCCGCCACGCGATTGAGGTCGCATGGAGCCGCGGCAAGATGGACACGATCAACGATCTATTTGGATATACCGTCAGCACAGGGAAAGGAAAGCCGACCAATTCGGAATTTATCGCATTGATTGTTGACAAGATTTGCCTGGATTATAAGCGGGATGTATAAAATCGTGCGGTGCTTTTTGGAGCCGAAAGTGCTGTAAGCCTTTTTAACACGATTGTAACACATTTATGAAAGTGACTGATTGCATGGGTAAATGTGTGTATGATAAGATAAAGGGGAAATAAAAGATGCAGGACTGAAAAACTGCCCCTGTATAAAACAGCTGGACAGAGAGGTCA
This sequence comes from Clostridium sp. AF27-5AA, assembly GCF_003478415.1. NCBI lineage: Bacteria > Bacillati > Bacillota > Clostridia > Eubacteriales > Clostridiaceae > Clostridium > Clostridium sp. AF27-5AA. The sequence goes on from NZ_QUFH01000002.1 coordinate 163,824, forward strand.
GGAAAGCAGCTAAAAGAACGGAGAATTGCCTATGAAAAAAAAAGTACCGGCGTACAATGGAACCCTGCGGGATCACACGATTATGTGTCCGTATTGTATCAGTGAATGTTCAGGAATCCGCATCTTTGGAAAGCGTATCAAATCGATCGCCTTCTCAACGGATGTGGCAATCATCAAAAATATCAACGCGGATGCGATCATCGCAGTTTATCCGTTTACTCCGCAGGCAGCTATCTCACAGTCGATCATCAGCATCTCGGATGTGCCGGTGTTTGTCGGGGTCGGCGGCGGTCTGACCGGAGGAAAGCGTTCCGTCCGTCTGGCGCTTCAGGCAGAACATCAGGGAGCCTACGGTGTAGTGGTCAATGCGCCGATCGCGGATGAGGTCATCACGGAGATCAAGCGGGTGGTTGACATTCCGGTCATTGCGACGATTGCTTCGGTTCACACGGATGTCCGCCGCAAACTGGAGGCGGGAGCCGATATTTTAAATGTATCAGGCGCTGCCGCCACCGCATCGATGGTAGCCGAGATCCGGAAGGAGTATCCGGACGTTGCCATTATCGCGACCGGAGGACCGACTAATGAATCGATTTTGGAGACGATCGAGGCAGGAGCCAATGCGATCACGTACACGCCGCCGTCCAACGGCGAGCTGTTTGCGCGGACGATGAAGAAATACAGGGAGATCAATCCCTGATTATACAAAAGCCGGGGCCGAAGAGAAAACATAATTTTCTTTTCGGCTCCGTCTTTTATTTTTGTTTCATAGGAAATTGCGTCCTATGAAACAAAAAAACGCTCCGCGAGGATGCGCACTCGCGCGAAGCAGAAACATGTCGCAAGCGACCGCGCTCGGCGCGAGAATGTGCCAAGGCACATTCTTTTTCATGCGGTAAAATTTATAATTCATCCGGTACTATGCAAAATATCCAATTCAGAAAATACAGTCTGCAAATCGGAACTATTTGTCATATATTTCCCGATTTTTTTCTCTGTCGCCTACTTTCTAATTCCCTGATTCTATTGTATAATAATTTTAATAGGGTGCCAGATCGCGAGCGGGCACGGTTGGGAGGTAGTAGCTATGAAGAATATTCTGTTTATTGCATCGGAGGCGGTTCCATTTATCAAAACAGGAGGTTTGGCAGACGTTGTCGGATCCCTTCCAAAATGTTTTGATAAGCAGTATTTTGATGTGCGTGTCATGATCCCGAAGTATCTGTGCATCAAAGAGTCATTCCGCAATGAAATGAAGTATGTGAACCATTTTTATATGGATTATCTGGGACAGAACCGGTATGTGGGCATCCTGGAATATGAATATGAGGGCGTGACCTTCTATTTTATTGATAATGAGAGTTATTTCTGGGGTGATCGCCCGTATGGGGACTGGTATTACGATCTGGAGAAGTTTTCTTTCTTCTGCAAGGCGGCTCTCTCATCCCTGCCGGTGATCGGCTTCAAGCCGGATGTCATCCACTGCCACGACTGGCAGACGGGACTTATCCCGGTGCATCTCAAGGACAAATTCCACGGCGGCGAGTTCTTCCGGGATATCAAGTCCGTCATGACGATCCACAACCTGAAATTCCAGGGTGTGTGGGATGTGAAGACAATCCAGCATTTCTCTGAGCTGCCGGACTACTATTTTACACCGGATAAGCTGGAAGCTTACAAAGACGGCAATATGTTAAAAGGCGGCATCGTATACGCGGATGCGATCACGACGGTCAGCAACACCTACGCGGAGGAGATTAAGACTCCGTTCTACGGCGAGGGACTGGACGGTCTGATGCGTGCGAGAAGCAACAGTCTGCGCGGTATCTTAAATGGTATTGATTACGATGAATTTAATCCGGAGACAGATAAACGGATCGTACAAAATTATAACGCAAAGACATTCCGCAAGGAGAAATCCAAGAATAAAAAGGCGCTGCAGGCGGAGCTGGGACTGGCGCAGGACGAGAAAAAGTTCATGATCGGTATCGTCTCCCGTCTGACCGACCAGAAGGGACTTGACCTGGTACAGTGTGTGATGGATGAGATCTGTACGGAAGATGTACAGCTGGTTGTGCTGGGAACCGGAGATGAACGGTATGAAAATATGTTCCGCCACTATGACTGGAAGTACAATGATCGTGTTTCCGCTAATATTTATTATTCGGAAGATATGTCGCATAAGGTATATGCAGCCTGTGACGCATTCCTGATGCCGTCGCTGTTTGAACCATGTGGGCTGAGCCAGCTCATGGCGCTTCGCTACGGAACCGTGCCGATCGTGCGTGAGACGGGTGGCCTCAAGGATACTGTATGGCCATACAATGAATACGATGGAACCGGAACAGGATTTTCCTTTGCTAACTACAATGCACATGAGATGCTCGACTGCATCCGCTATGCAAAATACATCTATTATAATAAGAAGCGCGAGTGGAACAAGATCGTAGACCGCGGCATGGCGGCGGATTTTTCCTGGCAGACATCGGCTGGAAAATATCAGGAATTGTATGACTGGCTGATAGGATATTAATGACGGACCGGGTGATTTAGAGACAGTGGCATATGTGTGGAAGAAAACAGAGGAATTAAGATAGTACAGGAGAGAAACATGACTTTTTTTCAGGAATTGACATCAAACCAGACGCTGATGACCGGCGTGACCGGGTGGGTGGTCGCCCAGGTGCTCAAGACGATTCTGGACATCGGGCTGAACCATTCGTTCAACCCGGAGCGTCTGGTTGGCTCCGGCGGTATGCCGAGTTCTCACTCATCCACTGTATGTTCGATGGCAACGGCGGCGGCGCTGCGGTACGGAGTGGGAAGCTTTGAATTTTCCATCAGCTTTATTCTGGCGATGATTGTTATGTATGACGCGATCGGTGTCCGGCAGGAGACAGGAAAGCAGGCAAGAGTTCTAAACCGTCTGCTTTTCGATGATTTTCTCAAGCTGGACGGCGTGGTGTTACAGGAAAAATTGAAGGAATACGTGGGGCATACGCCGATACAGGTAGCAGCAGGCGCGATTTTAGGCATTTTGATTGCATTTATTCTCGATCCGATGTTCATATAACGAACATCGGATCTTTTCATTTTGGCTGATAGATGGTATAAATATAGGGATAACGTGTATCTAAGCGTTAAATGAAACTGAGGAAATGAGAACAGAACAATGGAACAGAGAAGAGACATAGAAAATACCAAACCTGCCTGCCGGTTAATTCTGGCGAGTGCGTCTCCGCGCCGCAGGGAGCTTTTGGAGCGGATTGGGCTGAAACCGGAGATTCATCCGAGCACTTTGGAGGAAAATCCGCTCTGTACGGAACCGGCGCAGGTTGTGATGGAACTGGCGGGACAGAAGGCGCGCGATGTGATGGCGCAGGTGCGTGAGGAGGCACGGACGACGGGAATCCCATTTTCCGGGATTATCATTGGTTCCGATACCGTTGTCAGTGTGGATGACGAGATTTTAGGAAAACCGGCGGATCGGGATGAGGCGCTTGAGATGATCGGACGGATCCAGGGGCGCAGCCACCGTGTATACACGGGCGTGGCGATCCTGACTGAGGATCGGGAGAGCTGCTTTGCGGTTGAGACGCGGGTGGATGTATATCCGATGAGCGATGCGGAGATCGAGGCGTATGTAGACTGCGGCGAGTCGATGGACAAGGCGGGCGCATACGGCATTCAGGGAAGCTTTGCCGCGCATATCCGCGGAATCGACGGTTCTTACACGAATGTGATGGGGCTGCCGGTCGGAAGACTCTATCAGGAATTGAAGCGGATCTGCCCGGAGAAGATAGAGGATCTGCTCAAGCATACGGTCTGAGGTGGATGGCTGATGGAAAGAAAGTTACTGTTCATGGGTAGGCACTTTTGGAACCGAAAGTGCCGTAAGAAAACGTGGTGGCAGACCGTGAACCAGAGTGGAAGGATTGACAGAACGCAGCGCTGCTGGTCATATGTGTGAACAGTATTCAAGTCGAACGTCCGTGAGACTTGGCGCGTGATTCTGGTCAGCGTAAGCTGACATATTCTTTACGGAATCACTGCGCATCCTCGCGGAGCGTTTATCTCAGTCGGAGACAAGGCTTCCACTGAGACAAATTTGCTATTACTCACCACCTGAAGAGGTGGGAGTCTTCTCGACTGAGATAAATCATCCGCTCAGAGAGAATATGTGACAGGAATTGCTAAAATATGCAGGAGAAAGGGAGTATCCATGCAGAAACAGAAAAGGAAGACAAACCATATCCACCGGGCGGCGTGTGCCCTGCTTGCGGGGCTGGCGCTCAGCCTGGGGCTTTTGACTGGATGCGGCTCGGACGGCAGCACGATCGTGGTGGGAAAGAAGAATGAAAAAGGTTATTCCCGCGCGGAAGTGATGGTGATCGCCATGACGGAGAAAAAACGCTATGAGGAGGTCTGTACAGATCAGATCTGGGGCGTTTCAGTTGGAGAAAAGGGCGATGATTTTGAAACGTATCTAAAAAAACAGATCCGTTCGTTTATGGATGAGCTGAAAATCATGAACCTGCTGGCAGCCGACCGGGGGATTTCCCTGACTTCAGAGGAGCGGGCGGCGATGGACCGGGCAGCAGCCGAGTATTTTGGGCGTCTGCCGCAGTCGGCGATCGACTCGATGGGCGTGACGGAGGCGGATGTCCAGCATATCTATGAGGATTATGGTCTGGCGGAGAAGCTGGCGGGACAGCTCACGGACAATGTGGCGCTGGAGGTCAGCGACAGTGAGGCAAAGGTGATCCATGTCAGTCAGATAAAGACATCGGATGAGAGCGAGGCAGACGCCTTCCAGCGGGCGGCATCGCAGGAAGATGCCGATTTCCAGTCCTGTGCCGAGGAGGCGGGGTTGACGGTGAGTGACCGGGTGCTGGGGCGCGGCGATGAGTCGGATGCCTATGAGAAAGAGGCATTTTCCCTTGCCGAGGGCGCAGTCAGCCAGGTGATCCATGCGGACGACGCGTACTATGTGCTCAAATGTACGGACGATTACGACGAGGACGAGACGGCGGCGCGCAAGGAGCGCATCTACGAGGAGCGGAAAAAACGCGCCTTTCAGGAGATCTACGATCGGTTCAGCAATACGATCTCCGTTTCTTACAGCAGCGGGCTCTGGGACAGTCTGGATCTGACCTCGGAGTTCGAGAAAAATGACGCGGATTTCTTTGAGATTTATGCGGAATATGCGATCAAATAGGTAGTCTGTACCTGGGGCGGGTAGGCAAAAAGTAAACTTATTTTTAAAAAAGGATAACAATTCGGAACAACCGCTTGACTACCGGGGAAAATTCTTCTACAATGAACGGTAATGTCCGGTCAGGCGGACATACTGTGGAGGAAAAATACATGAATATCATAAAAGCGGTCAATCTTGTATTTGATTATATAAGACGCGATGAAGAGGGGCAGGTAGAGGAAGTAAAGCGCGCCTTGGATCATGTGAATCTGGAGATTGAGAAAGGCAGCTTTGTGGCGATCCTGGGACACAATGGTTCCGGCAAGTCCACATTTGCCAAGCAGATCAATGGCATTTTGAGCCCGACCGACGGTACGCTTTTTGTATCGGAGATGGATACGAGGGACGAGGCGCATCTGTGGGATATCCGCAAAAATGCGGGCATGGTCTTTCAGAATCCGGATAACCAGATCATAGGAAATATAGTGGAAGAGGACGTCGGATTCGGTCCGGAAAATATCGGAGTTCCGACCGAGGAGATCTGGAAGCGAGTGGATGAGAGCTTAAAGGCAGTCGGGATGACGATGTACCGCAAGCAGTCCCCGAACCATCTGTCCGGCGGACAGAAGCAGCGTGTGGCGATCGCGGGCGTCATGGCGATGAAACCAGAATGTATCGTGCTCGATGAGCCGACGGCGATGCTCGATCCGAACGGACGCAAGGAGGTTATCCGCACCGTCCATGAGTTAAACCGGGCGGAAGGAATCACGATGGTGCTGATCACCCATTATATGGAAGAGGTGGTCGATGCAGACCGCGTGATCGTCATGGATGACGGTCATATCGTGATGGACGGCACGCCGAAGGAGATTTTCTCCCGCGTGGAGGAACTAAAACAATACCGGATGGATGTGCCGCAGGTGACGGAGCTTGCGTGGGAGCTGCAGAAAAAGGGAATTCCGCTTCCGGATGGAATCCTTCGTAAATCGGAGCTTCTGGACGCACTGGTACCGATTTTGAAAGAGGAATAGAGATGGCAATACAGGTAGAAGATTTGTGCTACACCTACGGCGAGGGCACGGCGTTAGAGCGCCGGGCATTAAAGCACGTAAGTTTTGAGATTCAGGACGGCGAATTTGTCGGTCTGATTGGTCATACCGGATCGGGAAAATCGACCCTGATCCAGCATTTAAACGGTCTGATCAAGCCGACCAGCGGCGACATTAAGTATCAGGGTGTCAGCATTTACAGCCAGGGTTATAAATTAAAGGATCTGCGGAGTAAAGTGGGGCTGGTGTTCCAGTATCCGGAGTACCAGCTCTTTGAGGCAGATATTTTTACAGACGTCTGTTTCGGACCGAAAAATCTGGGGCTTCCGCAGGAAGAGGTGGAAAAACGTGCCCGTCATGCCTTAAAGCTGGTCGGCATGGATGAAAAATTTTATAAGCAGTCCCCGTTTGAACTTTCCGGCGGACAGAAACGCCGCGTCGCGATCGCGGGTGTACTGGCGATGCGTCCGGAGATGATGATCCTCGACGAGCCGACGGCGGGACTCGATCCGCAGGGGCGCGATGAGATTTTAGGTCAGATCGAGCGCCTGAACCGGGAGCACGGGCTGACGATTTTGGTGGTTTCCCACAGCATGGAGGACATGGCGCGCTACGTGGACCGTATCATGGTCATGAACGACGGCGTGAAGATGTTTGACGATACGCCGAAGGAGGTATTCCGCCATTACAAGGAGTTAGAGGCGATCGGTCTTGCTGCGCCGCAGATCACTTATGTGGTGCAGGGACTTCGGGAGCGCGGGATTCCGATCGACGACGCGATCACGACGGTAGAAGAGGCGCGGGAGGCGATTCTGGCGCTGTATAACAAGCGGAGGGAGAAACAATGATACGGGATATCACAATCGGACAGTATTATCCGGTCGAATCAGTGGTTCACCGGCTGGATCCGCGTACCAAGCTGTTTGGAACGCTGATCTACATTATTTCATTATTTTTCGCAGATAACCTGCTCTGCTATGCGGTAGCGACCGTATTTCTGGCGATGGCGATTCGCGCCTCACGCGTACCATTTAAATTTATCGTGCGGGGACTCAAGGCGATCGTGTTCCTGTTACTTATCAGTATCAGCTTTAACCTGTTTCTGACAAATGGACGGGTGATTTTCCAGATAGGGTTCTTAAAAGTGACGCATGAGGGCTTGCGACTGGCAGTTTTCATGGGTCTGCGCCTGATGTATCTGGTGATTGGTTCCTCTGTCATGACGCTGACGACGACCCCGAACCAGCTCACGGACGGCTTGGAGCGGAGTCTGGGATGCTTGAACCGTCTCCATGTGCCGGTGCATGAGATCTCGATGATGATGTCGATCGCGCTGCGTTTTATCCCGATCCTGATTGAGGAGACGGATAAGATCATGAAGGCACAGATGGCGAGAGGCGCTGATTTTGAATCTGGTAATCTCGTACAGCGGGCAAAGAGCATGATCCCGATTCTGGTACCGCTTTTCGTATCGGCGTTCCGCCGCGCGACGGATCTGGCGATGGCGATGGAGGCGCGCTGCTACCGGGGCGGAAGTGGGCGGACCAAGATGAAGCCGCTGCATTATGAGGCAAGAGACAGGGTTACTTACCTGATCCTTCTGGTTTATTTAGGAATCGTGATCGCGCTTCGAATTTTGTTTTAAAAGAGTGATTGCTTGAATGTGTCAGGGCGCATTTTTTATTCAAAAGGCGCATTTGAAAAAGATAGTTTAAAAGTTTAGAAGTTAGAGGATAGATACCATGAGACGAATTAAACTGGTGGTCTCCTACGATGGAACCGCCTACTGCGGATGGCAGTTGCAGCCCAACGGAGTCACGATCGAGGAAGTGTTAAACAAGGCGCTTTCTTCTCTTTTAAAAGAGGATATCCAGGTCATCGGGGCGAGCCGGACGGATTCGGGTGTCCATGCGATGGGAAATGTGGCTGTTTTCGATACCGAGAGCAGGATTCCGGGTGATAAGATCTGCTTTGCGCTCAACCAGCGCCTGCCGGACGATGTGCGGATCCAGGCGTCGGAGGAGGTGCCGCTTACCTTTCATCCACGCAAGGTAAACTGCGTGAAAACGTATGAATACAAGATTTTGAACCGCAAGATCGATATGCCGCTGCAGCGCTTATACAGCCATTTCTGCTATTTCAATCTGGATTTAGAGAAAATGCAGAAGGCGGCATCCTATCTCATCGGCGAGCACGATTTCAAGAGTTTCTGTACGGTGCGGACGCAGGCGGAGGAGACGGTGCGGACGATCTACAGCCTGACCGTGACGAAGGCGGACGACCTGATTACGATCCGCATCAGCGGCAGCGGTTTCCTCTACAATATGGTCCGGATCATCGCCGGGACGCTGGTTAAGATCGGTATGGGCGTTTACCCGCCGGAGAAGATGGAGGAGATTCTGGAGGAGAAAAACCGGGCGGCAGCAGGTCCTACGATCCCGGCACGCGGGCTGACGCTCGTAAGTCTGGAGTACGAAAAAGAGCTGGCGCCGTACCTGGAGGGCGAAAATAAGCACTGGCATTATGTGCTGGATCAGAGAAATGTCCCGGAGAAGGGGCTTGCCTACCTCACGATCGAGCGCTGTGAGCCGGAAGAGCTTGACGGTGTGCTCCGTCGCGTGATCCATCAGGCATACCGAAATGGTGCGAAACAGGTATTTGTGCGGGATACGTTTGGAGAAGAGGGGAGCATCTACGGATATTACCGGCTGAGACGGCAGCCGGAGGCGGAAGAAGGCTGGCTGGAAGCCATCTATGAGGGTGAACATCAGTAAGTATGAGTAGAACATTTGATTATCTGGTCTGTTTCAGCGTCTATTCGCTGATTATCCTGATCATAGGAAAATCATCGTTCGGTGAGAGCGATTCGATTGGAAAATTTTTTATCGGAGAACGGAAATGCGGGTTCTGGCGGCTGTTTTGCACCTTCGTCGGAACCTGGGTGTCCGCTGCGACCATTCTGGGATATACGGGCAATGTTTTTGAAAATGGAACCTCAGTGATCGCCGTGACAGTTATCCCGTGGTTCATCGGCGCGGGGCTCTTGTATCTTATCAGCGGGCGTATCTATGACTGCGACCTGCTCACGATCCCGCAGTTCATCGGGGATCGCTACCATTCCCGCCTCCTGCGGACCTGCTGTGCCCTGCTGCTCTCGAGCGGTTACGTTTTTTATCTGGTGATCCAGATCAAGGGATTTGGAATCGCGGCGGCGACGCTCTTAAATATTGATTATAAAGTTGCAATTTTTCTGGTTTATCTGTTTATTCTGTATTCTACCTTTGGAGGATTCAATTCGGTTACCAAGACGGACGGCGGCAACCTCATCATGCTCACGATCAGCATAGTGGTTGTCTATTTTGTCGTGGTCGGAGGAATAGAGGGAAGTGGATTTCTGACGAACGCGGAGGTGTTCAACCGAAATGCGGCAGGCAGCGGGACGGACAGTTTTGGAAATCTGATGAAGGATTACAGCCTTGCCATGTACCTCACGATGTTTTTTGGCTGGGGTATGGGGCTGGCAGCGAATCCTCAGTATCTGATCCGGATTGTGGCGGCAAAGAGCCGTGAGACGGCGCGGAAAGTCCTGATCTGTTCGCTGGTGTTCTTGACATTTTTTTATTTCTGCCTGACCCAGATCGGTCTGGGGCTTCGGATTCTGTTTCCTTATCTGTCCTCTTTCTTTGGTTCAGACGATATTTTTGTCTACGCGATTAATTATTTGATTCGATCGCGGTTCAGCGGATTTTTCTTAATCAGTGTGATCGGCGCGTGCATGTCGACGGCGAACTCGCAGCTGCTTCTGATTGGCTCGATGATGTCCTACGATGTGGCGGCGCAGTATGGAAAATGGAAGAAAACAGAGGACCGCATTCTGGGCCTGACGCAGCTCTTTATCTTTCTCGGCGGAACACTGGCGCTTCTGCTCTCCTTAAATCCACCGTCCAACAGCCTGTTTTTCGGCGCGGATATCTGGGGATTGTTTTCAGCAATTCTGACACCGCTTCTCTACGGTACGCTTTATTATAAGCGGGCGACGAGGACGGGCGCATGGGCGGCATTTGTGACAGGGGTAGCCGGGACGGTGCTGCTTCAGCCGCGTGAGCTGCCGGTTTACTGGGGATTTCCGGTGACGCTGTGTTCGACCCTGGTTTTTGTCCTTGTCCCGGTGCTGGAGAGTATATGGAAAAAACGTGCTTGCTAAAGGCGGGCATTTGGAAACATGAAAGTGGCAGACAACAGCGAGAAGGAGGCGAAAACGAGCGATGAATAAATGGCTGAAACGTCTTTCAAATTGGTTTTTACAAATTGAAAATGAGGTCATGGTTCCATTTGTGCTGGTCGGAATCCTGGTAATCGGCAGTTTCAGTATGATTTCCTATTATAATGGCTACACGATGCAGAAAAACAGTGAGCTTGAGCTGGCTGATACGCTGTTTGAGAATGTAAACCGCGATTTGCACTTCCTGGAAAAGCGTCTGCCGGAGGAGGAGATCGCGGAAAAATACCGGAATTTTGAGCGCGGGCGGATCCGGATTCTGAACCGTGACGGTGAGGAGATCACGGTCGGAAGCCGTTGGAAAAATACATCGGTGCTGGCAGTCAGCGAGGGGGAAAATCCATTTGGCTGGCGGCTGGAGTACCGGATAAATGAGAGAATATTCGGGAACCGCATCTTAGAGCAGCAGAGCTATCTGGTAGTTGGCGCGATCGCGGCGCTGATTCTCATCTGCCAGGCAAGTATTTTCATTTCCCACAGTATCACGCGCCCCATCCGCCGGATGAGCCATACCTGTAAAGAAATCGAGGAAAACAAGGGCAGTTATCAGAAATACCGGTTTGAGGCGGTCAGCCGCCACGACGAGATCGGGCAGCTGGCGGTTACCTTTGAGGGACTGCTCAAAAACATGGATAATTACACGAAAATGGAATATACCAGCCGGATGGCAGCGACGCTGGCGCATGAGATCAAGAACCCGATCGCGGGCATCCGCTCCGGGATTCAGCTTTTAAAGGGCAGGGCAGTCAAGGACGGAGATAAGATGCTCTGTGACAGCATGATCCATGAGATCGACCGCGTCACGGCGCTGATCATGAATCTTCTGACTTTGTCAATCCGGCGTGAATCACTGAAAACGGAGGTTTCTGTGACCGGTGTTTTAAAGGAGATCGGAATGATCTATGCGAAAGGACCGGACAGCCGCCGCGCATCGCTTTTGGTGGAGGCAGAAGAGGGACTGAGGGCGAGTCTCAATGAAAATGAGTTCCGTCAGATCATCCACAACCTGATCAGCAACAGCCTGAAGGCGCTGGTACCGGACCGCGAGGGACAGATCAAGCTCATGGCAGCCGCGCAGGAGAAAGAAGTGCTTGTGACGGTGCGGGACAACGGAAAAGGCATGACGGAGGAAGAAGTTTCCAAGGCGCTGGAACCATTTTATACAAAGAGCATCAACGGAACCGGGCTTGGGCTCTCAATCGTGAGCCGCCTGGTGGAGTCAAATGGAGGAACGATGGAGATCGTGAGCAAGCCGGGGGTAGGGACAGACGTGGTTTTAAGATTTCCGGGGAAAATGGTATAGTGTGACCATTTAATGAGGTATTTCACGAATTTAGTATTTAGGGTATAATGTTATGAAACAGGGAGGAGGATGCACATGGATCGAATTTTGATTGTGGACGATGAATTTCTGATTCGCTATACACTGGAGGAAGGACTGAAAGACAGGGGATATGATGCCTATTCAGCCGCAACCGTCGAGGAAGGGCTGGAGTTTGTCAGGAAATATCATCCGGGGGTGCTCCTTCTCGACAATCTCCTTGAAAACAGTGTCGGGATGGATGAGATTGTCAATTTCAAAAATGCAGATGAGGAACTGCAGGTCATCATGATGACGGCGTACGGCTCCGTCTCCCAGGCGGTTGAGGCGACGAAGCGCGGCGCATATGATTATATTTTAAAGCCGTTTGATGTGGATGAGATCGATATGCTGATCAAACGGTGTCTGGAGCAGAAGCGCAACCGGGATTCACTCGTCTTCCTGAAAGGCGATGTGCCGCAGTTTTTAGGTGTCAGTGAGGCAGCTGCCCGGATCCGGCACCTTATTCAGGTGCTGGGGGAAAATTTGTCGGTCAATGTACTCCTGCGCGGGGAGACGGGAACGGGCAAGGAAGTTGTGGCGCGGCAGATTCATGCGAACAGCGCCCGCAAGGATAACCTGATGGTGCGCATTAACTGCGGTGCGATTCCGGAAAATCTGATGGAGAGCGAGCTCTTTGGCTACGAGCGCGGCGCGTTTGCGGGGGCGCTCAAGACGAAAAAGGGCTTGATTGAGCTGGCGGACGGCGGTACGGTCTTTTTGGACGAGATCGGCGAATTGCCGATGGCGATGCAGACGAAACTGCTGACCTTCCTGGATGACCGGAAATTTAAGCGGATCGGCGCGCTGGAGGACACGGCGGTCGATGTTCGGATCATTGCGGCGACGAACAGAAATCTCGAGGAGGCGATCAAGGCGGGGCAATTCCGGGAGGATCTGTTCTACCGGCTGAATGTCATGCAGATCGAGATTCCGCCGCTTCGTGACCGGCGCGAGGATATCCCGGTGCTCTGTGACTATTACCTTGACTATTATAATAAAGCCTTTGCCCGCAATATCGAAAAAGTGGATCCGGATTTCATGCGGGAGCTGCTCTTGTACGACTGGAAGGGCAATGTCAGGGAGCTTAAAAATATTTTTGAGCGCTGTTTTCTCTTCAGCCAGGGAAATATCCTGGAAAAACACGTGGAGCTGGCGCCGGTCGAGCGGGAGGCAAGGCCGGAGAGCGGGGACTGCATCTATCTGAAAGATCTGAAAAAAGGACCGATCGACCTTGAGCAGGAGGTCGCGGCGCTGGAGAAACGATATATGTCGGAGGCTTTGAAACTTTCCGGCAATAACCTGACGCGGGCGGCGGCGCTGCTCGGCGTCACCCGGTTCTCAATGAAACGGAAGATGGAGCGGGAAGACGGGGAGAAGTAGAAAAAGCAGAAAAACTGTATCAGGAGGAAGGATGAAAATGGTTGTCTGGTAAACCGGGTGCAGGAATGAATGGTAAAAGAGTGCAAAAAATCACATCGTGCAAAAACGCACGCCTAAAACGTGCGTTTTTGCACGATTTTTGTATATAAATTAAATTATTTTAAAAAATATTAAAATTATGATTGAAAAATACATAAAAGTCAGATAAAATATCATTAGAAGCAAAAAAACAAGGGGAACATACAAAAAACATCTCATCTTAAAAATAGTTTCCGATGGTTGTTGAAAACAGACAGAAGAAACGCTAAGCCGCAAAAATGAGATGTGTGAGCTAAGAAAGGGAGGAATGAACCATGTTTTATGTCGATTTAAACAGTGATTTAGGTGAGAGCTTCGGTAACTATACGATTGGTATGGATGAAGAAATTCTTCAGTACGTGTCTTCCGCCAACGTAGCCTGTGGATGGCATGCAGGTGATCCGATGGTTATGGATAAGACCATCGCACTGGCAAAGAAATACGGAACCGCAGTAGGAGCACATCCGGGATTTCCAGATCTGATGGGCTTCGGTCGAAGAAACATGGTGGTAACTCCGGAAGAAGCGAAAGCATATCTGAAATACCAGCTCGGCGCATTGAGCGCATTTACTAAGAGCCAGGGCGTAAAAATCCAGCACGTAAAACCGCACGGCGCATTCTACAACATGGCAGCTGTTGATGAGAAGCTGGCGAGAGCGATGTGTGAAGCAGTCTATGAAGTAGATAAAGATATCATCTTCATGGGTCTGGCAGGATCCCAGATGATCAAGGCAGCCGAGGAGGTTGGTTTACAGGCAGCGAGCGAGGTGTTCGCAGACCGTGCATATAACGATGACGGAACCTTGGTTTCCAGAAAACTTCCGGGAGCAGTCATCAAAGATAAAGATCTGGCAATCAAACGTGTCGTAAGAATGGTAAAAGAAGGAAAAGTTGAGAGCATCAACGGAAACGACATTTCCATCAAGGCAGATTCCATCTGTGTACACGGAGACAATCCAAAAGCGCTGGAGTTCGTAAAGAACATTCGTGAGACCCTGGTAGCCGAGGGAGTGGAGATTAAAAATCTGTTCCGCTAATACGTATATAAGGAGAAGAAAAATATGGGAGAAAAGAAAAAAAGTAATGCGAACACGACAGCCCTGATTGGCGCCGCGTTCCTGATGGCAACGTCCGCGATCGGACCTGGTTTCCTGACGCAGACTGCAACCTTTACCGGTCAGTACGGCTCTATTTTCGCACTGGCAATCATCTGTACCATTCTTCTGGATGTTACAACCCAGTTAAATATCTGGTCCATCATCGGTGTGTCCGGTATGCGTGGACAGGATATCGCAAATAAAGTTGTTCCGGGACTCGGATATTTCATTGCGTTCCTTGTGTCTCTCGGCGGTCTGGTATTCAATATCGGTAACGTCGGCGGCGCCGCAACCGGTTTTAATATCGTATTCGGTTTCCCGCTGAAAGTCGGAACCGTTGTAGCCGGTGTCATCGGTATCCTGATCTTCTTATCCAAGGATGCGAAAAACTTCATGGATAAGCTGACCAAATACTTAGGAAGCATCATGATTGTTACCGTACTTTATGTAGCATTCCGTTCCAAACCTCCGGTTGTTGAGGCAATCAGCAGCGTTGGACATCTGAACGAATTCCCGAACCTGGTATTCCCGATTATTACCCTGCTTGGCGGAAGCTGCGGCGGTTACATCACATTCTCAGGTGCCCATCGTCTTCTGGATGCAGGTTTCTCCGGAACCAAGGATCTTCCGCACGTTCGCCGCTCCGTATTAATGGGCGTCAGCGTATCGGGTATTATGAGAATTTTACTGTTCCTCGCAGTTTTAGGCGTTGTTACAGCAACTCCGGAAGTTGTTGGAAGCGAAGCATGGGTAGCAAGCCCGCCAGCAGCAGCTTTTAAGGCAGGCGCAGGCATCATCGGTTACAAGATCTTCGGTCTGGTTATCCTGTTTGCAGCTATCACCTCCATCATCGGTGCAGCGTATACATCCGTATCCTTCTTAAAGACCCTGCATCCGTTCATCATGGAGAATGAGAAATGGTTCGTTATCGGCTTCATCGCTGTATCGACCGTTATCATGACATTACTTGGACAGCCGGCAACTCTTCTGGTTCTGGCAGGTTCCGTAAACGGACTGATTCTTCCGATTACACTGCTTGTCATTCTTCTGGCAAGCCGCAGGAAAGATATCGTCGGTGAAAATTACAAACATCCGACCGTACTCATCGTACTTGGTGTATGCGTTGTCCTTCTGACCGGTTACTCAGGAATCAAGGCTCTGCCGAAGATTCTTACCATCTTTGGTTAATGAATGAAAAAACGCGAAAAATGTGGTAAAATAATAAAAAACGATTAAACGGACAGGCGCCCGGCGGACTGGCTGGATGAGCACGCAGATGGCTGGCTTATGGCAGCAGGTCTGCCGGGCGTTTCCCTGTAACTGGCTTGTTGGGTCGGAAGCAGTTTTTAGGTTTTTCGAAGAAAGGCAGAACAGGCAGGCGGGGGCTTCGTTTATCTGACAGGAGGTATATATGAGCGAGGTAAGATACCTTGTAGCGGGCGACAGCGCTGTGTGCGTTGAGTTTGGCAATGAAATCAGCCCGGAGATCAACAAGAAAATCCGCGCATTCAAGATTGCGGTTGAAAAAAGCGATATACCGGGAATTGTGGAGACAGTTCCGACATACCGTTCCTTATTAGTACATTATCATCCGGAAGTGATCGGATTCAAGGCACTCACAGAAAAATTTGATAAATTGATGGGTTCCTTATCCAGCATTCCGATTCCGCCGCCAACCGTTATCGAAATTCCGGTTCTCTACGGCGGAGAGATGGGTCCGGATATTGAAAATGTTGCGGAGCACAATCACAAGACCGTGGAAGAGGTCATCAAGATTCATACATCTGAAGAATATCTAATCTACATGATTGGATTCATCGCTGGATTCCCATATCTGGGCGGTATGAGCAAAGAGATCGCAACCCCGCGTCTGAAGAGCCCGAGAGTGAAGATTGAGGGCGGCTCCGTCGGTATCGCCGGTGAGCAGACCGGTATCTACCCGGTAGCATCTCCGGGCGGCTGGCAGTTAATTGGACGGACTCCGTTAAAACTCTATGATGCAGACCGCGAGAAACCAGTGCTTCTGGAAGCGGGACAGTATATCAAGTTTGCTGCAGTAACCGAGGAAGAGTATAAAAAGATCGAAAAAGAAGTCGAAGATGGAACCTACAAATACGTTGTGTACGATAAGGAGGTATAAAGATGGGCATTAAGTTTGCAAGCGGCGGATTCCTCACAACCGTACAGGACATGGGACGCACCGGCTATCAGGAGTCCGGTATGTCTGTATCAGGCGTTATGGATCAGCGTTCCGCAGCGATCGCGAATATTTTAGTGGGAAATGATGAAAACGAGGCGGTTCTGGAAGTAACCCTGATGGGACCGATGATGGAATTTACAGAAGATAATATTATCGCAGTAACAGGCGGCAATCTGGTTCCGAAGGTAAATGGAAAAGATCTTCCGATGTACCAGGCGGTTTTAGTACATAAGGGCGATTCCATGAACTTTGCCGGTATGACAAGCGGAAGCCGCGCGTACATTGCAGTGGCAGGCGGACTGGACATCCCGGTACAGATGGGCAGCAAATCCACCAACTTAAAGCTGAAAGTGGGCGGTTATCAGGGAAGAAAGATCGGCGGCGGAGACGAGATTGGTTTTGCCGCTCCGAAGACGACCCTTCCAAATATGAGAAAGAGAAAAGTGACGCCGGAGGACTTCTCCCAGACGGAGAAAACCATCCGCGTTGTCATGGGACCGCAGGATGACTGCTTTACTGAGAAAGGTGTTGAGACTTTCTTAAGCAGCACATATGCATTTACGAATGAGTCCGACCGTATGGGCTGCCGTCTCGAGGGCGAGGTCATCGAGCATAAAAATGGCGGCGATATTATCACAGACGGTATCGCCTTTGGTGCGATTCAGGTGCCGTCCCACGGACAGCCGATTATCATGATGGCGGATCATCAGACCACCGGCGGTTATACGAAGATTGCTGGCGTTATCTCTGTGGATCTTCCGCTGGTTGCACAGTCCAGACCGGGCTATAAAGTACATTTCCAGAAAGTAACGGTTGAGGAAGCGCAGAAGCTTTACATTGAGCAGGTGGAAAAACTCAAAGCACTCAAAGAAGAACTGGCAAAAGTACCGGAACCGTGCGGAGAACTTGATGCAGTGATTCAGGTAGCGGTTGGATGTGAGTCGAAGAAATACTGGAATCCGATTGGAACCTACCGGGTTGTGATCGATGGAACTGAATATATGGTTGAATTAGAGGAAGAGACTGAGAGATTCAGATAAACCTCAGATGCATTGAAAGATATGGAGGGAACGTATATGGCAGATTACAGCAAAATGACACCACCGGAAGTATGGAAACTGATTCGGACTGGCGAGATTACCCGCCCGACGGCTGGCATGTGTGCCGGATATGCACAGGCAAATCTGGTTATCCTGCCGAAGAAGTACGCCGATGATTTTAAAGAATTTGCAAGAAAGAACCCGAAACCGTGCCCAATCCTGGAAGTCGTAGAGGGCACACCGGATATCCACGATATGGGCGAAGGCGCGAGCATCGTGACGGACATCCCGAAATATTTCATTTACCGTGACGGCGTGAAAGTCGATGAGGTGACAGATGTTTCTTCTTATTGGAAAGAAGATTCGGTTGCATTCCTGATTGGCTGCAGCTTCTCCTTTGAGGAGGCGCTTATGAAAGCCGGCATTGAAGTGCGCCATATCGCGCAGGGCTGCAATGTTTCCATGTACAAGACCAACATCCAGTGCGAGAGTGCCGGCGTGTTCAAGGGACCGATGGTTGTCAGCATGCGTCCGATGACACCGGAAAACGCACAGAAAGCCAAAGAGATCACAGACCGTTATCCAAACGTACACGGCGGTCCGGTCCAGATCGGCGATCCGGCAGCGATCGGTATCAAGGATATTTCCAAACCAGACTATGGCGATCCGGTCGAGATCCGCGAGGGTGAGATCCCGGTATTCTGGGCTTGCGGCGTTACCCCGCAGGCAGCGATTGAAAATGCAAAACTTCCGTTAGTCATTACCCACGCACCGGGACATATGTTCATCACCAATGTCCTGAATACGGAGCTGAATGATTATCTGGAAGCGAAGAAGCAGAAATAGGCAGAATCGGTTCTGCCATTGCAGGAATGGTTTTATCGAAAAATAAGGTTTGACGGAGATTTCCCAGTCTCCTTCAAATAAATTCTCTTGAGAAAAGAGAAAAAGTTCATTACCAACCTAAAAAGCGGCGAAAAAGGAAGATGGAATCTGAGAGGAGGAAGTCTTCCTTTTTCATGTGTATCCCGTGCGTATATCATGCGCATGGGATGAAACGCACTTACCTTGTAAATTCCTTGAGAAAATCGTTGAAAAAACCTTGTATTTTCAAGGAAAAACCGCTTGACACGTCCGGGACGGTGTAATATAATATGTCAGTATGACGTGAGTCGGGATATGCCGGCACCAAAGCCCCGGAGCAGGCATTTCATGATATAGTTAATCTCAATTATAGGAAGTAAAACAGGAGGTCAACCAATGAAGAGTTTTATGGCTAGTCCAGCAACAATCGAGAGAAAATGGTATGTAGTTGACGCTACAGGATATACATTAGGTCGTCTTGCATCTGAGGTAGCAAAAGTATTAAGAGGTAAGAACAAACCGATCTTCACCCCGCACATGGATTGCGGCGATTACGTAATCGTAGTAAACGCAGAGAAGATCAAAGTAACTGGTAAGAAACTGGATCAGAAGATCTACTACAATCACTCTGATTATGTAGGTGGTATGAGAGAGACAACCCTTCGTGAAATGATGGCTAAGAAGCCGGAGAAGGTTGTTGAGTTAGCAGTTAAGGGTATGCTTCCAAAGGGACCTTTAGGAAGAAGCATGATTACGAAACTTCATGTATACGCAGGTCCGGAGCACGAGCAGGCAGCTCAGAAGCCGGAAGTTTTAGAAATCAAGTTTTAATTAAAGGCACTGGAAGGAGGAAACAATAATGGCTAACAAATTTTACGGAACAGGCAGAAGAAAAAAATCTATCGCTAGAGTATACCTTGTACCGGGAACCGGCAAGATTACAATCAATAAAAGAGACATCGACGAGTACTTTGGTCTTGAGACCCTGAAAGTAGTTGTACGTCAGCCGCTCGTAGCAACCGAGACTGTTGATAAGTTCGATGTACTTGTAAACGTACGTGGTGGTGGTTTTACAGGCCAGGCAGGTGCTGTAAGACACGGTATCTCCAGAGCACTTCTTCAGGCAGACGCTGATTACCGTCCGGTACTGAAGAAAGCTGGCTTCTTAACTCGTGACCCGAGAATGAAAGAGCGTAAGAAATACGGTCTCAAAGCAGCTCGTCGCGCTCCGCAGTTCAGCAAGCGATAATCTACAACTTAAAAATGCTAAAAAAGCCCGGAAATATGGCATTTTCCGGGCTTTTTCTATGCCTGAAATCACCTGATTCCGATGGTGAAATTTGAGAAAATTTGACTTCAAATTAGTCCATTTTGATGGGTTTACCATGGGTTTACGGCCTATTTTTGAGCCTAATGGGTGGGAAAATGGGTTTACAGAAGGCCATTTTGGAGGGGAAATTCGCCCCATATCCTTGACAGATTTTCGGCAAACATCTGGCTGAAACGGAATGAAAAACAGTGTCAGGTTCGTTTGGCGAGTTCTGACGAATTCTGCAAAAAAATAATATCAGGTATCCTGTTACATAGAGCCTTGGCTCATTCTTTGAAAACGAGAATGGGTCGAGGCTCTATTTTTTTCGCCCGAAATCCGGCGAGACAAATTTGAGCAGGAGGTAACAGGTATGACGGATTTCAATCAGAAGACCCATGACACCGATGTGGGCAGTCATGGCGGACAGTCGAGGCAGATGATGGAGGTGTTTGAGAACCAGGAGTTTGGTTCGATCCGGTTGTTACAGGAGGCAGGCAAGACCTTCTTCTGTGCAAGCGACGTGGCGAAAGCGTTGGGATATGTGAATCCCTACGCCGCAGTGAAACGCCATTGTAGAGGCCCCCTAACGAAACGCGAGGGGGTCGTTCAGAAGGTGAATCAGTATGGAGATGCTGGAGAGCAGGTCGTTGAAATCTCCTTTATCACGGAAGGTGATGTTTACCGGCTGATCGTTCACAGCAAGCTGCCATCGGCAGAACGGTTTGAACACTGGGTGTTTGATGAAGTTCTCCCGTCCATCCGAAAGCATGGTGTGTATATGAGCGATTCTATTTTGGATCAGGTGATTCAGCATCCGGAGGTCATCTACACCCTGGCGAAGGAGCTTGTGGCCGAGAGAGAGCAGCTTGAGGGTATCCGCAAACAGCTGGATGCGGCACAGCCCAAGGCAGACTACTTCGACACCTTTGTGAATTCGGAGGATTGTACCTGCATCCGGAATTTCTGTAAGGAAATCGGAATCCCGGAGAAGACGGCAGTAGCTCTCTTACTGGATCATCGCTATCTGTACCGCAGTCCAAGCGGCTGGCTGATGCCTTTTGCAGACAAATCTGCAAGGGGCTATTTTATTGTCCGGGATTGCTACGGCAGAAGCGGAAAACTGGTGCAGCAGACGAGAGTGACCTGCAAGGGAAAGAATCATCTCTTCAAGTTGTTTAAGAAATGGGGTGTGATCGAATGACGCTTTTTACAGAGGGACGCCTTCAGGCGTTTGAACGCATGATGCAGGATACCGGCAAATACCATCGACGGGAGGACAGCGAAGATCGTCCGCGCAAATGTCCGAAGAAAAAAACGGAGCCTGCGAAAAAGGATGGTGAGCACCATGCCGGTATTCAGGGTTGAGAAAAACAGCAATTACACAACGATGTGCAATTACCACCTGCGGGATCAGGGTCTCAGCCTGAAAGGAAAAGGACTTCTCTCTATGCTGCTTAGTTTACCGGACACATGGAACTATTCGGTACGGGGATTATCTTCGATTACACCGGATGGCGTAGATGGGGTGCTTACAGCTCTGAAAGAACTGGAACGTCTTGGATATCTGGAAAGGAACCAGCAGCGTGAGAGTAACGGTCGGATGGGCAGAGCGGAGTATGTGATCTATGAGATGCCAAGGAAAAAGCCGTGTACGGAAAAGCCGTATACGGTAAATCCGGATACGGACACACCGGTTACGGAAAATCCCGCGCAATTAAGTACTAATAGAACAAGTACTGAAACAATCAATAAAAGAGAGAAGAAGGAAATCCAGCACCGGTATGGCTCATACGAAAATGTCCTTCTCTCTGACACGGAATACGGCAAGCTCCGGCAGGAGTTCCCAGGAGATTATCAGATGCGGGTGGAACGGCTCTCTGAGTATCCGCTTTGAGCTTTCTTTTATGAATATGGCTACGGATGCCTCGAATTTTGAGAAGATGGTGCGCATCCCGTACCAGAAGGATCATTTCAATCCGGTGCGCACGGAGTACAGCACCATGCTGCGCCGCCAGCTTGCCCAGGGCAACAACGGCCTGACCAAGACGAAGTACCTGACGTTTGGCATTGAAGCAGAATCCATGAAACAGGCAAAGCCGAGGCTCAATCACATTGAGATCGACCTGATGAACAACTTCAAACGCTTGGGTGTCCGGGCAAAATTGCTGAACGGTAAGGAACGGCTTCATCTGATGCACGATATGTTCCACATGGGTGACCATGACCGATTCAATTTCGATTGGAAGTGGCTGCCGGAGAGCGGGCTGTCGGTAAAGGACTTTATTGCCCCGACCGGGTTTGCCTTTCCGAAGAACCGTGTTTTTCAGATGGGTGGGATGTATGGTTCCATGTCCTATCTCCAGATTACGGCTTCCGACCTGTCGGATCAGCTGCTGAAGGACTTTCTGGATATGGAATCCAGCCAGATTGTGACCATGCACATTCAGTCGGTAGACCAGAACAAAGCAATCAAATCCATCAAGCACACCATTACGGAGCTGGATCGTTCCAAGATTGAGGAACAGAAGAAAGCTGTCCGTTCCGGATACGATATGGACATCATTCCGTCAGATTTGGCAACTTACGGCAGGGACGCAAAGGCACTGCTGAAGGAATTGCAGAGCCAGAATGAGCGTATGTTCCTGCTGACCTTTCTGGTGATGAATACCGGCGAGACGGAGCAGGAGCTGGAAACCAATGTGTTTCAAGCTTCCAGTATCGCGCAGAAGTACAACTGCAACCTGCGCCGTCTGGACTTTCAGCAGGAGCAGGGGCTGATGAGCTGTCTGCCGCTGGCACAGAACCTGATTGAGATTCAGCGCAGCATGACTACCAGCAGCACGGCAATTTTCGTTCCGTTTACCACCCAGGAACTGTTTCAGACCGGGAAAGAGGCTCTGTACTATGGGCTGAATGCTCTGTCCAACAACCTGATTATGGTTGACCGGAAAAAGCTCAAAAACCCCAACGGGCTGATTCTGGGTACTCCCGGTTCCGGTAAATCCTTCTCTGCCAAGCGAGAAATCGCCAATGCGTTTCTGGTGACGGATGACGATGTAATTGTGTGCGATCCGGAAGCCGAGTACACGGCACTGGTGAAGAAATTTGAGGGGCAGGTCATTAAAATCAGCCCTTCCAGCGCGCAGTATATCAACCCGATGGACATCAATGCGAACTATTCGGAAGAGGATACCCTGCGAAGTTCTGTCAAATGTAGATAATCTGACAATACGAACATGGCTCACACGTAGTCTTCGACACCGAATATCAGCCAGCACACATATGAGGACGGAAAATGTAGCAGCTTTTGAAAAATTGCTTTTTCTGCTCAAAGTGCTATAATCGGAATATACCGAATACAAAGGGAGGAAAGCTCCCATGCCAAGACCGCCACGGTGCCGTCGAATTTGTGGCGTACCACAGGTCGATACATTCTGTCCTAACGGGTGCGAGAATACCGAGCCGATCCTGCTGACGCTGGACGAATACGAGGTCATTCGGCTGGTTGACTTGGAGCAGCAAACCCACGAGCAGTGTGCCGCTCAAATGGAGATTTCCCGCTCTACCGTGCAGGAGATTTACGAAAGCGCACGGAGCAAGATCGTAGCGTGTCTTGTCTACGGGAAACCGCTGCACATCACCGGGGGAAACTACCGCATCTGCGGAGGACAGGAGGCAGCTCACTGCGGCCGTTGCTGCCGGATGCAGAGAGCCAACATGGAAAAATCAGGCAAAACTTGCAAAGGAGATTCCATTATGAAAATTGCAGTTACCTATGACAACGGTCAGATCTTTCAGCATTTCGGTCACACCGAGCAGTTCAAGCTTTATGAATCTGTGGACGGCAAAATCGTCCATGCGGAAGTCGTTGATACCAACGGCAGCGGTCACGGCGCACTGGCAGGATTCCTGATGCAGAACGGCGTGGACACTTTGATTTGCGGAGGCATCGGCGGCGGTGCGCAGGCAGCACTCGCCGAAGCGGGCATCAAGCTCTACGGCGGTGTCAGCGGGGACGCTGACGCGGCGGTGAGCGCATTGCTCAACGGAAGTTTGGGCTACGATCCCAATGTTCACTGTGACCACCATGACCATGAACACGGCGAGGCTGGTCACTCCTGCGGTGACCACGGCTGCGGCAAGCATAGCTGCCATTGATATGGAACGCACACTGACACAACTTCCGTTCTGGTCATCCTTGACCGAACGCGAAATGGACACACTACGCCGAAGTGCCTTTGTCCGTCATTATAAAAAGGGTGCGTTCGTTCACAGCAGCGACAATGAATGTCTCGGAATGCTGTTTATTCTTTCCGGCGAGATCCGCACCTATCTTCTCTCTGATGAGGGGCGGGAGGTAACGCTGTTCCGCCTGTATCCGGGCGAACTATGCGTGCTTTCCGCCTCCTGCGTGATCAGTCAGATCACCTTTGATACACAAATGACTGCCGGAATGGATACGGACATTCTGATTATCTCTGCAAATGTCATTGCTGCACTCAAGGAGAAAAATCTCCATGTCCGCTGTTTTCTTTATGAACTGGCAACGAAACGGTTTTCTGATGTGATGTGGGCGATGCAGCAGATTATGTTCAAGGGATTGGATCAGCGGCTGGCAGAATTTCTCTTTGCCGAAGCGGAACGTACCGGCTCCGACACGATACGCATGACCCATGAGCAGATCGCCCAGCACATCAGCTCGGCACGGGAGGCAGTGGCACGGATGCTCAAAAGCTTCTCGGAGGACGGGCTGGTGGAGCTGAAGCGTGGTGCAATCACGCTGCGGGATAAGAACAGACTAAATCGTCTAAAATAAAAAGAAATGTGACTTCGTTACAGAAGAAAATCATAGATTTGCTACAATAAAAGCAGAAAAACAGGAAGGAGTATCCGCCATGAAAGAAACGAAATACGCAGGAACTCAAACCGAAAAAAACCTGATGGCTGCCTTTGCCGGTGAGTCCGAGGCGCGCAACAAATACACCTATTTTGCATCCAAGGCCAAGAAGGAAGGCTACGAGCAGATCGCGGCGCTGTTCCTCAAAACCGCTGATAATGAGAAGGAACACGCCAAGCTGTGGTTCAAAGAGCTGAACGGCATTGGCGACACCGCCGAAAACCTTCTCTCCGCCGCTGAGGGCGAGAACTACGAGTGGACGGATATGTACGACGGCTTTGCCAAAACCGCCGACGAGGAGGGTTTCCATGAGCTGGCCCAGCGTTTCCGCCTGGTAGCCGCCATTGAAAAGCATCATGAGGAGCGCTACCGTGCCCTGCTGCACAATGTGGAGATGGCGGAGGTCTTCGCCAAGAGTGAGGTCAAGGTATGGGAGTGCCGCAACTGCGGGCATATCGTGATCGGTGAGAAAGCACCGGAGGTCTGCCCGACCTGTAACCATCCCCAGAGCTACTTTGAAATTCACGCAGAAAACTATTAAAGAGAAAAGGAGAACGAATCATGGAGCAGAAGTTTTACATTTGCAAGCATTGCGGCAACATCATTGCCAAGGTCAAGGACACGGGCGTTCCCGTCATCTGTTGCGGTGAGCCGATGAGCGAGATCATCCCCGGTACCACCGACGCCGCCGTGGAGAAGCACGTCCCTGTCTGGACTGTGGAAAACGGCATCGTTCATGTCAAGGTCGGCTCCGTAGAGCATCCCATGCTGCCGGAGCACTACATCGAGTGGGTGTCCCTCCACACCAAGCAGGGCAACCAGCGCAAGGAACTGCACCCGGGCGAGAAGCCGGAGGTCTGCTTTGCGCTCTGCGAGGGCGACGAAGTCGAGGCGGTCTACGCCTACTGCAACCTCCACAGTCTGTGGAAAGCGTGATCGTTCCGCGCATGGTATCTTAGAACCAACATAGAGAACTGAATGTCATGTATTGCAGGCAGGAGGCAAACAAGTCATGAAAGCACATAAATATTGGTCAATCGGAGCGGTAATTACCATGTTTGGAACTTTTTGCACTGGATATAAAGGCTCAAAAACAACGCATAAGTACCTTGCGCTTAGTTCCTTGATCTGCATGGTTATGGCAGTATATACGGGTCATAAAATGATTTCAGGGAATAAGAAAACAAAGAGAGTAAAACAAGCGGAAGCTGTGGATATTCTTTGAGTAAGATAGGAATCGTTATTGTTTCTGATGACGATAAAGTCGGGCTAATGTTGTGTGCGAAATAAAAAACAAGAAAGAAGAATTTCATTATGAAATATGTATGCGATGTGTGTGGTTGGGAATACGACGAAGAAAATGGCTATCCGGAAGGCGGCATTGCACCGGGTACAAAATGGGAAGATATTCCGGATGATTTTGAATGCCCCTTATGTTTTGTTGGCAAAGACCAGTTTTCTGTGGCTGAGTAAGGAAGCACAACAAAACCTATAAACAAAGAGCCGTGAAGCAGTATGTAAGATACCGCTTCACGGCTCTTTCTCACTTATATAAAAATTTGCCGTAACGTAACCTCGTCACAGAAAAATGCTTTGTACTGCGGTATGATAAAGCCACAATCAATCAACAAGAAAGAGGTGGCGAACATGAAAATCAAGCTCAATTCCGATCAGGAGATTGTCAGCACCATCAGAGAAGGACTCAAGCGCACCGGCGGGTACTGCCCCTGCCGCAGGGAGAGCACAGAGGCGACCAAATGTATGTGCCAGGAGTTTAAGGATCAAATTGCAGATCCGGGCTTCGAGGGATTCTGCCACTGTATGCTCTATTACAAATCCTTGCAGGATTAAGGGAGGAACGCTATGCTGTCAAAGAAACTGGCCGCCATAGATAAGACGCGGTGCGTCGCCTGCGGCGTGTGTGAAAATACCTGTCCACTGGGGGCCGTCAAGGTGCGCCGCGGCTGCTACGCCGCTGTGGAGGCGGAACGATGCGTAGGCTGCGGCAAGTGCGCAAAGATCTGTCCCGTCGGCTGCATTGAGGTGAAAGTGAGGGCTGACGCATGAAAGTAAAGCATTGGTACGATTACCTGTGGGTATATGCAATCATCTATTTTGCACTGGGCTTTTTCAATATCCTGTTCGCGTGGCTGGGCATGATCGATTTTCTTCTGCCGCTGTTCTTAGCCATCTTTGGTGGGAACAAATACTTTTGCAACCACCTCTGCGGACGGGGTCAACTGTTCAGCAAGCTGGGGACAGACCTTAAATGCTCCCGCTGCAAGCCCACGCCCCGCTGGATGTCCTCCAAGTGGTTCCGTTATGGCTTTTTGATCTTTTTCCTGACGATGTTCGGCAACATGGTGTTTCAGACATATCTGGTCGCTGCGGGTACTTCGTCCCTGCGGGAGGCCATTAAGCTGTTCTGGACCTTCCGTGTGCCGTGGGGCTGGGCCTACACTGCCGGAACGGTGACAGACTGGGTAGCCCAATTCAGCTTCGGCTTTTACAGCCTCATGCTGACCTCGCTGCTCATCGGCCTCATCGTCATGGTGCTCTACAAGCCCCGTACATGGTGTGCCTTCTGCCCCATGGGAACCATGACGCAGGGGATTTGCAAGCTGAAAAACAAAGAATAAACAAAGATAACAGAAAGGAGCCTTACTCATGGCTGAACTGAAAATTACTGCTGCGAATTTTGAAAATGAGGTACTGCGTTCCGACAAGCCCATTTTGCTGGACTTCTACGCCGACTGGTGCGGACCGTGCAAAATGCTCTCTCCCATACTGCATGAGCTTGCCGAAGAAAAAAGCGGCGCGCTCAAGGTGGGAAAGGTCAATGTGGACGAGCAGATGGAGCTGGCAATGCGTTTTCAGGTGTCCAGTATCCCGATGCTGGTCGTATTCAAGGATGGAAAGGCCGTTGCCAAATCGGTGGGCTATCGGCCTAAGTCGGAGATTGCCGCAATGGTGGAGGGCGCAAGATGAAAGTTGTAATCGTAGGCGGTGCTTCTGCCGCCGCCCGCATCCGCCGTTTGGATGAACACGCGCAGATCATCATGATCGAGCGCAGCGGCTATGTGTCCTATGCCAACTGCGGTCTGCCGTATTATGTGGGCGGTGTGATCAAGGAGCAGGAAGAATTGACGCTGCAAACTCCGGAGAGCTTTTGGGATCGCTTTCGCATTGATGTGCGAGTACGGCAGGAAGTAACTGCGATCAATCCCGCAGAGAAAACCGTCACCGTCCACGCACTGGACAGCGGGAAGGTCTACACGGAAACCTATGACAAACTGCTTCTTGCCCCCGGCGCAAAGCCGACGATTCCTGCGCTTTCCGGTGTGGACAGCGAGCGGGTCTTTACCCTGCGCACCGTGGAAGACACCCTCCGCATTCGACGCTTTGTAGAGGATCAGAAGCCGAAAACCGCTGTTTTGGCTGGCGGCGGCTTTATCGGTCTGGAAATGGCGGAAAACCTTGTGGAGATGGGCGTTTCGGTTACCATCGTCCAGCGTCTGAAGCAGCTATTAGCGCCGCTGGATGCGGATATGGCCAGCTTTGTCCATGCGGAAATGCGCAGACACGGTGTGGCTCTGCGGTTGGATGAAACCGTCACCGGATTCCGACAGGACGGAGATTCCGTGCTGACGCTGCTGGAGGAAAGTGAGCCGCTGCGCTCCGACATGGTGCTGCTGGCCATCGGCGTCACGCCGGACACCCATCTGGCAAAAGAGGCCGGACTTGAGCTGGGCATCCGGGGCAGCATCGCTGTCAACGAGCGGATGGAAACCTCCGTGCCGGATATCTACGCTGTGGGCGATGCCGTAGAGGTCACCCATTTCGTGACCGGCCAAAAAGCATTGATCTCGCTGGCGGGGCCTGCCAACAAGCAGGGACGCATTGCCGCTGACAATATCTGCGGCGGAAACAGCCGCTTTCACGGCTCTCAGGGCTCGTCTGTTCTGAAACTGTTTGGCTTGACAGCGGCCTCCACGGGGATCAATGAGAAGGCAGCGCAGGCAGCAGGGATCGCTTACGACAAAGTCGTATTATTCCCGGCATCCCACGCTATCTATTATCCCGGCGCACAGTCTATGGCAATGAAGGTGATGTATGAAAAAGAAAGCCTGCGGCTGCTGGGTGCGCAGATCGTTGGCGGCGAGGGCGTGGACAAGCGCATTGATGTACTGGCAACGGCCATTCGCGCAAAAATGACAGCCTTGGAACTGACGGAGCTTGACCTTTCCTATGCGCCGCCCTATTCCTCTGCCAAAGACCCGGTCAATATGGCCGGTTTTATGATCGAGGATTTGGAGAGCGGGAAGGTACGGCAGTTCCATTGGAATGAGGTTGAGGACTTGCCTTGCGATGGCAATGCGACACTGCTGGATGTCCGTACAGAAGGCGAATATCGGCGTGGGCACTTGAATGGATTCCGCAATATTCCACTGGACGATCTGCGGGAGCATTTGGACGAGTTAGACCGGGGTAAGCCTGTTTATGTGAATTGCCAGACAGGGCTTCGCAGTTATCTGGCCTGCCGACTTTTGACGCAGTACGGTTTCACCTGTTCCCATCTCTCCGGCGGATACAGTTTTTATCAGGTCGTAATACAAGAGCGGCAGACAGCGCGGAGCGCCTATCCCTGCGGAATGGAGAAGCTATGAGTGAGAATTTATTTGGCTTGACGGTTGCGGCAGATAAAGGCTTAGATGATTTGCAGTGCCAGCGCCTTTTAAGCGAAAATCGCAGGTATCAGGAAGTCATGCTGCAATACCGATGTGCGCTGAAAGCACTGGAAAGCAGGTTGGAAATTCTAAACGAAGAGTTTTCATTGCAGCATGATCGCAATCCGATAGAAAGTATAAAAAGCCGCTTGAAGTCGCCGTCCAGCATTATGAATAAGATGCAGAAACGCGGACTTCCTCTGGATTTTCCGACCATGCAGACAAATATCATGGATATTGCCGGTGTGCGGGTGATCTGCTCTTTCGAGGAGGATGTGTTCTTTTTGGCAAAGTGCTTAAAAAAACAGTCTGACATTGAAATCATCACAGAGAAAGATTATATTTCACACCCTAAGCCAAATGGCTATCGCAGTCTGCACCTGACGCTCCGGCTGCCGGTATTCTTTGCGGAAAAAGTGATCCATGTGCCGGTGGAGATACAACTCCGTACAATCGCTATGGACTTCTGGGCAAGCCTTGAGCATACCATCCGCTATAAGAAAAACTTGCCGATAAATGCTGAAGTCGAAACTGAACTGAAAGAGTGCGCCGATTCCAGCAGAGAATGGGACGGTAAGATGGAACATTTACTGCATATCATAACATAATGTGTCGAATATAAAATGAAAAGCACGCACTTTGGTGCTTGCCTTGGACTTGCCAGGGACCGCCTTATCCGCCTTGGGTGGGCGACCCCTACGACCCCCAACCAATTTCTCCGCTTTCTGGTTTTCAGGCATAGTCTTTTCTGCTTTCGGCGGACTGCCACGGCACAGCTTTTTCGGCTTCTATATTGTAAGGAACATGGCTTTTCGCTGAATGGAAAGCGAAGCTGACCCGGGCTGGAGCGGTCTGTGTTAAAACGATATATTTTTTTGGAAATTATCTTGATAAAATTTATCAAGATTGATATAATGGCATTAACAAGCAAGCGAAAAGAGGATGTGGAGCATGATCATCACCAAAGAGACGGACTACGCACTGCGCATTTTGCGGGTGCTGCTGGACGGGGAGAAGCATTCGGTGGCCGAGATGTCGGAAACGGAATTGATCCCCAATCAGTTTGCCTACCAGATTCTGCGCAAGCTCTCCGCCGGCAATTTGGTGCGGGTGAGCCGCGGCGCCCTCGGCGGCTGCGCGCTGTCCTGCGATCTGGACGCGACCTCCCTCTACGATCTCATGGGGGTCGTGGGGGAGCGGGGCATCCTGTGCGCCTGCATGGAGCCGGGATATGAATGCCGCTGGCAGGACAAGCATGGGCGGTGCGCCATCCACTGTCAGCTGGCGGCCTTGCAGCAAAAGCAGGACGAGGCGTTCCGTGCCGTGAGCCTGCGCAGGCTGCTGACCGGCGGATCCGATCCCCAAGATACAAGCAAGCTGTAAAATTTTAAGAGGAGGTACCCATATGCTGTTTCAAACCACGGCGGCGCACGAAGAGCTGCGCGCGAAGATCCGGAGTTTTGCGGAGGAGGAGATCAAGCCCCTCGCATTTTTAATGGATCAGAACAATGAGTTTCCCGAGGAGGCTGTCAAGAAGCTGGGTAAGCTGGGCTGGATGGGCATTCCCTACCCCAAGGAGTACGGCGGTGCCGGTCTTGATGCCCTGAGCTACGCCATCGCGGTGGAGGAGCTGGCCCGTGTGGACGGCGGCGCGGGCGTAATCCTCTCCGCCCACGTCTCCCTAGGCTCATGGCCCATTTTCGCCTATGGCACCGAGGAGCAGAAGAAGAAATATCTGGTTCCGCTGGCCAAGGGCGAGAAGATCGGCGCCTTCGGCCTCACGGAGTCCAACGCCGGATCCGACGCCGGCGGCACGGAGACCACGGCGCTGGATAAGGGGGACTACTACCTCCTCAACGGCGGCAAGATCTTCATTACCAACGCCCCTAAGGCGGACACCTATGTGGTTTTCGCCGTCACCACGCCGGACATCGGCACCCGGGGCATCTCCGCTTTCATCGTGGAGAAGGGCTGGAAGGGCTTTGAGTTCGGCGACCACTATGACAAGATGGGCATTCGCTCCTCCTCCACGGCGGAGCTGATCTTCAACGACGTGAAGGTTCCCAAGGAAAACCTATTGGGCAAGGAGGGCGAGGGCTTCAAGATTGCCATGTCCACGCTGGACGGCGGACGCATCGGCATCGCCGCGCAGGCGCTGGGCATCGCCCAAGGCGCGTTTGAGCACGCGTTGAGCTATTCCAAGGAGCGCGTCCAGTTCGGCAAGCCCATCGCGGCCCAGCAGAGCATCGCCTTCAAGCTGGCGGATATGGCCACCAAGCTGCGCTGCGCCCGGTTCCTCATCTACTCCGCGGCGGAGCTGAAGGAGCAGCACGCGCCTTACGGCATGGAGTCCGCCATGGCGAAGATGTACGCCTCGGACATCGCGCTGGAGGTCACCAACGATGCCTTGCAGATCCACGGCGGCAGTGGCTTCCTCAAGGGCATGGAGGTGGAACGGGCCTACCGCGACGCCAAGATTACCACCATCTACGAGGGCACTAACGAGATCCAGCGGGTGGTCATCGCCTCTCATCTGGTGGGCAGGCTGGGCAAGAGCTCCGGCGGCGAGAGCCGTTCGGCGGCCAAGAAACCCGCGCCCATCACCGGCATTCGCAAAAAGACCATCTTCCGGGAAGGGGATGCTGCCCAGCAGGTGGCCGACCTTGTAGCGGCGCTGAAGAAGGATGGTCACGACTTCTCCGTGGGCATCCCTATGGATACGCCCATCCCGCAGGCGGAGCGGGTGGTCTCCGCGGGCAAGGGCATCGGGGAGAAAAAGAACATGAAACTGGTAGAGTCGCTGGCCAAGGCTGCCGGCGCGGCCATCGGTTCTTCCCGCCCTGTGGCGGAGACTCTCAAATATCTGCCGCTGAACCGCTATGTGGGTATGTCCGGTCAGAAGTTCACCGGCAATCTGTACATCGCCTGTGGCATCTCCGGCGCATCCCAGCACCTTAAGGGCATCAAGGACGCCTCCACCATCGTGGCCATCAATAAGAACGGTAACGCGCCTATCTTCAAGAACTGCGACTACGGCATCGTGGGCGATGTGGAGGAGATCCTGCCCCTGCTCACTGCTGCGCTGGATAGCGGCGAAAAGCTGCCCGCGCCGCCTATGGTAAAGATGAAGCGGCCCACACCGCCGAAGCCCGCCCCCATCGGCGACCGTTACGTCTGCAGCGGCTGCGGCTACGAGTATGTGCCGGAGTTGGGCGACGAGGACGGCGAGATCGCGCCGGGTACGCTCTTTGAGCAGCTTCCCGCCGAGTGGGTGTGCCCGGAGTGCGCGGAGACGAAGGATCAATTTGTAAAGGCTTGAGCCGTGAAGGAGGTAAGATAAGATGTATTGCGTGCGTAAAGTAACAAACGACCTCTACTGGGTGGGCGCCAACGACCATCGCCTGGCCCTGTTTGAAAACTGCTTTCCCATTCCCCGGGGCGTAAGCTACAACGCTTACTGCCTGCTGGATGAAAAGACGGTGCTCTTTGACACGGTGGACTGGTCTGCCTGCCGCCAGCTTTTGGAAAATCTGGCGTATGTGCTGGATGGCCGCGAGCTGGACTACCTGCTGGTCAACCATCTGGAGCCGGATCACGCCGCCTGCATCGAGGAGATCCTGCTGCGCCATCCTAAGGTGAAGCTGATCTCCAACGAGAAGGCATTCATGCTCATGCGGCAGTTCGGCTTCCATGTGGACGGACATGAGTGCATCGAGGTGAAGGAGGGCGACACCTTCTCCTTTGGCAAGCACACCGTCACCTTTGTGGGCGCGCCTATGGTTCACTGGCCGGAGGCCATGGTGACCCTCGACGTCACCGACGGCGTCCTCTTTTCCGCCGACGCCTTCGGCACCTTCGGCGCGCTGGACGGTAAGCTGTTCGCCGACGAGGTGGACTTCGAGCGGGACTGGCTGGACGACGCCCGCCGCTATCTCACCAACATCGTGGGCAAGTACGGCCCCCACATCCAGCTCCTGCTGAAAAAGGCCGGCGGCGTTTTGGATCAGATCCAGTACATCTGCCCGCTCCACGGCCCCGTGTGGCGCAAGGATCTGGGCTGGTTCATCGAAAAGTACGACACATGGAGCCGCTATGCCCCTGAGACCCAGGGCGTGCTCATCGTCTACGCCTCCATGTACGGCAACACGGAGAACGCGGCGCAGGCGCTGGCGGCGTCGCTCTGCGATAAGGGCATGAGCAAGGTGGCGATGTACGATGTGTCCTCCACTCATGTCTCCCAGCTGATTTCCGAGGCGTTTAAGTACAGTCACATTGTCCTGGCCTCTGTGACCTACAATCTCGGCATCTACCCCGCCATGCATGACTTCCTCATGGATATGAAGGCACTGAATCTGCAAAACCGCACCTTTGCCATCATTGAAAACGGCTCATGGGCGGTGAAGTCCGGTGACCTCATGCAGAAATTTGTCAACGATGAGCTTAAGAACATGACGGTGCTCAACGAGCGGCTCAGCCTCGCCTCGTCCATGGGCACGGACAAGCGCACTGAGCTGGAAGCACTGGCGGACGCCATTCTGGAATCTATGAAGTAACTGGCAGGAAAGCCAAAACCAAGACAACAGACAACAAACAGCCCCGCCGTGTCGGCTGCAGAAAAACCGGCTTTCAAAAATAGAGCGGGCAAGCGTGATACTGCGCTTGCCCGCTCTTTGCCCAAAAGGACATGAAAAGTGACCGGAGAAGATGAGAGGATCGAAATGGAGATCAGAAAACGAAACGGGAAGTCTGTTCCTTTTCAACAGGAGAAAATTTTCAACGCCATGAAAAAAGCGTTTGATGGACAGGGAAGGGAGATTGGGGGCGGAGAACTGGAGGAGATCCTCGCCGCCGTTCTCAACAATCTCTCCGTCACAGTACCGCTCACCGTGGAACGTGTGCAGGACGAGGTGGAGCGGACGCTCATGGAGCGCGGACACTATGAGGTGGCCAAGGCGTACATCCTCTATCGCGAAAAGCGGTCTGCGCTGCGCCGCGTCCGGCATACCATCGCGCAGACGGTGGGGGATAACTCGCTTGACGAGGTGCTGCGCCGTATCCAGATGGATTTTACCGAGGAAATCTACTCCCTCGCGGCGCTTCAAATGAAGTTTGAGAGCTTCTGTCGCCCGGGCATGACGGAGGATGAGAGGGCTGAGGCACTGACCAAGGCAGCGGTAGAGCTGACTACGGCAGAGGCACCCAAGTGGGAGTTCATCGCGGCGCGGCTTCTGAACCACTCCTTTCGCTGTCGCAACGCACAGGAATGGGAGGGGCGCGGCGTCGGCGACCTCTATGGCAGGCTTCGCTATCTGACGGATAAGGGACTCTACGGTGACTATATTCTTGCCCACTATACCCACGAGGAGATCGCTATGGCGGAGGACTTTCTCTGCCCGGAACGGGACGAGTTGTTCACCTACTCCGGCCTTGACCTGCTGCTCAAACGCTATGTGATCCAGTCACGCAGCCGCGTGCCGCTGGAAACACCGCAGGAGATGTTTTTGGGTATCGCGCTGCATCTTGCTATGAACGAAGGCTCTGACCGCATGGGGTGGGTAAAACGCTTTTACGATATGCTCAGCCGTATGGAGGTCACGATGGCGACACCTACCATGTCCAACGCACGAAAGCCCTACCATCAGCTTTCAAGCTGCTTTGTGGACACTGTGCCGGACAGTCTGGACGGCATCTACCGCTCGCTGGACAACTTCGCAAAGGTCTCTAAATTTGGCGGTGGAATGGGGATGTACTTCGGTAAGGTGCGCGCTGCAGGCAGCACCATCCGCGGCTTTCAAGGGGCGGCGGGCGGTGTTATCCGCTGGATCCGGTTGGTCAACGACACCGCCGTGGCGGTGGATCAGTTGGGGATGCGGCAGGGCGCTGCGGCGGTTTACTTAGACGCATGGCACCGGGATCTGCCTGAATTCCTTCAACTGCGCACCAACAACGGCGACGACCGCATGAAGGCGCATGATGTGTTTCCCGCCGTGTGCTATCCGGATCTCTTCTGGCGACTGGCGGAGGAGAACATAGACGCGCCGTGGCATCTCATGTGTCCGCATGAGATCCTCACGGTCAAGGGCTACGCACTGGAGGATTACTGGGGTACGGAATGGGAGAAGCGGTATCTGGACTGCGTCAATGACCCGCGCATCGAAAAGCGCAGCGTCACCGTCAAGGACATCGTGCGGCTGGTGCTTCGCTCGGCAGTGGAGACCGGCACGCCCTTCGCCTTCAACCGCGACAGCGTAAATCGTATGAACCCAAACGGCCACACGGGAATGATCTATTGCTCCAATCTCTGCACGGAGATCGCACAGAACATGGCGCCCATCGAGCATATCAGCACTGAGGTGCACACGGAGAACGGCGACACAGTGGTGGTGACGGCCACACTCCCCGGTGAGTTTGTGGTCTGCAACCTGGCGAGTCTGTCTCTCGGTAATCTGGCGGTGGAGGACGAGGCCTATATGGAACGCACGGTGGAAACGGCCATCCGCGCACTGGATAATGTGATCGACCTCAACTTCTACCCGTTGGAATACGCGCGGCTTACCAATCAGAAGTACCGCAGCATCGGCCTGGGCGTCAGCGGCTACCACCACATGCTGGCAAAGCGCGGCATCCGATGGGAGAGCGATGAGCACCTTGCCTTCACCGATGCGGTATTCGAGCATATCAACTACGCCGCCGTCAAGGCGGACACAGCACTGGCACGGGAAAAGGGCCGCTATGCGCTCTTTGAGGGCAGCGACTGGCAGACAGGCGCGTATTTTGAAAAGCGAGGTTATACCTCAGAAAAGTGGCGGGCGCTTGCGGAAACGGTGGCGGTGCAGGGAATGCGCAACGCCTATCTGCTGGCTGTCGCACCCACTTCCAGCACATCCATCCTCTCCGGCACGTCGGCGGGCATCGATCCAATTATGAAGAAATTCTTTTTAGAGGAAAAAAAGGGCAGCATGCTGCCCCGCGTTGCTCCGGAGCTTTCTATGGATACATGGTGGTACTATAAGGCGGCGCATCTGATCGACCAAAGCTGGTCGGTACGCGCCGCGGGCTTTCGCCAGAGACATATTGACCAGGCGCAGAGCATGAATCTCTATATCACCAACGACTATTCCATGCGTCAGGTGCTCAGACTGTATTTGGAGGCGTGGAGGGCCGGCGTCAAGACCATTTATTATGTCCGCAGCAAGGCCCTTGAGGTCGAGGCCTGTGAAAGCTGCTCGTCATAAGGAGGATAGCATGATGGAACTGAAGAAAAAGCCCCTCTTTAACCCGGAGGGCGACCTTGATGTGCGCCTGCGGCGCATGATCGGCGGCAATACCACCAACCTCAACGACTTCAACAATATGAAGTACGCTTGGGTCAGCGACTGGTACCGGCAGGCCATGAACAACTTTTGGATCCCTGAGGAGATCAATCTCTCGCAGGATGTGAAGGACTATCCCCGCCTGCTGTCAGCCGAGCGCAGCGCCTACGATAAAATTCTGAGTTTTCTTGTCTTTTTGGATTCCATTCAGACAGCGAACCTGCCTAATATCGGCGCCTACATTACAGCCAACGAGGTCAATCTCTGCCTGTCCATTCAGGCGTTTCAGGAGTGTGTCCACTCACAGAGCTACAGCTATATGCTCGACACCATCTGTTCCCCCGTGGAGCGCAATGACATCCTCTACCAATGGAAAACGGACGAGCATCTGCTGCGCCGCAACACCTTCATTGGGGACTGCTACAACGAGTTTCAGGAGCGGAAGGACGCTCCCACGCTGCTGCGCGTGATGATGGCGAACTATATTTTGGAGGGCATCTATTTTTATAGCGGCTTTATGTTCTTCTACAATCTCTCCCGAAACGGGAAGATGCCCGGCTCGGCGCAGGAGATCCGCTATATAAACCGCGACGAGAACACGCACTTGTGGCTGTTCCGCAATATCATCACGGAGCTGCAAAAGGAGCAGCCGGAGTTGTTCACCGCCGAGAGCGTACAAGCGCTGCGCGAGATGATGCGTGAGGGCGTGGAGCAGGAGATCGCATGGGGGCATTATGTGATCGGCGACGACATCCCGGGGTTGAACCGGCAGATGATTAGCGATTACATCCGCTATCTCGGGAATCTTCGCTGGACGAGCCTTGGCTATCCGGCATTGTATCCGGGCTTTGAGAGCGAACCGGAGAGCATGGAATGGGTCAGCCAGTACGCTGACGCCAATATGGTCAAGACCGATTTCTTTGAGGCACGCAGTACCGCCTACGCCAAGAGCACCGCACTGATAGACGATTTATAAGAAAACCAAAGACATCAGAATAGGAGGTATTTTTTATATGGATATCCGAACGGTAACAGATGCCATCCGCTATGTAGGGGTGGATGATAACACATTGGCACTCTTTGAAAACCAGTACCCCGTCCAGCCTATGGGAGTGAGCTACAACTCCTATGTCATTCTGGACGAGAAAATCGCCGTGATGGACAGCGTGGACGCACGGGCGGCGGAGGAATGGCTTTCCAATGTAGCGCAGGTGTTGGGGGGGCGCAACCCCGATTATCTTGTGGTCACACACATGGAGCCGGATCATTCCGGCAGCCTCATGCGGATAGCGCAAGAGTACCCGGAGATGAAGATCGTGGGAAACGCGAAAACATTTACCCTGATCAAGCAGTTCTTTGGCACGGGTGCATTGTCGGAAGACCGTATGCTGGAGGTTGGCGAGGGCAGCACGATCTCTCTGGGCTCACACCGGCTGCGCTTCCTGCTGGCACCGATGGTACACTGGCCGGAGGTGATGACGGCGTATGAGGAAACGGAAAAAATCCTGTTCTCGGCGGATGCCTTCGGACGCTTTGGCTCACTGGAACGGACTGCCCGTGCCCCCTGGGTGCCGCAGGCCCGACGGTATTATTACAATATTATCGGGAAATATGGCGCACAGGTGCAGGCTCTGCTGAAAAAGACCTCCGCGCTGGAGATCCAAACGATCTGCCCGCTCCATGGTCCCGTGCTTACAGAAGGGCTGGAGGAGTGTCTGCGGCTCTATGATCTCTGGTCACAATGGGAACCAGAAGAATCGGAGAGCATACTGATTGCCCACGCATCCATCCATGGAAATACTGCCCATGCGGCGAAGACCCTCAAGGGTAAATTAGAGAAAAAAGGCGTGCAGGTCAGCATATGTGATCTCACTGTGACAGATCTTTCCTACGCTGTTGCCAGTGCGTTCT
This sequence comes from Clostridium sp. AF27-5AA, assembly GCF_003478415.1. Taxonomy (NCBI): domain Bacteria; kingdom Bacillati; phylum Bacillota; class Clostridia; order Eubacteriales; family Clostridiaceae; genus Clostridium; species Clostridium sp. AF27-5AA. The sequence goes on from NZ_QUFH01000002.1 coordinate 202,531, forward strand.
ACTGCGGGAAACTGGTGTTGGCCTGCTCCACTTATGACGGAGGACTGTTCCCGCCCATGAAGGCCTTTTTGGATCATTTACAGACAAAGGGATTCCGAAACCGCCGGATCGGCCTCATGGAAAACGGCTCATGGGCCCCTGCTGCCGCGCGGCTGATGCGCGCCGAGTTGGAAAAGATGAAGGAACTCCGACTGTGTGAAACGGAGGTATCGCTGCGCGGCGCACTGAACCAAACCAGCGAAGCGCAGATGGACGCTCTTGTGGCGGAGCTCTGCGCGGAATAAGCTGCAACAAACCGCAGCTATTCTCGTACAGATGATGGTCTTACTCATCTGCTTTATGTCCCAAGGGCAGAGTACCGTCATCTCAGGTTGAGGTCACGATGTGGTGTGGGGCGAGAACGGAGTCTTGAGAATACCCAAACAAAAGAAAGGAGCTGACAGATATGGCAGCTATGAATATGAATCAGGAGCAGTTTGAGCAGGCGACCCGGGGCGAAAAGCCCGTTTTGGTGGATTTCTGGGCGCCCTGGTGCGGCTATTGCCGGAGGATCGGCCCTGCGTATGAGAAGATTGGAGAGGAATACGCGGACAGCCTCGTTGTCAGCAAGATCAATATTGACGAGGAGCCGCGGCTGGCGGGGGCCGAGGGGATCGAGGTCATCCCAACTCTGGTGCTGTACCGGAACGGAAAGGCCGTGGATTCCATCACCGCGCCCGGCTCAAAGGCAGAGATCGACCGCTTCATTCAGGAAGCCTTGGCGAAATAACGGAGGATTCAGATATGAACAACAATCATGTTTATGATATGCTCGTGGTGGGCGGCGGCCCGGGCGGCTACACCGCCGCCCTGTACGCGGCCCGGGCGGGGCTGGACACCGTCGTGCTGGAAAAGCTGTCTGCTGGCGGGCAGATGGCCCTGACCGAGCAGATCGACAACTACCCCGGCTTTGAGAACGGGATCGACGGCTTCTCTCTGGCGGAGAAGATGCAAAAGCAGGCGGAGCGTTTTGGGGCACGCAGCGAATACGCGGAAGTTCTCCGCATGGATCTGACGGCGGTTCTCAAGCTCGTGGAGACCAGCGAGGGGATCTTCCGGGGGAAAACCGTGGTGCTGGCCACCGGCGCAGACCCCAGAACGCTGGGCGTTGCCGGAGAGACGGAGCTGTTGGGCCGGGGCGTGGCCTACTGCGCCGCCTGCGATGGGATGTTTTACAAGGACAAAACGGTGGTCGTGGTGGGCGGCGGCAATTCCGCCGCGGCAGATGCCCTCCTTCTCAGCCGCGTGGCGAAAAAGGTGATCCTCGTCCACCGCAGAGACACCCTGCGGGCCACCAAGATCTATCACGAGCCACTGGAACAGACCGAAAATGTGGAATTCCGCTGGAACAGCACCGTTTCCGCGCTGCTTTCCGGGGACAGGCTGACCGGCGTACGCCTGCGGGACACCGTCACCGGTGAGGAAAGCGTGGTGGACTGCGACGGCGTATTTGTCAGCGTGGGCCGACAGCCCGCCACGGCGCTGGCGGTGGGTCAACTGGCGCTGGACGGCGGCGGCTATATCGTGGCCGGAGAGACCACGGAAACCAGTATTCCCGGCGTTTACGCCGTGGGCGACGTGCGGACGAAGCCCCTCCGTCAGGTGGTCACCGCCGTGGCGGACGGCGCGGTGGCAGTCCACATGGCGGAGAAATATATCGCGGAAAACCGATAAGGAAGGTAGATTGAAAAAGCCATGTTTAAGGTCAGGCCGGATACGACCGCAGTGGGGATGCCGACATATCTGCAAGGAAAACTGCCAGAGTGATGGCAGATAAGATCACCCATGTAAGATCGGGAGATATGTTGTCTCTCCATATCCAGTCCACGCAACAGTGAGCAACTGAACACAAAACACAGCCACAGATGTACTCTGCGGCTGTGCTTTTATGCATAGTACTTACGGAAAGGATTCGATGAGCAGATTTCTGTGATACGGATTTTGGATTCTCGCAGAGAGGAATTTCGATTGAGTAAAGCATATGAGCAGAAAATTGACGTGGTAAATGTCATTACTGCTCCAGAAATTGAAATGCTGATTATTCATGCAGAAGGAGCATATGATCAGTTTAAGCGTTCTGGAAAAAAACAAGCGAATTTTGTAAAAGAAATCTTCGGATGCATGATGTGAAGTCGTATGAGATAGAATCGTCTTCGATGCCTCGTTGGGAAACCAACGAGGTATTTTTTTTGCCCCAATCCGACTGCATAGGACACTGAAAAAATCAAAACAAACCATATGTAGTCCTGCAAGGACAACCAAAGTGCGCCTACGAGGCCAACGCGAAACCGGAGGATTCTTGTTAAACTTACTTTGTAAGGACGAAAGTCCGGATGTCCCTTGAAAACTGAATACTCATTCTTCAGGTACATTCCTGTTTGGTCGAGCCATCGACTGCACGCCATGAAGCCCATCGGGGCGATAGCGGTTTCGCAGAAGCAAATGCCGGATTGCAACCGGCGGCGGTGCTAAAGCCAGACAGGGACAATGATACTTCCGTAATTCGCGGTCCGGCCATAAGGAAGGCGGGATGGTTAAATTCCAATGGAGCAGTGAAGCACACTGCCGCCTGTGAGAAATCCTACATCTCTGGGGTGATAAGAAAAAGTACAGAGAAACCATATTTTCAGAAAGCACTGCTGGGTGCTGTATCAGCATGATACCTGGCAGGCTTGTTCTTCCAGTTTTGGTAATGGCACAACCCGTCTAAGTGTATCTGATACGGATATTCTTAAACGAATTTCCATAATACCCTTGGCATATTTCCGCAGCTCTTTCTGAAAACCTACAGTGCTAAAGATGTAACTAATAAACCTTAAATCAGCATCTTCTGTTTCCTTGAAAACATAATAGACAGGGCTAACACATCCGAAATAATGGGATATGCCAACTGATCCGATTATGACATTCATACTGTTTCTCTTGATGATGTTGTCAAAATCGAATTTGGACAGAACATCCTGGACATTGGGAGAGAACCCAGCCAGATAGTCCCGGAAGTTGGCTTCGATGTTATCCGGGTCAGCCAGCAGCTTTTCAAATGTGAACTTGCTGGTATTGTAGAACTGATAACCGGAAGCCTTGGTCAGAAAGCCATCAATGACGGCCAGCTTCTTGACCTTTTCATACTGTGCCAAGACTGCTTCGTGGGTGGGAAGCAGACAGTCGTGGAAACGTTTAACCACGGTCATAGGAAGGATTACAAGTCCGTACTCATGGGGCTTAAAGGGGCCACGGAGCATATCTGCCACATTCCAGATCATCGTTGCTTTTTCTGCAATATTTACTCCTACCGCTTGGATTTTATCGTTAGACATCGTGTGTACCTCGATTCGTATTTTCTTTATGCACTGGCCTGGGTGCCTTCAAGTGGCTCCAGACCAATTATGAAGTCGGTAAGCAAAATAGCATTCAGAGAAGCTTTTTTGCTCGGATAGCTGTGATACCAGCTGTGAGAAACGCCATGCCGGTTCGGCACACCATCAACCACATCATCAACCTTATTGCACTGAGAAACAATGAAGGTATTAAAATAATCGCTGAAGATCTTGTCGTAGTCGTTTGCCTCGATCAGATCTTCCAGTTCTTTTTTAGTGATCGCCATCCTTTGCCGGTGACGATCCTGCATGGTAGCATTGTTTGCCTTTATGTAGATTAAGCCCTCCCACATAGTTGCCAAGCTGGAAATACACAGGGCATATTCACCACGGAGATGTGCTTCAAGAGCCTGTCCCAGAATTCGTTTGATATGTGGTTCTAAATCAGATTCTCTCCATATTCGCTTGATGAATTTGATTTCATTCTTGTCGTAATAGTCGAGAATGACCTTGTCGATACGCTTTTCTCGTCGCTTACTTGCACCTCGGCTTGTTGCCAGGATGTCCGATATTTCCGCTGTCATGGTAATATCCGCTGCCCAGCCAGCGTAGGGGAACCATTTGCATTCATACATAGCCGTCAAGTACGCTTGATTGAACTTCTTGTATCTCCCAAGAATATCCGGTTCCAGTGCAAGATTCTCCAACACAGAGCGCATTGGAGAGATGTCAATGCTCTGAAGCCAATCCATCACAGGCGAATGAATTGTCGCTGTAAGTGCAGACCCAAAGGAGCTTATAATTCCATGAACAGAATCCGCAAGTAGTTTTACCACACTATTATTGAAAGACTGGAGCATCGCCGTCATCCCTAAATTGGCTTGTTCAAGCAGCGGATTCTTGAAAGTATAGTTGGGGACATTAGCGACTATTGCAAGTTCTCCTAAAGTCTGGATGGTACTACTGTGTTGTAGGGCATCTATTGCAGTACCTACGCTGGTAGCCAACTTCATAGCTTTACTCTGTTCAGCAATCGCTTTCATAGCTGGCGAAGGTTCTGAAATTGCATCCAACGCAAGCGTCGGAATCTCAAAATTGGGGATGTGTGCAGTAGCACCTTCTGCGATTCGCTTGAGTTTTTCCTCTTGCTCCAGAATGGGCGCTAAACTATCTGCTATTTTTTTGCTGGCTTCCATACTTTCCAGCAACTGATCAGAAATAGGGTTATGTTCAAAATCTTTGATCGGGTGCTTATTTCGTTCATACATCAGGATAGTTGCGGGTACAACATCTATTTGCTCTGCAAGCTGTCTGGTAGTCAGAGACTTTCTCTGTCTGTAATACCTCAGATTGTCACCGGGCAGATTACTTGTGGGCTTTTCCTCAAAAGGTATCGTGACCTGGGGCAAAAGCCTTCCTTGGTAAAATTGACACAACGATGTGTGATTGAAAATACCATTGCAAAGACGAATTATCATATTCATCTGGTATTTAGTGAACGGAAAATGTTGGAACAACCCGAAGTAAAGGTTGCTACCCGAAATATGTTTTATGATGAGCAGGGAAAGCATAGACGCACAAAGAAAGAGGTTTTAGACGAGAATGAGTGATATACAAGCATGTGCAAGGGAGATTGTGAATAAAGAAATGATTTATCAATAAGGAAGATGATATGGTGGAAAGCAAGTCTGAAAATGGCTTGCTTTTTACTTTAAAATGATGTTAAGTGATGATAAAGAAAATTGAATTTCCCAAAGAAATTAAAAATAATCGGATTTTATGTTTTACATAAATTTAACACACTTTTGCTTTTTTCGAATTGATTATGTTAGGTCTTTTTGTTATACTGTACTACAATACTATTTGAGAGGAGGAATATTTAACATGGACGAAAGTGATAATGATTCTGAAGCGAACCAATTCAATAGAATTTTTATTTATATATCGCAAGGCATGGACTATGTATTCGGAACATAGACCATGTCTTTTGTTGCTTTTAAGTAAGTGTGATATTTAGATAATTTTATTGTAGAAAGGTTTTATTTATGAGTACATCAATTTTTATTCTTTTAGTAGTGCAGATTATTTTAATTATATTAAACGCGATTTTTGCGAGTGCAGAGATCGCTGTTTTATCAATGAATGAAACAAAGCTAGAACGAATGGCAGAACAAGGTAATGGTCGGGCAAAGAGATTAGTACGATTAACGCAAGAGCCGGCACGATTTCTTGCGACAATTCAGGTTGCAATCACATTGTCGGGATTTTTAGGAAGTGCTTTTGCAGCAGATAATTTCTCAGAACCTTTAGTTGATTGGGTTGTTGGGATGGGCGTGAATATTCCACGTTCTACTTTAGATACCATAGCTGTTATATTGATTACATTGATTTTATCATATTTCACGTTGGTTTTTGGCGAATTAGTTCCAAAGAGAATCGCAATGAAAAAATCTGAAGAACTGGCAATGGGGATTTCAGGATTGGTTACGGGAATCTCTATCCTATTTAAGCCAATCGTTTCATTTCTTTCAATATCAACAAATATTGTCTTGAGGATTTGTGGTATTGATCCAAATGAAGCGGAAGATCAAGTGGGTGAAGAAGAAATACGTATGCTTGTTGATGCGGGAAGTGAAAAAGGAACAATAGATCATCAAGAAAAAGAATTTATTCAAAATGTTTTTGAATTTAATGATATTATGGCTGGTACGATTGCTACACATCGAACAGATGTGACAATATTATGGATGTCTGATGATGTGAAGGAGTGGGATGAAACAATCCACAATACACGACATACCCTTTATCCCGTCTGTGGAGATTCGATAGATCATGTTATTGGCATTTTAAATGCAAAAGACTATTTTAGATTAAAAGAAAAAAGTAAGGATATGGTTATAGATTCTGCAATTTCTACACCATACTTTGTTATGGAAACTACAAAAGCAGATGTGCTTTTTAAAAATATGAAACAATCGAAGCAATCTATGGCGATTGTATTAGATGAGTATGGTGGAGTGGTTGGAATAGTAACTCTTTTTGATTTATTAGAAGAAATTGTTGGCGATTTAAACGATATTGAACCAATATCGTCGGAAGAAGAAACTGTTATTATAAGAATAAGCGATAACAAGTGGGAAGTGAAAGGAAATATACGATTAAGTGATATTGAAGACGCTATAGGTGTTACATTTACAGCAGAAGATTGTGACACATTTACTGGATTTGTATTTCAAAAATTTGGTATGGTACCAAAGGATGGGGATACAAAAATAGAATTAGAAATAGAAAATATGCATATAATCATTGACAAAATAAAAGAACATCAAGTTGAACATGCAATTATAGAAATTTTAGAATAAAATTTTGAAATGCATTTGCAAATTGTTTTAGAAACAAGGGGATATATCAGAAGAGTACATATACATTTTCAAATACAACAGGGATAGAATGATGTTGCGATAAAAAAGAGGGAGACACGCATTTGTTTAATCCATGAAGTCCAATTTTGCCGTCGACGGACGAACACATGCAGAGTACCGCAAGACCAAATCGGAAATGCAGTATTGGCTTGTGGCGCAGAAGATTATGCAGGAAAACCTGAAAGAGGACGAGCAGAAAAAGAGCAGCTGCATGAGCAGGAAGTGCGGCAGGAAGAAGAAAATAGACAAAGCAGTCGATGATGGAATGTCCGGTGCAGTGTGGGTGTAATGCTTATGCTGCACCGGGCTTTTTTCTTTGAAAATGATTTTTTATAATGTTGATCTTTGACTGCTCTTAACTCAAATATTGTATCTTAACTCAAAAAAAGTTATAATACAGAAAAAGAGTTAAGAATGCAGGTGATGACATGGAATATCTCGATAAAGTTCTTGGAGTCAAGGTTACCTATGAGGACGTAGAGTTTAAGCACGGAGTGACTGTCTTGGATGCGGCATATTTGATTCCATTTAAGGCAAAAGCATGGATGGATTTGACAGATCGTAAGGCCGCAGGAGAACATGTTGATAGCAAAAATATTAAGAAACATAACAGTATTTTGCGAACTCATTCCTCGAACAGATACAGAAGATATCCATAACCCTCTGCTTTCATCTTTGCGTAAGGCACAAAGCGCAGGGCCGCACTGTTGATACAGTAGCGCACGCCATTGGGGACTCCGGATCGCCAGTGAACACATGACCAAGGTGAGAATCTCCGGCACGGCTTCTGACCTCTGTACGGCGCATGCCGTGGCTCAGGTCCTCCAGTTCCACCACGGCAGGCTCTTCAATGGGCTTTGTGAAAGCCGCTCAGCAGCAGTACCGCGGTGAGCAGAAGCGGCAATACTCTCCGATACATGGTGTATCCCTCCTTTCGGAGAAGATAAATTCGTTTGTCAGCCCATATCGGCGGCAAGAGCCTGGTCGATGAGCTTTTGCAGAGTCTCCGCCTGCTTCTTTTCCGTGATGGCGCCTACGATGGGTTCACCCACGATATTTCCGCTGCGGTCGACCACATAGGTGGTGGGATAGGCAAAGATGTTGGTGGTAAACTTTCCCGCCTCACCGTCGGAGTCAAAATACACATTCTGATAGGTGGCGCCCTTCTTGGCAAGCACATCCTTCGCCTCGGAAATTGCCGTTTTGTCGCCGTCCAGCGTGAAGGTGTTGACGCCGATGAGGGAGCCGCCCTTCTCCGCCAGTTCCTTGTTCAGCGCATCCAGCTCGGAAAGCTCGCCTACGCAGGGATTGCAGGTGGTGAACCAGAAATTCACCACGGTGACGGCGTTGGCGGAGAACAGCTCGTCGCTCTTCACCGTGTTGCCATCCAGGTCCTTGCCCTCAAAGACGGGGAATTTCTGCATACTGCCGTCATCAGGCGGCGTGGTCATGTCGCTGCCCGCGGGCACGCTCATAGCGCCATCCGTAGATTGCTGTGCCGCCTCGGGGTACTTTTTCTCTATCATGGTCAGCTTGTTTTCAATCTCGCGGATTTTCTCTGCCGCCTCCTTGAGCAGCTTCAGCTCATCCTCCGTAAACTGATCTTTGGAACCTTCGATGGTGTCCAACAAGAACTCACCATAGTTTTTGCCGTTCTCCTGCATGGTCATGCCCTTGTCGGCCGCTATGAAAACTTTTTCCCAAAGCGCTGTGTTCTCCGAGAGAATGGCATTTTCCTGCGCCATCAGCTCCTTGTGCATGGCAACCGCTTCCTCGGCATTCTTCGGTTCGCTACTCATTCCGTCCATTTTGTCTCCGCCCTTTGTGGCGCAGGCTGCCAGAGAGAGCACCATCAGTGCAGTAAGCAGCAGAGCCAGAATTCTGCCGGCAGTATTCGTCCTATTCATCTTCATTCGTTTTATTCCTCCCTGTTAGTGTTGTTTGTCTGTAGTGTTTCCGCTGATTTTGCCTTATCTTTACCGTCTCCGAAGCCGTAGCGGAAGCACACGGCTTTCGTCGGACAGGCGCGGATGCACATTCCGCAGCGGATGCACTCGGTATGGTTGGGCGTTTTCGTCACATCCACATCCATCTTGCAGGCTCTGGCGCATTTCCCGCAGGAAACGCACTTATTCTTATCCACCTTCATCTGGAAGAGGGACACCCGGTTGAACAGCGCGTAGAACGCGCCCAGCGGGCAGAGCCACTTGCAGAACGGTCGGTAGAACAGTACGCTCAGCGCAATCACCGACAGCAGGATGCTGAATTTCCATGTAAACAGCTTGCCCAGCGCCGCCCGGATGCCGGAATTGGCAAGGGACAGCGGGATGGCTCCCTCCAGCACGCCTTGGGGGCAGAGGTATTTGCAGAAGAACGGGTCTCCCATGCCAACATCGTTCACAAGGAATGCCGGTAGCAGGAAAACCATCACCAGCAGGACAGCGTATTTCAGGTATGTCAGCAGTTTCAGCCTCTTTGTGGAAAGCTTCTTAGTGGGGATTTTGTGCAGCAGCTCCTGAAACCAGCCGAAGGGGCATAGAAAGCCGCAGATAAAGCGCCCCAGCAGCACGCCCAGCAGAATGAGGAAGCCTATGATATAGTAGGAGAAGCTGAACTTGGAAGACCCCACCACCGCCTGAAACGCCCCAATGGGGCAGGCCCCGGACGCCGACGGACAGGAGTAGCAGTTCAGCCCCGGCACGCAGACGGTCTTCCCCGCCCCCTGATACAGTCCGCCCTTGAGAAAGTTCGGCAGATGCAGGTTGGTCAGCAGCGTCGCCCCCGCCTGAATCCAGCCCCGGAAGCGGGACATGGTCTGTGAAACGCCTGAAAACTTTTTACCCAATGCCCACACACTCCAGACATAATTTGATTGCTTTGCTCAGCACTGTCGCCGCCTCGCCCCGCCAGACACCGAAGCACAGCATGGCGGCTCCGGCCATCAGCAGCGCGATCTGCGCCGCTGCCTTTTTCTCGCAGCTCATTTTTCATCACCCTTTCCGATTTTCTGTCCCTATCATAGCGCGGGAGAGTTAAAGTCTCTGTTAAGAACGAAAACTTAACACAAACCTTATCTGTTTTTGCTATAATGAAAGCAACACAAAAACGAAGAAATAAAAAGGAGGGCTCTCATGCACCTTTTAGTAATTGAAGATGAACGCGCCCTGTGCGAAACCATCGTCCGCAGCCTGCGGCGGCTGGCCTACAGCGTGGACTACTGCTATGACGGGGAAAAAGCGCTGGCGCTTCTGGGCGTGGAACGATACGATTTGGTGCTTCTTGATCTGAATCTGCCGAAAAAGGACGGCATGACGGTGCTGCGCACCCTGCGGCAGACCGACCGGGAGACGCGGGTGCTGATCCTCTCCGCCCGCAGCGAAGTGGAGGACAAGGTGCAGGGGCTGGACGCCGGGGCGAACGACTATCTGGCGAAGCCCTTCCACCTCGCCGAGCTGGAGGCCCGCATCCGCAGCCTGACATTGCGGCAGTTTACCCAGCAGGATGTGCTGCTAAGCTGCGGAGGCCTGACCTTTGACACCCGCTCCCGTACCGCCACCGTTAACGGGCAGACGCTGACGCTCACCCGGAAGGAAACAGGAATCCTGGAATACCTGATGGTGCATCAAGGAAGGCCAGTAAGTCAGGAGGAGCTGATGGATCACGTTTGGGACAATAGCGTGGACAGCTTCAGCAATTCCATTCGCGTCCACATCTCCGCCCTGCGCAAAAAGCTCCGCGCCGTGCTGGGCTATGACCCCATCCGCAACCGCATCGGCGAGGGCTATCTGATGGGAGGTGAGGAGGAATGAAGCGGCTTTCCCTGCAGTGGCGCATCACGTTGATGTCCGTCCTGCTCATCGGTGTCACCTGCGTGGCCATGAATCTGCTGCTGTGCTCCTCCGGTGTGTATTATATGGACACCATTGCGGACAACTTACAAGGCGGCGGCACGGTGATCCTGAATGATGGCGGAGCGGCGAGCTTTGACCCACAGCTCATAGCCCCTGACGAGGATCTGACGATCATTGTCGATGGGGTGCAGGGGCGCTTCCGCACCACCAACTGGTACATCACGGCGGCGATAACGCTGCTCAGCGGCATCCTCGCCTATTTCGTCAGCGGACGCGCTCTCAAGCCCCTGCGCAGCTTTACCTCGCAGGTGGAGCAGGTGCAGCTGAACAATCTTGCCGATATGAGGATCGATGAAGACGCTATTTCGGAGTTCCGGCAGCTGAGCCGCTCGTTCAACCAGATGCTGGAGCGGCTGAACAACGCCTTTTCCGCTCAGCGGCAGTTCGCCGGCAACGCCGCCCACGAGCTGCGCACGCCACTGGCACTAATGCAGGCGCAGTTGGAGCTGTTTTCCGCGGAGCATCCTGATGTGCGACCGGAGACGGCGGAGTTCCTCACGCTTTTGCGTGAGCAGACGGAACGGCTGATACAGATGACCAGGACACTGCTGGAGATGAGCAATCTGCAGCAGGTGGCGCGGAACGAGCGGATCCAGCTCGCTCCCATGATCGAGGAGATCTTCACAGATCTTGCGCCGCTCTCAGATAAGCTCGGCGTCACGCTGACGGCGGAGGGCGACGGCATTATGACCGGCAGCGATGCACTGATTTACCGGCTGATCTTCAACCTGACGGAGAATGCTGTCAAGTACAACCGGCCGGGCGGCTCGGTACGGGTTTCTGTCACTCAGGAGTTGGAAAAGCTCCTGCTCCGCGTCTCCGACACCGGCTGCGGCATCCCGGAGGTGTATCAGCGCAGTATTTTCCAGCCCTTCTTCCGGGTGGACAAGTCTCGCAGCCGGGAATACGGTGGCGCAGGACTGGGGCTCTCACTGGTATGGGAGATCGCCAACCTCCACGGCGGCTCCGTTTGGGTGGAGAAAAGTTCGGAGAAGGGCACTACCATTGCGGTGGGGTTGCCAACGCAACAATCAACGAAGCCCTAAAACACTTTTATTCGTTTTTCGCTGCTTCGCTTGCCGCCCTGCGGCGTCCCTCTCCGTATTTTCACGCTCCAATTCCGCCGCACGGAGCTTGCTGTGGACAGACTTATAATCAGAAATTTCCTGTTTCAAACTGTCAATCTCAGCCTTGAGCTTTGCAATTAGCTTGTTTGCCGCATCCACCGCCTTTTGCAGTTTGGATTCCTTTTTCTCTGCTGTAACGTACTTCTTTGCCAGAGTGGAAAGTCGGTCAAAGTCCTCACGCTCCACGGCAACCATGCTCGTCCAGCGCGGGCTTGGAATCCCACTTTTTGCTCATGCTGACCTGCTGTATTTAAATAACCCTATTAACACAATTTTATTAGGCGCAGTATAACTGCTGACGGCGTAGAATCTTGGTGGCTAACTTGGTGGATACCTTGATGGGTGTCATCCTCTAAGTTATCATGGGTTTTGAAGAAGCATTTTATGAGAAAAAGAATCTGGATCCAAAGATGCGGGCATTGCTTAATTCACTGGCGAAAACAGATCATACCTTGGCAAATAAAATAGAAGCTCCACTTGCGATTTAAAAAAAATCCTGTTCAATATATGAATATGAGCAGGATTTTTCTATTTACAACGATATTTTTTACAATATTTCCTTCGATTATCCGGAAAATTTTTCACTGTAATGACTTTTCATATCCTCCCAGTCCATGAACAATACATAAAATACTTTGCCATATTGCTGGCTCTCAACAATTCTCCCATGGTCAAGCACAGACAGATACGATCCATCCGCTCTTCGTAAATGAAAGTGGATATAGTCATTTCCATTGCCATTATCAATCTGTTTCCAAATGCTTGCTTCTATCTTCTTCTTCTCATCTTCCTGTATCAGGTTGCTGAAACTTTTCTTTGTAAGTCTGAATAGTTCATCCATATCTTTATATCCGGCCATATGAAGAAACTCCTGATTTGCATAAAAGAGTTCATCATCTTCTTTGTCTGCTCTGTATATGATAAATGCTCCTGGAAGGTGCTCGGAGATATCCCTAAATGCAAATCCCAGTTGTTTACGAACCCTTAATTCAAGTCCTTCCCTATAAGCCATGCAGCCATTTTTTCCATGAAGTTTTATTTCGTAAAGGGCTGCATCTGCACAGCGCATAAGCTGTGAACGGTTAGACGCAAATGTCGGATATTCTGAATATCCAAGAGAAATATAAAATGGATATTCTTTTCCCTTATATGAAAATGTCTTTGGAGCCATAGTGAATTGCTGTAGCTTCTCTTTTACATCCTCGTAGGAATAATTTTTTAAAAGAATACAGAACTCATCTCCACCATTTCTTCCTAGTAACGCATCAGACGGGAAAAAAGCTTTCATACTGTCTGCCAGACTCCTTAATGCTTTGTCTCCGTAAACATGTCCATAGATATCATTAATAAATTTAAAATCATCAATATCAAGGAGTACAGCCACAAATTTCGCTTTCGGATTTTTATTAATCATCTTTTCTGCCAGTTCATCGAATCCATAGCGATTGTAAATACCTGTAAGAGAATCTGTGTGTGCCAGTATTTGAAATTTGTTTTTATTTTCTTTTGATACCAGCCACATCCGGGTAAGAGTTACCAAAAGCATGGTAATCGCAATAAAGAAAACACTGATTACTGCTATTAATGTATTGTTTCCCCAGCCATTTTCAGGCATTACTTCAAACTTCCAGTTCTCCGTTCCTATCGTAAAGTCATAGGAAACCGGATTCGTTAATTGACGATCTGACTGATAAACAACTTTATAATTATCACTCCATGGATTATCCGTTTTTGAAAGACTATATTCATATCCAAATTTCGAAAGTGCACTTATCGCATCTGAAAAAATATCCGGAACACGAAGGATAACAATGGTAAATCCCCAAAAATATTCCTGCCCGTTTTCATCTTTCAGATAAATAGGATTGCGGACAGCAATTCCATATCCACCCTGTTTCAATTCAAAAGGTCCCTGTGTAACGATTGTATGATGATCTCTTGCATATATGGAAATTTCACCACGTTCTGTATCATGAATCAGATCAATCTTACCTGCCTCATTTCCATCGGCCGGATAAATATCCGTTACAATACCAGCCGGAGCAAGCTGTACGCTTTCAACAGAATCCGACATAATATTTTTTGCAATTGTGTCAAATTGATTGATTTCTCCAGTTCCGCTGATCAAAAGCTGTTTCAGAACATCTGTAATCTCTATTCCATTTATAATCTCATTCTCTATACGTTCTCCATAGGTTGTTGCATTTAATTGTGCTGTTGTGCGGCTCTGCTCTTTTTCATGAGTATCTGTGTTGTATACGACTAAACTAACAAGGCATATGCCCATTAAAAAAACGAGAAGAGGCACAAGTGTCTTTTTTTTCACCTGATTCACCTCGTTTTATCTCAGTCGAGAAGACTCCCACCTCTTCAGGTGGTGAGTAATAGCAAATTTGTCTCAGTGGAAGCTGGGTCTCTGACTGATGTTTTTATAATTAAGCATTATATCACGGAAGTAAAAAAATTGAATAAATTTTGCCAAAAAAGTTATAGAACGTTTTTCCAGTGTACTGATAACGTTTTCCTTGCGTACAATGGAAAAGAGAAGTAGTGCTCCTAAACAAATAAAAAAAGTACAGTTTGATTGTTGGATTGCTTGTTTTTATGGCATCTTTTCTTTTGGAATTCAACATGGCGGTTACGCTTCTTTATGGACAGCCGACTGAACAAGAATGGCGGAACGCTTATTTTCACTACGCATTATCCGGAACTGCTGGATGAATATGACCGAAATGACGGAATTTGTATTGTAAGAAACCGTAATGGCATTACAGCAGAAAATTTGAGCCATATATTGAAACGTAATGATATTAAAAAGAGTGATGCCTACCAGAGCGGTTTCCTTGAGGGAACAACGCCAGCATATGAAGCGTATATGCGCTTGAAGAAAAGCCTGGCTGCTTCAATCAATTAAGGAGGCAGCAGAATGGAATTAGCAAAATATAAGGCGTGTATATGTGAAGGATCTGCCGAAGAAGCCATTATCGACATACTGGTTGATAATGATCTACTGATTTTCAAAAGAGAAGAAATGTTGGAAGAATGTGTTATCCGTTGCAGAAGTGCTAAACGATTTGAGGAGCGATACTTACGGAAGGGATTCGATGAGCAGATTTGATGTAAAAGATTATCCCGACTTTTTTGATATATTTTCACAGAAAAACGGAGTATTCTGTCAGAATTTCGGATAATCATAAAGTCTGGATAAGTGGTGTGAGAGGTCGGCGGCGAAAGCCGCCTCCTATTCGCTCCAAAAAAGAAATGCATAGTTCTTAGTTTATCGGGAGATGTGCATTTTTGTAAATAAATACTTTAAATTAGCCGATTACGGCATCCTCTGCGGTAAAATGTTTCAGAGAATTTTCTTTTACCTGAATGCAGATATAAGTAATTCCGGAAATATCGGATGCAAAAAACTGACGCTTTGCAGCAGGAGCGATTTTTAGCCAGTCTCCAGTTGAAAGGCTGATTTCTTCTCCATCAATTATGGCTTTGCCGTTACCTGAAAGAATTCCATAGATTTCTTCATTTTCTTTATGAGAATGAACAAATGGGACATTTGCTCCTGCAGGCAGTTCGTTTAAACTGATTTCTGCACCTGTTAAAGACAACTTTTCATGCAGCTCAATTCGGTTTTCCTTTCCAATAGTTGTTTTTGTGTAATTTGCCATAATAATACCTCCATAGTTAATTTGTAGTTTCTGGTTGATTGGTATTAGTATAGTGTGAGACACATACAAAAACAAGTACGCACCTTTTTGTAACTGTACACTCAAAATTGAATGTGTTACAATAGACTCGGAGGTGAGAATTATGCGAGCAAAAGAAGAATTACCGGAATGCCCAGTTGCAACAGCAGTATCTCTCATCGGAGGAAAATGGAAACTGCTGATTTTGCGTAACTTGAAAGAGCGTCCATGGAGATTCAATGAGCTACAACGAAGTATAGATGGTATTTCACAAAAGGTTTTGACAGATAGTTTAAGACAAATGATGAGTGATGGACTGGCATATCGCCACGATTACCATGAGCAGCCACCGAGAGTTGAATACGGCTTAACGGAACTCGGAACAAAAATGCTTCCAATTGTTAATTCACTTGCTGACTTTGGTAACTACTATAAATCAATTATTGAACAGAATTCTGATAGCTGCCTGGAAGTATCTGAAAGTATAGAAGTGAATGGAACGCGTACATTTGGATATAATGATCCAATTATTTACAAGAGAGTATAAAAGCTCTAATTGACAGGAGATGACTAGACTTGAAGAAGGCATATAAGCAGGAAATAGAGATGTGGAACCGGGTGTTTGCGGAATGTACACAGGAGGATTTGATAAGACAATACAATGAAGATGATATAGACGCAGTAATGCAGATATGGCTTGATACGAATATTCGTGCACATAATTTCATATCGTCTGGCTACTGGCGGATTAACTTCGACATGGTAAGAGAAATGCTTCCTCATGCAGAAGTATACGTGCATGAAGAGGACTGTGCAAGGCAGATAGATGGATTTATTGGATTGAATGATGATTATATTGAGGGGATTTTTGTAAAAGAAACAATGCAGTCAAAAGGAATTGGAAAACAACTGCTAAATCATGCAAAGAAAGTTAAATCCACATTAAAATTAAGGGTCTACCAGAGAAATGAGAAAGCAATTAAATTTTATCTACGGGAGAACTTTTGCATTCAATCCGAAAGTGTAGATGACAACACAGGAGAAAAAGAATTTGTAATGATATGGAATAAATAAATTCCGGTTATGGAGGATACGTATGGAGGTTATGCCAGATCATATTCATTTACTTCTGGATTGTAAACCGCAATTTTTTATATCAGACATGCAGAAAGGAAAAACATGGAGAAAAAATCACAAAATCCAACCTCTAACAAAAATGAAACGCCCGCACCGCAGGGAGGCAAATGGCCGGACGAGATGATCATTCGCTATATCATCCGTGCTTTTTTGCTGCTTATTGTATTCGCATGGGCGCTGGTAAACCTTGACGCTGTTTTGTGTTTTCTCGGCAAGGTGCTTGCACTGTTCACTCCGTTTCTGATCGGCGGCGCGATTGCTTTTTTGATCAACGTAGTTCTTCGGCCGATGGAATGCTGCTGGAACAAGGTGTGCCGCAAAGCTCCTGCAAAGCTGACCCGCCCCGTGTGCCTGACAGCAAGCACCGTGCTTATCCTTGGAATTCTATTTGCTGTGGTGTTTATGATGCTCCCCAGCTTGCGGGAATCCGGCGATGAGTTTATCCAAAACATTCCGGTCTATGTGGAGGAAATCGGGCGGTGGTGGGCTGGCGTTGTCCAGTTTGCTGCAAAATATAACATTGTCCTGCCCGAATATGTCATAGACTCTGACCTGTTGATTGAGAAGGTCACCGCCTTGATCAGTGACGAGAAAAGCGGGATCCTCACTGTGACATGGGGCGCGGCAACCTCTGTCCTGTCGGTTTTTGTGGATGTTCTCTTGGGACTTGTCTTTGCACTTTATCTGCTTGCAAAGAAGGAAGTCGTCGCGGCACATTTGAAAAAACTCATTGTGACAGTCCTTCCGCAAAAGACGGCACAGCGGCTTCTTAGTATTGCCGCGCTGACCAATCAGACCTTCACAAATTTTGTCAGCGGGCAGCTTACCGAAGCGGTTATCATCGGTGTTCTGTGCTTCTTTGGAATGCTGATTCTTGGGATTCCGTATGCCGGTGCTGTCTCCGCGTTTGTGGCCGTCACTGCGCTGATGCCGATTTTTGGCGCATGGATTGGCGGCGGCTTTGGTGCGTTTTTGATTCTGCTGGCAGAACCTGGCAAGGCTCTGTGGTTCATTCTCTTTCTGATCGTTTTGCAGCAGGTGGAGGGCAATCTGATTTATCCCAAGGTGGTCGGCAAGTCCGTCGGACTTCCTGGACTGCTTGTGCTGATGGCTGTTACGATTGGCGGCGAAGCATTCGGCATCTTAGGGATGCTGTTCAGCGTTCCCGTCTGCGCCGTGCTGTTCAGCCTTTATCTGGAGTTCATGAAGAAAGCAAGTACCCTTTAAGTTGTGGTCTATTCAACAAAGACCACGGCAATTATCGAGCATATTATTTACGATGAGATGGATGACCATTACGGCGCAGAGCCGGAATATCCCTGGAATGACTGGAAAGCTGTGCTGAGGCGCAACGACAATAATAAATGGTATGGTGTGGTTCTGAAAGTATCTGCTGATAAGTTGGGGGCGTCGGAAGCAGCCGGCATTGATCTAGGGCTGCCGTTCGAGGAAAAACGAAGGGTTTTCGAGGGAGGCAAGTCAAATGGAAGACGATCGACTTGAATTATTCATTAGTTCTTGATAAGTAACCATTCGGTAATCATAGCGTAGTTATCGAATGGTTACTTTAATGAAGAAAATAATTATGGCAGAAGGTACAAAGAAACGGATTTTGAGAACAGCACTGGAACTGTTTGCGCATACGTGCCCAGTAAAGGATAGAGTTGTATCTTAACCTGAGTATAGTTATAATACAATTATGACAGCTGCTTTCCCAGGATTATCAATGACGGAAATGATGTATGACGATGATAGGCAGCAGGGAATTTCCTGGGTATAAAAAAGCTTGCGAAGCTAATGAGAAGGGATGACATCATGGGACATTTTTATTTTGTGAGACATGGACAGACTGTGTGGAATGTGGAAAATAAGATTTGCGGAGCAACAGACAGTCCGTTGACGGAGCATGGACGGCAGCAGGCGGCTGAAACCGGGAAAAATATTGTAGAAAGCGGAATCAAGGCAGATGAAATTCTCTATTCACCCCTTAGCCGTGCAGCAGATACAGCAAAAATTATTTCTGAAATGAGCGGGATTCCCTGTAGGGAAGAACCAAGACTCATAGAACAGAACTTTGGAAAATGGGAGTCTACGCCGAGAGACGGCAAAGAGTTTAAGATGGCGAAAGCGTCATTTGCCTGCCGATATGAAGGGGGAGAATCCATGCTGCAGCTTGCACAGCGTATCTATAATCTGCTGGATGAGATAAAACAGGAGTCTGACCATAAGACATACATTCTGGTGGCACACAATGGAATTTCAAGGATGATTCAGTCGTATTTTACGGATATGACCAATGAAGAATTTGCATCCTTTGGTGTAAAAAACTGCCAGGTGGTGCGGTATGACTTCTAATCTGGAGCGAGGTGGGCAGTAAAGCTTACCGGGAAGCAGCGGGAGAGTAAAAATCACGTAACTGTGAAGGTACTGAACAGTTACAAAATCACAAACTTAAGGAGGAGAGATGAATTCAAATAAAAAGGATGATGCGAGCTACCTGCAGACGGTTGGTCGTGCCCTAACTATTTTAGAAATGTTCAGACAGCAGAATACACTGTCTCTGCCGTCGATTGCCAAGGAGCTGGGGGTGGGAAAAACCATCGCCTATCGATTGGTACATACTTTGACCGAAGAGGGATTCTTAACACAGGATCCTTTTACGAAACAGTACTCTTTGGGAGAGCAGGCGCTGGTATTGGGATTTTGTGCGGTGCATAGGCTGGATGTTAAACGAATTGCTCACGATTTTCTTTGGAAGTTCCATGAGCGCACCAAGATCAGCACATATCTTACGATTCCGTGTGGGAATCAGAGTTTGTGTGTGGATCGTGTGGTTTCAGATAGTACTGGGCGTTTGAGTTCAGTGTTTGTGGGGGGAGTATATCCGTTGTTTCGTGGGGCAAGCAATCGAGTATTACTGGCATTTGCTTCGTCCCAATTTCAAAGCAACTATCTCAATAGCTTAGAGTTGGCAGAAGAGGAGAAAGCTCAGCTGAAGGAGGATTTGAAAGACGCTCGAGCTCGTGGATATGATATTACTCATAACAGGCTGACAGAGGGACTGTTTGCCGTCGGATTTCCTATCTATAACTCAGCTAACCAGCTAGTGGCCGGTCTGAGTGTAGGGGGAGTAGATGATTCGGAACGACCAGACGTTGTGGAGAAATATATCCAGCAGGGGCGTCAACTGGCTGTTGAGATCAATAATCAAATGGGCTCAAACTATTACAGTAGAATATCTGATTGATTTGTTGCAGATGCAAATATAGGTAATAATATAAGGAATCAGGACAAAAGAAATGGTCTTTTGTCCTGATTCTCTTTTTGTCGCAAAAAAGTATGGATATAAAACTAATTTATGAGAATTTGATGTAGTATATTGACAAAACTCTGATAAAATGCTAATATAACAACATAATTCCTATGCGAGTAACTGCATTCCTATAATAGGAATCTCGGACAAATGAACGATAGAAAGGAGAGTGAGAATCATGAAGTATAAAGGTGCAGCAATTCAATACGACTGCCATTTTATGGATAAAGAGAAAAACTTGGCTGCTCTGACGAACTTGGTGCGTCAGGCAGCAGCTCAAGGGGCGAAGCTCATTGTCCTGCCAGAAATGTGTGCGACTGGATACTATTTTGATAGCATGGAACAGGCGGCCGAGATGGCAGAGCCCATAGCAAATGGGCAAACGGTACGATTATTGGAGAATTTAGCAAAGGAGTTGGATTGCTATTTGGTTGCAGGACTTCCTGAGTCGGATGGAGAGAGGTTGTACAATTCAGCGGTTCTTATAGGACCGGAGGGGCTGATTGGCCGACATCGGAAAATGCACCATTATGTTCCTGATAGTACATGGGCTAAAACGGGAGATGAACCGGTAAAGGTGTTTAATACTCCTATTGGAAATATAGGCATACAGATTTGTATGGATCTAAGTTATCCGGAAGGACCTAGGTTAAGCAGGCTTATGGGAGCACAGGTTTTGTGTTCGCCTATGAACTGGAACGAGCCATCTATCCCTTCATCTATCTGGCTGACACGTGCTAAGGAAAACGGTATGTATGTGATTGCTTCTAATCGACACGGAAATGAAAAAGGATTCGATTTCTGCGGCGGAAGCGGGATTATTGATCCAGAGGGCAGAGTAGTGGCGTGTCATCCTTATGGAGATGGAATTGCTATGGCTGAGATTGATTTAGAGATGAAGCCGGATCGAAGCGATATTCCTTTACGCCGCCCGAAGCTCTACCGTGAACTTCAGTTACAGCGTTATCCATGGTATCAGAGCCAGTATTACCAAGCATATGCTACGGAGCCATTGCTTGAGGGAAAGCAATTTTCAACGGCGGTATGCAGCATGAAACCGGAGAATCGGGAAGAAGGGTTTATGGCTGTAAAGCAGGCTATCAGTCAAGCTGGGAAGCAAGGAGAGCGCTTGCTGGTTCTGCCAGAACTGGTGCTTGGAGGTGTACCTGATGACTTGCAGCAAGCACAGTGCGTGGCCATTCGAGAGGATGATCCGGTGTGGAAAGAACTATCTTCTCTAGTCATGGAGAATCATGTGGATGTGATTCTGGGCTTTGTATTAGAAGAAAACGGGAAGCTATGGAATGCAGCAGCATGCTTGTGCGAGGATGGTTCTCGACATTACTATCGGAAGAGTCATCTGACTGAGAGGGAAGCACAGTGGGCGGAAGCAGGAGACCGTGCCGGACTGGTCCTTGATCGCCCTTATGGCAGAATCGGTGTACTGTTAGGCAACGAAATTTTTATTACGGAAGTACCTCGATTGCTGGCCAATAGCGGATGCGATATTTTAGCTGTTCCAGCGGTGGAAAATCCGTCGTGCCCTCCTGGTATTCCAGAGGTTCAACAGGAGGTGGAACATTATCATCTTGCTAGGGTAAGGGCTAATGAAAATAGTACATACGCAGTCTTTGCGGCTCAAAAAGGAGTGAGCGGCATATTTGGTCCAGATATGTTCCTAGTACCGCGGAATGAAGTGGTGCTCAACGAGAGCGGATTTGCAGATATGACAATGGATACTCGATTTATATTGTCAGATGAAAGTGGATGTCCAGCGATAAACCTGGTTCGAGAAAAGCCAATGCTTGGAACCAGACATACTACATGGTATGACAAGTTGATAGAAGAAACGGATTGTGTGCTTTAAAAGAAGGGAGAGCCATATGAGCGATAAAAAACATGATGTGAATGCTGTGACAACTGAGCCTAACGTGGAAGATCAGGATTATATTTATACTCCGGTTCCTCAAAATAAGCGGTACGGATGGATTAAGATGTTTTTCGTCTGGTTATGTTGGAATGTAGTAGTAGGAGACCTGGCTACAGGTACGGCGTTAGGATCCAGCATGAAGTTTCGGGATGCTCTTATTGCCCTGTCAATCGGCGATATTATATTAGTGGCGGTCATGATTATGACTGTGTATATCGGTTCAAAAACCGGATTGGCAGCAATGTCATTGATTCGGTTTACCGTAGGTCGGGTAGGAACTTATATTTTCTCGGCGATTATCTGTGTGACCTCAGTGGGTTGGTTTGCCACCCAGTTGGGCTTCTTTGGGCAGATTTGGTCTCAGTATATTCCGATAAGCGTACCGATCCTGGCAGTGCTGGGCGGAATTATGATGGCATCTACAGCGATTAAGGGATTTAAGGGAATGGAGAAGTTAAGCACATTTGCAGCGATTCCGTTGCTTCTGTTTATTGTTTTGGCATTGGTTAACTGTGTAAGATTGATTGGTGTAGATTCTTTGTTCTCTTATAGCCCTGCGGGAAGTCAGATTGGCACCATGGCTACTGGCGTGACCACAGTTATTGGCAGCTGGGCAGCCGGAATGGCTACCGTTCCCGACTGCGGTCGATTTGCAAAGACAGATATCGTAAAGATCTCTATCGTTTGGATCGCTGGTCTTTTCTTTGGTCATTTCCTGCTTCCAATTGCTGGTATTGCAGCTGCTCTGCATCTGGAAACATGGGATTTCGGAGTAGTATCTGATTACATTGGCGTACTGGCAACTGGTTCAGGAATCATTGGTGCTCTGCTTATTACTTTAGCTGCATGGACAACTAACCAGCAGAACCTGTACTCTGCATCCAATGCGACATGCAACATTATTGAAGTGAAGAAAAAGAGCACTGTTACCATTGTTCTGGGCGCGATCGGAATTGCTTTAGGTTTCTGTGGTGTGGTGGACTACTTTGTGCCGTATATGACATGGCTTGGTATTGTAATCCCGCCAATGGCTGCAGTTATGGTGGCTGATTATTTGGTACTGCCTTTGTTTGGAGTAAAACATAATTATAATTATAATGACATTTCGTACGAAAACCTTCCACTTATCAAGTGGCCTTCCGTTCTGGCTTGGGGATGTGGTGTAGCAGTTGCTATTTTCTCTCCGGGCATTCAGGCTATTAATGGTATGGTAGCTACGGTTGTGCTGCATGTGGTATTTAATCTGGTGGCAAATAAGAAGAATTAAGGTGGAAGCATTTTGATGTAGAATATAGAAAGGAAGAAAGTTATGGAACATATTAGAATGAAATTGACAGAAGAACATGTCCGTTGGGCGGCTCTTGGTGGCTCCATTCTTGGCGGCGGTGGAGGCGGTTCGGCAAAGACCGGAGCTGAGTTCGGAGATCTGGCTGTGCGGTTCAGCCAGCTGGAATTAACCCCGTTGGATCAGATTGATCCGGAAACCGTGGTTGTCACAGCTTCTATGGTGGGAGCTCCTGCCGCACAGGAGAAGTTTGTCTCCCCGGCAGATATGATGCGCTGCGTGGAGCTCTTTACTCAAAGCACGGGTATTCGTCCAGGAGGTATCGTTACTAATGAGAATGGAGGCGGTTCTACGTTCAATGGATGGCTAGAGGCATCCATGCTGGGAATCCCTCTGATAGACGCTCCCTGCAACGGCCGTGCTCATCCTACGGGAGTGATGGGAAGCCTGAATCTTCATCGTGATCCCAATTATATTACTACCATGACCTGTGTGGGCGGACGAAGGGAATTGGGTCGACACGTGGAATGTACAGTTACAGGTTCTATTGATCATTGTTCTAAACTGGTGCGGGCGGCTGCTGTGGAGGCTGGAGGCCTTGTGGCTGTAATACGGAACCCGGTGAAGGCTTCGTTCCTGCAAAAAAACAGCGCTGTGGGGGGCTTGTCACTGGCTATTGAGACGGGACGCCGTTATTCACAGGGATTAGAAAAGTCGGTAGAAAATGGTGTGCAGGAGGTTTGTGAATTTTTAGGCGGTGAGATATTGGCTCACGGTCCGGTAGAGGAGTATCAGCTGCGCAGTGAAGGCGGCTTTGATGTAGGTATCGTTAAGATTGGTGGATATGAGATGTCTTTCTGGAATGAGTACATGACGGTGGATGGACCAGATGGACAGCGCAGAGGCACATTCCCTGATCTGATTATGACATTTGACAGCCAGACTGGACGGCCAACGCCTACATCTGACTTGAAGCAGGGCCAAGAAGTTTATCTCATTCATGTGGGTTATCAGCATCTGAAGTTGGCGGCTCCCATGTTTGACAAGGACTTATTGGCGGGCGTAGAGAAGATCATCAACCGTCCTATTGTGGATTGTGTGTCATTCTGATAAGGAGATAAGGAAATCTATGCGAAAGACCCCGCCGCCAAAATACTGGCAGCGGGGCCTTTGTAGATAGGACGTAACGGTTCAGTAGGTCTGTGCATTTATTGCGCGTGACTGTGAAGGTACTGAACAGTTACGATAGGGCAAGTATAAGATGGAGGAAATTAAGATGGTGAAGATGAAAGTTGGAGCAATAACCATTGGGCAGTCACCCAGGACGGATGTGGTACAAGAACTGTTCCCGCTGATGGGTGAGCAAGTGGAACTAATTCAGGCAGGTGCATTAGATGGGCTCACTCGGGAGGATATCCAGGCATTTGCACCAGGACCAGAGGATTATACTTTAATCTCACGACTTCGAGACGGAAGTTCGGTTATGATTGCCGAACGACATATTCTGCCCCAGCTGCAGCAGTGTATCGAACGGTTGGAAGAGCAGGGCGTAAATTTGATTCTGTTTTTGTGCACGGGGGATTTTCCGGCTGTGTTTCATTCTAAAGTGCCATTGATTTTTCCGTGCAAGGTGCTTAATGGGCTTGTGCCAGCCTTGTCTAATCGAGGAAAGATCGCTGTAGTGGTTCCAACACCGCAGCACGTGGATCAGACAGAGAAAAAGTGGAATCAGTATGTAAAGGAGAGTATTATTATTCCGGCTTCTCCCTACGGTAGCCAGGATGATTTGGATGCGGCGGCTAGAGCTGCGGCGAAAATGGATGTGGATCTGGTGGTAATGGACTGCATTGGCTATAATATCGGAATGAAAGAACAATTTCAAAAATTATCTGGAAAACGGGTGATTTTGTCCCGGACACTTGCAGTTCGGGTTATGATGGAACTGCTGTCATAAGAGGGGGGAAATGCGATGGAACTGGCGGAAATTGGAAAAAATATTTTAACAAACTGCATGAATGTCAAACCAGGGGAGAATGTACTGATAGTGACCGATGATGAGAAGTATGCCATTGGTCAGGCCTTGTATCAGGCGGCTAAACTTTTGAAAGCAGAAGCTATGTTAATGACTATGACTGCTAGAGAGGTGTCTGGTCAGGAACCACCCGCTGTAGTGGCAGCTGCCATGAAAGCGTCGGATGTGGTAATTTGCCCCATGAAAACATCTATTACGCATACACGAGCCAAAATTGAGGCAGCGGAAGCTGGAGCAAGGATTGCTACAATGCCGGGAATCACGGAGGAAATGTTTGCCATGGGTGCTATGACTGCAGATTACAGTCGTGTTATGGCACTTACAGAGCAGGTAACTGATTTATTGACGAATGCCAATACAGCCCGCATAGAGAAAGATGGACATGTTTTAACGCTGGATCTTCGGGGACGGCGTGGAGTATCTAGCCCTGGTGTCTATCGGGAAAAGGGGCAGGCGGGAAATCTTCCTTCCGGAGAGTCCTACATAGCTCCGATAGAGACAGGAGCAAATGGTACGATGGTAATTGATGGCTCTATGGTTGGAATCGGTTTATTAGAACAGCCTTTGGAAGTGAAAGTGAAGGACGGGGTTCTTCAAAGCATCCAAGGAAAAGAAGCAGAGAAACTGGAGATTCTCTTGAGAAATAAGAACAATGCCACTCTGTGTGAACTGGGCATTGGAACCAACTATGCGGCCAGACTGATCGGCGTTATTCTGGAGGATGAGAAAGCTTATCAAACGGTTCATATTGCCTTTGGTACTAACGTGGGATTTGGAGGAAATAATCAGGCAGACTGCCATATGGATGGAATTATTAAGAATCCTACATTATATTTGGATGACAAGCTAGTTATGTTAGATGGAGTTTTCCAGATTTAAGGAGAACTTCCAATTGCCGCTGGAGTACTTTCTTCATGAAATTATTTTCACGAAACAAGAGAGAAAGGACGTATAATATGAAAACTTATAAAGTTGGTCTGATTCGGGTGCTGACCACAGAGGATGAGGAATTGCTGCAGCTGCATGGAAAGCTGATAGAATCGTATTTCCCTATGTTCCAGGTGGTGTCACGATGTATTCCGGAACAACCGGAGGGAATTCATGACGATGAAACATTCGCTGTAGGTGTACCTAAGGTGGTGAATCTTGCAGTGGAACTGTGGAAGGAAGGCTGTCAGGCTATTATTATCAGCTGTGCCGGTGACCCGGGAGTTCCGGAGGCAAGACAGGCTGTACCGATTCCGGTTATAGGAGCGGGATCCAGTACTGCAGCGTTGAGTCTGTTTTTTGGCAGTCATCCGGCTGTGTTGGGGATTACCGAAGATGTACCGTCAGGATATCAGCGGATATTCGGTGATCGGATTGTAGACAATGCAAAGGGAGATGGGGTAGAAAATGTCCTGGATTTGATGACAGACAGAGGATATGAAGCCACCATGAAAGCAGCGGCTGCGCAGAAAGAGATGGGGGCCGATGTGATTGCCCTTAGCTGTACAGGAATGTCCAGTATCCGTATTGCTCCCTCCATCGAAAAGACAGTAGGAATTCCGGTTCTGGATCCTGTTTTGTGTGAGGGACTGCTGACATTGTTTGAGCTATTGAGAAGAGAAAATATGGAGGATTAGGAGTTAGAATTAGGAAGCTTCGTCTATACTAAAATATAGGCGGAGCTTTTTTATATGATAGGAAATGTCGTCCTATTGTATGCATAATGATTGTATCTTAACCTAAAGATAGTTTATAATACAAATAGACAGAAGAACTGGCTATTTGTATAAATATTATGCTGGGTACACATACATTCCCAGCAGCTGCTGAACACAGTAAAAGGCATTGGAGGCACCGGATAACCATAGCTGCAACTGTGGCGCAGAAAGTGAATGAGTGAAATTATGAAACGAATTAACAATGTTATGCCAATTATTTCTGGACCCTGTTTTGGTTTTGCCGGAATTTTTGTACACGAATTACGGATTGTACTTGCTAAGCTTGTGCTTTCGGGTAAAAAGCAGGAAGTTGTGGAGGAATAGGATCATGTCAAAAGATGAGTATTTGATTACCGATGCGCCGCTGAAAGCGTTGACGGTTTTTGCAATGCCGATGATTCTCGGCAGTTTTTTTCAGCAGGTATACAATATGGCGGACTCCATTATCGTCGGCCAGTTTGTGGGTTCCTCCGCACTGGCGGCGGTTGGCGCCTGTGCAGCGCTGACGAATGTTTTCATTTGTGTGGCACTGGGGGCCGGTGCTGGTGCAGGTGTGCTTGTGAGCCGCTATTTCGGTGCCAAAGAGTATGGAAAAATGAAAACGATTGTGTCTACATCACTGATCAGCTTTTTGCTGCTGAGCATCATCCTTGGTGTCTTTGGCTTTTGTTTTTCCCATGCGATGATGAGCGGATTACAGACTCCTGCCGATATTCTGGAGGAAGCAGTGCTGTACCTGCGGGTCTATTTTGTGGGCTTTCCGTTTTTGTTCATGTACAATATTCTCTCTACCATGTTCACTTCCATCGGTGAATCAAAAATTCCGTTGGGACTGCTGATCTTTTCATCAATCCTGAATATTGTAATGGATCTTTGGATGGTAGTCGGTCTGGGACTTGGCGTGTTCGGTGCGGCGCTTGCAACTTTGATCGCACAGGGCATTTCGGCTGTGTTTTCACTTTTGATTTTCTTTTACCGGATGCGGCGGTATAAGAGTATCTTTGCCTGGTTTGAGGGACAGGAGCTGCGCTCGATGCTTCGGATTGCTGTTCCGTCGGTTCTTCAGCAGTCTACCGTATCCATCGGTATGATGATCGTACAGGCGGTGGTAAATCCTTTTGGCACACAGGCACTCGCCGGATACGCGGCAACGATGCGTGTGGAGAATGTTTTTTCCCTGATTTTTGTGTCCATCGGCAATGCGGTTTCCCCATTTGTTTCCCAGAATCTTGGCGCAAACAAAACCCAGCGCATCAAAAAAGGCTACCACGCAGCATTGGTGCTGGATGTGTGTTTTGCGGCGCTTGCTTTCCTTGTCATTGAAACGCTGCACACGCAGATTTCATCACTGTTCCTTGGAAAAGACGGAACCGCCCTGGCTTATCAGGTGTCTGGGGATTATATGAGATGGCTTGGTTACTTCTTTATTTTTATGGGAATTAAAATGGCGACCGATGGAGTCCTTCGCGGACTCGGAATCATGCGGCCATTCCTCGTTGCCAACATGGTAAATCTTGCGATCCGCCTGTCCGTGGCGTTGATCGGTGCACCGCGTTTTGGCATTAATTTTGTTTGGCTTGCCGTGCCGGCAGGATGGCTTGCCAACTTTCTGGTTTCCTATGCGGCACTGAGAAAATCCTGGCCGGCTGAGAAAGTGGAGCCGTCTCGATAAATTTGGATGTACTGAAACGAAATACATACGTTTGTCTTGTTTGATTTATGAATATCGATTTTGTTAAAAATATGTAATGATACCAGGGTCAAAAGGTCAGAAGTTCGACGCAAGCTTGCTTGCGGGAAAATTTTTGACCCCAACATCATGTAATTGCTTTAGGAGGAAAAAACGAATATAATAACATAAACTGACAGAAGGAGAAATTTGTGATGAAGAGACAGAAAGGTTTTACATTGGTTGAACTCTTGATAGTGGTTGTTATTATTGGAATACTGGTATCAATTTCAATCCCGATTTTTACGGCACAGATGCACAAGGCAGAGGTGGCGGCAGACTGGGCGAATCTCAGGGCATATTATGCGGAAATACAAGCAGATTATATGTCTACCCAGCAACAGAATCCGAAAGTTAAAACGGATTGGCATACAAATCCCAACTATGACTGGCATTCGGTGACTTTTTTAGATGGGCATAAGGCTGAGATAAAGGCTGGAACCTGTGCAGTTAGTTTTACTACGGATAAAGGATATTCAATTGCATATAATTGTAATAAAGGTCATGCAAAATGTGACTTAGGTTTAGGAGAGAAGTATACGAGTCAATGATATAGCTTGAGAATACATAAGGAATTTCCGGTTCTAATGCTGGACATCCACCCCAAAGTCAAGTATA
This sequence comes from Clostridium sp. AF27-5AA, assembly GCF_003478415.1. Taxonomy (NCBI): domain Bacteria; kingdom Bacillati; phylum Bacillota; class Clostridia; order Eubacteriales; family Clostridiaceae; genus Clostridium; species Clostridium sp. AF27-5AA. Next base: position 231,786 of record NZ_QUFH01000002.1, read on the forward strand.
ATGAACTAGAACAGTTGTACGATTATAATAAACGGGTAATCAGAGCACAAGCGGACATCTGATTTCCCGTTTTTGTATTGCAATGTATCCGGAAGACAAACAGAAGGAGGTACCCTATCCGATGTCAAGAAAAAATCCGTTCGTCATGCCCATCCTCAAATGGGTAGGCGGCAAACGGCAGCTGCTGGACAGCATCAATCCGCTGATCCCGGAATGTTCGACCTATTATGAGCCGTTTATCGGGGGCGGTGCGGTGCTCTTTGGGAGACAGCCGAACAAGGCGGTGATCAATGACTCCAACGAAGAGCTGATCAATGTATACCGTACGATCAAGGAAGATCCGGAAGAGCTGATTGCGGCGCTGAACGCACATAAGGAACAGAATTGCGAGGAGTATTATTATACGGTGCGGGCGTGGGATCGTGACAAGGAGACGTATCAGACGCGGACCAACGTCGAGCGGGCAGCGCGGATTATCTATCTGAACAAGACCTGCTACAACGGTCTCTTCCGCGTCAACAGCTCCGGCGAGTTCAATTCTCCGTGGGGCAGATATAAGAACCCGAATATCACGAACGAGGCGACTATCCATGCGCTGAATACGTATTTAAATAAAGCGAATATCACGATCAAATGCGGCGATTACCGCGAGGCGTTAAAGGGCATCCGGAAGGGCGCGTTCGTCTATTTTGATCCACCTTATATGCCGATCAGCTCGTCGGCGTCGTTCACGGGCTACACGGCGGGGGGCTTCGGGGAGGAAGAGCAGATCGCATTAAAAGAGCAGTGTGACATGTTGAATGCAAAGGGCATCAAGTTTCTGCTTTCCAATTCGTCCTGCGAATTTATCGAGGATTTATATAAAGATTACATCATCGATCACGTGGATGCCAAGCGCGCGATCAACGTGAAACCGGAGAAGCGCGGGGAGATTCAGGAAGTTCTGGTACACAATTATGAGCTTGATTGATGATAAATGGCGAATTTTATTTGATAAATACCGGATTGAGCGGGAAATTGAGAAACATGGGCGGTTTTACATCACCGCCGACCAGATCCGTGAAGTCAAGGAACCGCGTCTGATGACGAAATTTGATACGCGGGAATCCCTGCCGCGGGTGTTTGGAAAGAAGATTTCGATTCTTCCGGTGTCGCGCGGCGGCTATGTGCTGGGGGAGTTTGACTTATATCAGGATTTTCCGGAGATTCCGTCCGGTATCAAGCGGGTGACGAGCGCGAAGATACCCGATTACTTTGAGTCGATCGACCTTCATGACATCCGTTCGGAAGCCAGCGCGATCAACGTTATGAGCATCACGGGGATTCTGGATGATTTTCTGGGCGAAGATCGCATGGTGCAGACGGTTTCGGGGCGGATGGGGTCTGGAAATTTTGAGTTTTATGTCAGCGACTATCAAAAATCAGAGCTGATTGAGAAAAAGCCGCTTATCCAGGTACAGAATTCGCAGGTCGAGATCGACGGCGGATTTGAAAATGAGAATGTATTTACGCTGATCGAGGGAAAAAACGTCGTCCACAGCAATTTTCTGATCCGGCAGCTCTATTATCCGATAAGACTCTGGGCGGGGAAGATACACAAGCCGATCCGTCCGGTGTTTATGGTGTATTCGAATAATATTTTCCGTCTGCTGGAATATGAATTTACGGATCTGCGCTATTACAATTCGCTGCGGCTGGTACAGGAGCGAAATTACAGCTTAGAGGAAATTGAGATCACGCTGGATGATTTATACGATGTCTGGACACGGACGAAGGTCAAGCCGGAACCGCCGGTTACCTTTATCCAGGCGGACAGTTTTTACAAGGTTATTTCACTGGTGGAACGGCTGAACGAGAATCCAATGACGAGTGGGGAGATCGCGCAGCTTTTTGGATTTAAGGAGCGACAGTCGGACTATTATTTCAATGCGTGCCGCTATCTGGGGCTGGCGGAGAAGCAGACGGATGAGGACGGCGTGAAAGTGCATATCACGGCGAGCGGAAGACGGCTTTTGAAACTGCCGTATAGGGCGCGCCAGCTTGAATATGTCCGCCTGATTCTGGAACACCCGATTTTCCACGATCTATTCGAGGCTGCCCTTCAGATCGGAGATGTGCCGGACAAGGAGTATGTTGCAAAGAAAATGCGGGAATACCAGGTCTGCGGGGAGAATCTGATCGTGCGAAGGTCGAGTTCAGTGCGGGCATGGCTGTACTGGATTCTGACGCTGGTGAACGAAGGATAGGGAAATGGTGCGGAATTATTATATGTATCCGTTATCATGCTAAGGGGGTAATTTTGTCTCAGATGCGGCGGCGTCCGTGCATGTTATGCCTGACCGTTAGAAAAACAGACCATTTGGACAGAGAATAAAATATAGAAAGTTACAGGACAGCATATGGGCAGACAAGAGCAGACAAATCATCTTTTCAGCAATCGCGATCTGCGGATTCTTCTGGTTCCGCTGATCGTAGAGCAGATTTTAAACTCCCTGATGGGTACAGCGGACAGCATTATGGTCAGCAACGTGGGATCGGCGGCGATCTCGGCGGTTTCGTTGGTTGACTCCATCAATATTTTAGTGATACAGGCATTCTATGCGCTGGCGGCAGGCGGCACGATCGTCTGCTCCCAGTACATCGGACAGAAAGATAAGAAAAATGCGGAGGAATCCGCGAGACAGTTATCTTTTGTGGTGGCGTGCATCTCGTCGGCGGTCATGGCAGTCTGCCTTCTGACACGCGGACCGCTGCTGCGGCTGATTTTCGGCAGCGTCGAGGCGGATGTCATGGAGGCAGCGCAGACCTATTTCTTCTACACGGCGCTTTCGTTCCCATTTATCGCCCTCTATGATGCCGGTTCCTCGATCTACCGGGCGCAAGGAAATACAAGGCTTCCGATGACGATCGCGGTCGTCTCTAACGGGTTAAATATCGCCGGAAATGCGGTGCTTATCTGGGGCTTCCATCTTGGAGTTGCCGGTGCGGCGATTGCCACGCTCGGTTCCCGCGTTATCTCGGCAGTGGTGGTGTTCGCCTTTTTGCACAATCCCAGCCAGGAAATTGCGGTGCGTGACTATCTGCATATCCGTCCGGACGGACGCCGGATTATGCGGATTCTCTCATTGGGAATCCCAAACGGTATCGAAAATGCGATGTTCCAGTTTGGAAAACTTGCGATTCAGTCAACCGTCTCGACCCTCGGGACGATCGCGATCGCAGCCCAGGCGATGACGAATATTCTGGAAAACTTAAACGGCATCGCGGCGATCGGTATCGGAATCGGCATGATGACGGTGGTCGGACAGTGTCTCGGCGCGGGGCGTAAGGATGAGGCGATCTATTATATCAAAAAATTGACGGCAGTGGCGGAGGTCGTCATCATCGCAAGCTGTGCGCTCGTATTTCTGGCGACGAAACCGGTCACGATTCTGGGCGGCATGGAGCCGGAGAGTGCGAAGATGTGTCTCTACATGGTCGGATGGATCACGGTGGTAAAGCCGATCGTCTGGACGCTCGCATTTATTCCGGCATATGGAATGCGGGCTGCCGGGGATGTGAGGTTTTCGATGATTCTCTCCTGCATCAGTATGTGGGCGTTCCGGGTGACGCTGTGCATTTATCTCTGCCGCGTCCACGGCTTCGGACCGATCGCGGTGTGGATCGGCATGTTTACAGACTGGACGATCCGGGGCATCGTATTCACATTCCGCTTTATGGGCCGGAGATGGCTCGCGCATAAAGTTGTGTAAAAAACAGAGGGAGCAAAATGAAAATGGAGTTACAAATACTGGATTGGATTCAGCAGATGCGGACGCCGGTGGGCGATGTCTGGATGGTGTTTATTTCGCGGCTTGGAAATGCAGGAATGATTTGGATTCTGTTTACATGCCTGCTGCTTATGATTCCGCGGACGAGAAGATGGGGAGCTGCGCTGGCGGTAGCGCTCTGTCTGGATGCGATCATCTGTAATATCTTACTAAAGCCTATGGTTTGCCGGATCCGTCCGTGCGATGTGAATCAGACAGTTCAGCTGATCATTGCCCGCCCGGCGGACTATTCCTTCCCGTCGGGACATACGGCAGCTTCGTTTGCTGCGGTTGCGGCTCTGTACTTTGCCGGGGCGAAAAAATGGTGGAAAATCACGCTGCCTCTGGCGATCCTGATGGCGTTTTCAAGAATGTATTTATATGTGCATTATCCGACCGATGTTTTGGGCGGCATGATTGTGGGGTGCGCGGCGGGGTATTTTGGAAACCGGCTGGCGGCGCATCTGATACGGTCCTGGAGACAGAAGATGAAAAAACCAGAGGACAGAAAAAATAGATAATTTTATGTAAGAAATGCCAGAAGTTACTGTTCACGCATACGTGCCCAGTAACGGAATTTGTCGTGGCTTCGCGTTTAAATACGGCAAATTCCTGCTGCCACCACGTTTTCTTACGGCACTTTCGGTTCCAAAGTGCCTACCCGTGTACAGTAATGCCAGAACACCTGTAATTGCCCCGTTTTTCTCTTGATATCCTTTATTTCCGATGGTATAATCTATAATCGAAATAATTTCTTTTATGATAGAAAAGGGATGATTATGATGGGGTTAGACCAGAATCAGTAATTTTATTCATTGTTAAAAGGTACGGCGTGATCTATCGACTCCAAAGCTTAGGATGATAGGAACTGCGTTTTTTGATGATGAGGTACCTGGAACGAGACCAGGGGTAATGTGCTCTCGGAATCTTTCTGTGCTTGATTTTGTGAGATGATTTTTTTGTCAGTTGTGCCCAAATTTCTGAGGCGTACGCGGTGCGTACGTTGATGAAATTCGGGTGCGGCTGGCGGAAAATCAGCCACAAAAGCAGGTGCAGAAAAGACTCCGAGAGTACATTATAGAGTGATGGAGGAGAAAGACATGTTAAATTACAAGAAATATAAGAGAGTTCCGGTGGTAGATTACCCGGAGCGTGAGTGGCCGAATAAAGAGATTGAGAAAGCGCCGATCTGGTGCAGCGTTGACCTGCGCGACGGCAACCAGGCACTGGTTGAGCCGATGGTCGTAGAGGAGAAGATCGAGATGTTCAACCTCCTGGTAAAACTTGGATTTAAAGAGATCGAGATTGGCTTCCCGGCAGCTTCCCAGATTGAGTACGATTTTCTGCGCCAGTTAGTAGAGCGCAAGCTTATCCCGGACGACGTAGTTGTACAGGTTCTGACCCAGTGCCGCGAGCACCTGATCAAGAGAACCTTTGATGCCATCCAGGGTATTCCGAAGGCGATCGTACATATTTACAATTCAACTTCTACCTTACAGCGTGAGGTTGTATTCCATGCAGACCGCGAGGAAGTAAAGCAGATCGCGATCGATGGTACCCGCATGGTAAAGAAATATATGAAAGATTACGACGGAAAAGTAATCCTTGAGTACTCTCCGGAGAGCTTTACCGGAACCGAGCTTGATTTCGCATTGGATATCTGCACCGCTGTACAGGAAGAGTGGGGCGCTACACCGGACAATAAGATCATCATCAACCTTCCGGCAACGGTTGAGATGACGACTCCGAACGTATATGCAGACCAGATCGAGTGGATGAACAGGCATTTTAAGAACCGTGACAGCATTATTTTAAGTATCCATCCGCACAATGACCGTGGTACCGGCATTGCAGCGACCGAACTGGCGCTCTTAGCAGGTGCAGACCGTGTCGAGGGTACACTGCTTGGAAACGGCGAGCGTACTGGTAATATCGATGTATTAAATATCGCTTACAATATGTTCTCCCAGGGTATCAACCCGGAGTTAAATCTGGAAAATGTAAAGGAGATCACCGAGGTTTGTGAGCGCTGCACAAAGATGACCGTTGACCCGAGACATCCGTATGCAGGCAAGCTGGTATTTACCGCATTCTCTGGTTCCCATCAGGATGCAATCAGCAAGGGTATGCAGGCGCTGCAGAAGAGAAACGACGGCATCTGGGAGGTTCCGTACCTGCCGATCGATCCGAGTGATATCGGACGCGAGTACGAGCCGGTTGTCCGCATCAACAGCCAGTCCGGCAAGGGCGGCGTAGCCTTCGTCATGGATTCCTTCTACGGATTCCGTCTTCCGAAGGGAATGCACAAAGAGTTTGCTGACATTATCCAGAAGATTGCAGAGAAGCAGGGCGAGGTAGCTCCGGAGCAGATCATGGACGAGTTCCGTGCAAACTACCTGGACAGAAAAGAGCCGATGCACTTCAAAAAATGCCAGATCACAGACAAGGAGTACGAGGGCGGCGCATTCGCAACCGTTGCAACTCTTACCTTTACCGCTCATGACACCGAGCGCACCGTTGAGGGCGTAGGTAACGGACCGATCGATGCGGTACAGAGAGCGATCGAGGAGGCACTTGGCATCGAGATCCGTGTTCTGGACTACAACGAGCATGCACTTCGTTCCGGTTCCGGCGCACAGGCAGCGTCCTACATCCATCTGATGGATGTAAAGAGCGGCCGGGCAACCTACGGTGTCGGCATCAGCTCCAACATTACGAGAGCATCTATCCGCGGTATCTTCAGTGCGGTAAACAGATTGTTCTACTAAAAAATAAAATGAATCAATTCAGAGTGACTGCTTGTGTGTGGACAGTCGCTGGTTTGGGCGGTATGCAGAAATGTGTGCCGCTCTTTTTCTGCCTGCTCATCTTCTTTAAAACAGGTTTTAGCGGATACTCCGCATTCCAATATTGACAAGAACAAAATTCAAGTGTTACGATATAGAAAACTGAAAAACTGCATGAAATGACGATATTCGACTGAAAATTTCATGCTTATGAAAAAGAGAAAGGAAGTCCGTGAAAATGATTCTAAGGGCGAAGTATTTAATTACCGGAGATGGCAGAACCTGTTTGCAGGATCAGGCGGTGTATCTGGATAAAGAGGGAAAAATCGGCTGGATAGGAGACGCTGCGGAAGCGGCGGGGCGCTACCCGGAAGAGATGGTAAAGGATTACGGCGAGGCGACGATCCTGCCGGGACTGTTTGATATGCATGTGCATTTCGGCTACTACTACAGCCAGCCGGATCTGGATAATTATGACGATTATATGGTGGCATACTATGCGCTGGAGCAGGCGAAACAGTCGCTGCGGCTCGGCATCACGACGGTGCGCGATCTGTCCTGCCCGCCCAATCTGATGAAGCAGCTGCGCCTGGCAGGCCAGAAGAGATATGTGACGGTCCCGCGTATCATCCATGCGGATGCAGGTATCTGCATGACCGGCGGCCACGGACATCAGGATGGGGTCGAGGAGGCGGACAGCCCGTGGGGCGTGCGCGCCGCTATCCGAAGACAGCTGCGCGCGGGAGCTGACTGGGTCAAGATCCTGACGAGCAACCGCGGCGATATTCCGGAATTTACCCAGGAAGAGCTGGATGCAGCGGTGGATGAGGCGCACCGCCAGGGGGTGAAGATCGCGGTTCATTCGGGTACGCAGCCGTCGATTCAGATGTGTATTGACGCGGGATTTGACACGATCGAGCACGGAACCTTTTTAACAGAGGCGCAGGCGCGCCAGATGGCGGAAAAGGGAATCGCCTGGACGCCGACGATCACGGCGTACACGTATTTGTATGAGCAGACGAAGCAGATGATCGAGGCGGGTGTGGACATGGACAACCCGATCGCCGCCAGAGCCGTTCACGATCAGGCATTTTTCAAACCGGCGTTTGAGGCGTACCGGGACAATTTCAAAAAGCTCTATGACACGGGAGTTACGGTGCTGGCAGGCAGCGACATGGTACTCTACAAAGCACCGCCGCTTCCGATTCATCAGGAACTCGGCTATATGGTAGACTATGGAATCACGCCGGTGGAGGCAGTGAGAACCGCAACCTACAATGCGGCGAGCGTGCTTGGAATCGAGAAGGAGACGGGTAGCCTGAAAGAGGGCCTGGCGGGGGATCTGCTGGTTGTAAAGGGAGATGTCTCAAAGAATATTCGTGCGCTGGATGATGTGCTGGAAGTGTATCTGGCAGGAAAAACGGTGTATACGGTGTAAAAGATATGAAAAAGCTGTCTTTTTCAGAAATGCAGGAGTTTTTGTTTCCTGAGATGGGAAAAACCAAAAAGAAAATAAAAACATCTTGAAATTCTAAAAGAGACAGCTTTTATTATGTTTCTATACCGCGCAGACTATTTAAAATACGACTTCATTCCCATGAACAAACGGATTCGGCGTGTGTACGGTCAGAATCTTAACGACACGGTTTGTGTTGTTGACCCAGTCATGCGGGGTCTGGGAGTGGATCTGGATGCTGTCGCCCGGATTCAGGCAGTATTCGCTGCCGTCCAGATATACGGTCAGGATACCCTCCAGAACGTAGATAAATTCTTCACCGTCGTGCTGATTCATCTCAAGCTGGTTTTCAGAGCTTGTGGTGGCAGACGGCATCAGGTGGAAAATACGCGGAAGACAGGCAAATCCCTGTGCATTTCCATTGACCAGGTACTGTACGATCTGGGGGTTGATCTGGGAACAGTGCATGGCAAAACTCCGGCTGACCGGGGATTTCTCCTGATCGGCGGAGGAGTCAAAGAACGAAGACAGACTAACTCCGAGGATCGTAGCAAGCTTTGCCAGAGAGTCGATTGCGATCGAAGAGAGACCGCGCTCCAACTGGGAAAGAAAGCCGATGGACAGACCGGACTCTTCGCTGAGCTGTTTCAGTGTGTATTTTTTTGCGGTACGGAAGGCTTTCACCTTGGCACCGATGGTAACATTATGATCCATAGATATATCCCCCTTGCGGCATCATTCTTTAATATAACATATCCACTATACAGGATTTTTGTTGGAACGTCAACCAAAGGGGGAGTTTTGACGGGTAAATTTAATTCAAAACGGAACGATTTTTTGGGGAAAGACCAAAATGGGCGGCGGATTTGGAGAAGTGAACCAGTGAGCGGATAGAAGGGGGAGAAAATGGGATAGAGAAAACGGATGGACAGAAAATAAAAACAGGGGGAGAAACAGAATGAAGGAAATAGTACGCGCTTCGATCGAGGATTGTTCCCAGATCGAGCGCTTCCGTTTGGTGACCCGTCTGGGGAATGCGATCCTTTCCAATGGCGGGGAGGTATTCCGGGCGGAGCAGGCGATGGAGTATGCGGCGCGGGCGCTGCGTCTTGAAGCATTTAATGCGTATGTGATTGCGAATGGAATTTTTTCAAATGTGGTGATTGACGGGCGGTTTTATTCCAGCCGTATCTGTCATGTGCCGCTGGCACCTACGATTCTATGCCGGGTGGATGCCTTAAATGATCTGTCGAGAAAGATTGCGGCGGGTAAATGCGGTCCTTATGAGATGCGGATGCGCCTTGAGCAGATTGAACACATGAAAGTGCTCGAAAATCGGGGAAAGGTTCTGGCGGCAGGAATTGGAAGCGCTGGATTTTGTTACCTGTTCCAGGGCAGCCTGCGCGATACGGCGGCGGCATTTGTGACGGGCGTGCTGCTGTATCTGTTCCTTTTATACGCAGCTCCGCGCTTTTCTTCGTCCCGGATGATGCAGACGATCATGACGAGCAGCGTGCTTGCATTGTGTTGTTGTTTGCTGTGCTGGATCGGGCTGGGAGAAAGCCTGGATCATGTCATGATCGGAGCTGTGTTCACGCTGGCGCCGGGTGTGCCGCTGACCAATTCGATCCGGAATTTTTTGGAAAATGATTATTTATCCGGTCTGATCCGTTTTGTAGACGCCTTTTTGACGGCGGGCTGTATCGCGATCGGAGTTGGTGTGGCACTGCGGTTCTGGATGTTTGCGATGGGAGGTATGCTCTGATGGAAATGGCAGGGGAAATTCTGGGGCAGCTTCTGACGGCCTGTGTCGGAACTGCCGCCTTTTCGGCGCTGTTTGGAGTTCCGAAGAAGTATTGGCTGGATTGTGGTATCTGCGGGGCAGTCGGCTGGGGCGTGTATCTGGCGGTCATGGCAGCTTATCAGACGCCGATCATCGGGACCTTCACGGCGAGCGCGGTCTTGACGATGCTGTCGCGCTGTCTGGCGATACAGCGGAAAGCGCCGACGATCCTCTTTCTGGTATGCGGCATCTTCCCGCTTGTGCCCGGAGCGGCGATCTATTATACCGCCTACAACTTTTTTATGGGGCAGGAAGCGCTGGCGCTCCAGTATGGCATGGATACAATCAAGATGGCGGTCGCAATCGGGCTGGGGATCGGAGCGGCATATTCGCTTCCGGGACACCTGTTTGGATGGAAGCGGGAGATAGAGGTGTGGGAACCTGAGAAAGAGGGTAAAAAGTAGCCGCGGTTTACTTTTCTTTTAAAATATAGTAGAATACCCTCATACTATTAAGGAAAATATGATCAGCTGCGGCAGGCGTGGGGTGTTCTGCGGGCTTGATGGAGGGGACAGACATCGATATGGACAGTAAATTTTATGAGCCAGAAGTTCTGAAACAGCTGCAGGGAGAGATTCTGTCGATTCTGGATGATTTTATCCGGATCTGTGAAGACTATCATCTGGAATATTTCGGGATAGCCGGAACGGGAATCGGCGCGCTGCGGCACAAGGGATTTATTCCCTGGGACGACGATATCGATATTGCGATGCCGCGGCGGGATTTTGAGCGCCTGCTCCGGATCGTGGAAAAGAAGATGAGCGACCGGTATCTGGTTCTCAATGCAGAGCGATATCCCAATTATCCGCTGATGACAACCCGTCTGGTGAAGAAGGGGACGGTGTTTGTTGAGGAGGTTATGAAGGATGTGGACTGTCCGTTCGGCATCTTTCTGGATCTTTATGTGCTTGACAATGTGGCGGACAACCCGGTTCTATACCAGATTCAGTCGTGGACGGCCTGGTTCTGGAGTAAGCTGATGATTCTGCGGGCGATTCCGCGTCCGACGCTGCAGCAGCGGGGCATCAAGGCGAAGCTTATCTGGGCGGTCTGCGGGATGGTCTACAAGGCGATAAAGCTGCTCCATATCTCGCCTCAGTGGCTGCGGATGCGCTGTGAGCGGGTCTGCCGTAAATACAATAAATACCGGACACGCCGGATGGCATTTCTGCCGGACACAAGCCCATACTGGAATGTCGTGGATCGGGCGCGCTGTTATCCGCTCCGGAAGCTGGAATTTGAGGGCAGACGCATGAATTTCCCAGGAAATATCGAGGAAATGCTGACAAAAATGTATGGCGATTTCATGCAGCTTCCGCCGGTTGAAAAACGCAAAACACACACGCCGAGCCGGCTGGAATTTTCAAAGGAAGAGATACTGTAGTGGTAAAATATTTAGCGAACGCCCTGATCGGTGGAGACGGGCAGATTGAAAAACGAAATATGAGCTGGAATATGATAGGGAGCTTTCTCTATGCACTGGCGTCCATGGTGCTGACGATCGCGGTCATCCAGATTGTCGGCGAGGATGAGGGCGGTATCTTCTCCTTTGCGTATTCTACATTTGGTCAGCATATGTTTATGGTGGCCTATTTTGGCATCCGCCCGTTCCAGATCACGGATACGAGGCGGCGGTTTACGTTTGGCGAATATCTGCGGCTGCGCCTGATGACCTGCGGCGCGGCGCTGGTAGCCGGGCTTTTTTATGTGACGGTGATCAACCGGGACTATGCCTTTGTCAAGGCGGCGACGGTGTTTTTAATGGTCGCGTACAAGGTGATCGACGGTTTCGCGGACGCTTACGAGGCAGAATTTCAGCGTGATGGACGCCTGTATCTGACGGGCAAATCAAACGCATTCAGGACGGTTTTATCGGTCGGTGTCTTTTTAGGCAGTTTGAATGCGACCCACAACCTGGTTGGCTCCTGCCTGGCGGCGGTACTGGCGCAGCTGGCGGGCGTGTGCCTGTTTGATTTTTCGGTAATCGGTCATCTGCCGCAGGTGGACTGGGAGGTCCGCTCCGGGCGTGTCGGGCTGTTGTTTAAAGAAAATGTAGTCCTGTTTTTATCGGTTATTCTGGATTTTTATATTTTTTCTGCCGCGAAATATGCGATCGAGGGCAATATGGCGGACAAGTATCAGGCGGTATTCGGTGCGATCTTTATGCCGACCAGCGTCATCAATCTGGTGGCAGGCTTCGTCATCCGCCCGTATATCACGAAACTCTCGGATCAGTGGGAGCGGAATGCGCTCCCGGAATTTGCCGGGACGGTAGGCCGGCTGGCGGCAATCATCGCGGCGCTTACGGCGCTGGCAGTCGGGGGTGCCTGGATTCTCGGAATCCCGGTTCTCTCAATGTTATATCCGAAGATTGCGTATATGCTGCGGGAATGCCGCCTGGCGCTGGCGTTTATCATTCTGGGCGGCGCGTTCAATGCGTATGTGAATCTGTTTTATTATGCACTCATCATTATGCAGGAGCAGAAACGAATTTTTCTGGGTTATGTCGGTGTGACGGCAGCGGCGCTCCTTATTTCTTCGCCCTGTGTACGGGCGGCGGGACTGCTGGGAGGATCGCTTTCGTATCTGCTTTTGATGGCGGCACTGACTGCCTGCTTTGGACTGACGTCGCTTGTGATGTACCGGAGACGGGTACGCGGGATATAGAACTTGTTTAGAATGTACTCTCGGAGTCTTTCTGCACTTGCTTTTGTGGCTGATTTTCCGCCAGCCGCACCCGAATTTCATCAACGTACGCACCGCGTACGCCTCAGAAATTTGGGCACAACTGACAAAAAATCATCTCACAAAATCGAGCACAGAAAGATTTCGAGAGTACATTAGATAGATTTGGAGGAAATGTATGATTAATTTTGCGGTAGGACCGGTTCAGATGGACGAGGAAATCCGGGCGATCGGGGCGGAAGAAGTACCATATTTCCGCACACCGGAATTTTCTGCAATTATGAAGGAAAATGAGCGCCTGATGAAGCAGTTCACGGGGGCGCCTGAGGATGCGCGGGCGGTTTTCCTGACAGGTTCGGGCACGGCGGCGATGGAAGCGGCAGTCATGAACCTTTTTACAGAGCGCGACCGCGTGCTGGTCGTAAACGGCGGCAGTTTTGGCGCGCGGTTTGCGAAAATTTGTGAGATCCATGAAGTTCCTCATGAGGAGATCCAGCTGGAGAGCGGACGGGCGCTTCGGGCAGAAGACCTGGCACCGTATGAGGGAAAAGGATTTACCGGATTTTTAGTCAATGTCCATGAGACTTCCACGGGCGTTCTCTATGATATGGAGCTGATTTCGGACTTTTGCAGACGAAACCAGCTGATTCTGGCGGTTGACGCGGTCAGCTCGTTTCTTGCCGATCCATTTTGGATGGGAAAATGGGGCGTTGATCTGGTGCTGACCGGTTCTCAGAAAGCGCTGGCACTTCCGCCGGGACTCTCGATTCTGGTGCTGGGGGCGCGTGCGATCGCGAGAGTGCAGGAGACGGCGGTCCGCTCGATGTATTTTGATCTGCGCGACTATCTGAAAAATGGCGAGCGGGGGCAGACACCGTTTACACCAGCGGTAGGAGTGCTTTTACAGCTTCATAAACGGCTGACAATGATCGAGGAAAAAGGGCTTGCGACAGAACAGGCGCGGATCCGCTGTCAAGCGGAAGATTTCCGAAGCAAAATTAAAGATCTGCCGTTTGAGATTGTTTCCAATTCTCTCTCGGCTGCATTGACACCGCTTCACCCGACGGGTGTGGATAAAGATGGAAAACCGGTCTCGGCGCATCGGATTTTTGAGATTTTGAAGGATGAATACGGCATCTGGATCTGCCCGAACGGCGGCGCGCTTGCCGACACGGTGTTCCGCGTCGGTCATATCGGCGCATTGACGTCAGAAGACAATGACAGCCTGATTGCGGCGTGGAAAGATATGCAAAGGAGGGGGCTTCTGTGAAAGTATTGATTCTGGCAGCGGGACGGGGAACCCGGATCTCGCGTTATCTGTCGGGAAAACCAAAATGTACGGTGGATATCGGCGGCGGACAGTGCCTGATCGAGTACACGATCGACCTGCTTCATTCCCGGGGTATCCAGGACATCGGTATCGTGCTGGGCTATGAGGCGCAGGTGATCCGCGAGGTTTTGGCAGATAAGGGAGTATCCTTTTTTTACAACCCGTTTTACGATGTGACAAACAGCATTGCGTCTGCATGGTTTGCGAAGGAGTTCTTGATGGGGGACGATCTGCTGATCATGAACGGTGACGTATACCTGGAGGAAAAATTGCTTGACCGGATCCTCGCGCAGGGCAGGAGCCCGGTGATGTTTGCGGACGAGAGCCGACGGGAGACAGCGGATTATAAGTTCTTCTATGAAGATGGAATTTTGAAAAAATATGGAAAAGAGCTGACCGGGGATGATGTGACGGGCGAGTACATCGGAATCGGACGGTTTTCAGCGGCATTTATGCCGGAATTTATCTGCCGGATGGAGGAGATGATCGACCGCCAGGAGCACGGCGTCTGGTGGGAAAATGTTGTTTACAGCATGACCGGGCAGCAGCCGGTCTATGTCGAGGACGTCAGCGGGCATTTCTGGGCGGAGGTTGATTATATTGAGGATTATGAGCGCATCCTGGAACATAGAGGTGTGGAGAAGATAGTGCGCTAGAGCGCTTGATTTGAAAGACAAAACACGGTTCACGGGTAGGCGCTTTTGGAACCGAAAGTGCCGTAAGAAAACGTGGTGGCAGCAGAAATTTGCCGAATTTAAACGGGAAAAATAAGGGAGAAGTACAGATGCAGTTTAACAGGCATTTTATCAATCGAATAGAGAAAAAAGATGTGCTGCGGCTGCTTCTGGCGCTTGTGGCAGTCTTTGTGATCGGTGTTCTGGGCGAGTTTGTCTGCAATTTCCCGGCGCTCCGGGCAAATGGATGGACGCGGCAGGCGACGCGGACGATCGCTCTGGACGAGGTGCAGGTGAGCGGATTTGAGCGGGTAGAGACAGAAAAGAACGGTTTGGGTGAAATCACCGGAGATCCGGGGCAAATCATTGGAGAGAATAGGCGGCAGGTGGAAAATACAGAGGTGCTGCAGCTTTCGGATGCAAGCGGTTATCTTCACATTCCACTGGACGGTAGCTATGTCAGCCAGTTTCTCTACCACTATGATTACGATGGTCTGTTAAATGCCACCGTCCGCCTCGGTTACCGCAACATCTACGGCGAGCAGCGGGAGCACGACGCAAAGATGGTCATGGACCGCAACTGCCGGGTGCTGAAATTTTCTTCGGTTCCGGTGAATGGGAAGCTGGACTACGTGGATCTTCTGATTACGCGGGAGGATCTAGACGAAGAAGGGATTTCCTACATGAATTTTGGCGGGATGCCGCTTGCACTGACCGGGTTTGCGACGGTGGCGCGGGCAGGTATCAACTGGTACCGGCTGGGACTTTTCTGGTGTGCGGCGGCGGTTTTGATCGCACTTCTCTGTTTCCGGGATTTCGTGGCAAAGCGCATCGAGGTTGGATTTCTGCTGATCTCCCTGACGTTTGGAACAATATTTTCACTGTCGCTCCCGGCAAATAAGGTGAGCTGGGATGAGGAAGTGCATTTCGCGCAGGCATTCTGGATGGCAAATTACCGGACGCCGGTGCAGGCGGAACCGGCGCTTTTACAGGAGTTTACGACGGGCGTAGATACCTGGCCGTACAATCAGCCGGAGAGTCGGGACGAGCAGGCGGCGCTCACTTCGTATCTGAATCAGAATGCGGGTTACCGGCACGGTGAACATCTCTGGAGTACGGATCTCAACAAAACGACGATGACCGGATATGTGGGTTCGGCGCTGGCGCTGAAAGCGGGAGGGCTGCTTCATATCCCATTTGGAATCCTGTATAAGCTGGGGAGGCTGGGAAATCTCTATGTCTATGCGGCAGTTTTGTATTTTGCCATCAAAAAGACACCGGTCGGCAAGGCGATCCTGGCATTTCTGGCGCTGATGCCCGAGCCGATGATGCTGGCGGGGGCATATTCCTATGACCCGACCGTCACGGCATTTTTGTGGCTGTCTTTCGCGGGCATTCTGGAAGCGGCGCTTGGCGGGCGGAAAATGGACTGGAAAGCGTATGCGCTTATCGTGCTTACCTTTGTCTGGGGCTGCCGCGTCAAGGCGGTATATGCGCCGCTAATTCTTCTGGGACTGATGATTCCGGCAGAAAAGTTCCGTTCTAAACGGGAAATGTACCTGATGAAGGGTGGATTTATCGTGATCTGCGGTCTGATGATGTTATCCTTCATCCTGCCGGTTCTGATCGCGCCGCGCGATATCGGGGATACGAGAGGTGACAGCACCAGCGAGAAAGGGCAGATGGCGTACATTCTGGGACAGCCGCTTGCCTACGCGTGGGTGCTGATCTGCAACCTGTTCCGGACGCTTCCGTCCTATGTGCTGGGCGAAAATTCCCTGGGACTTCTGGGACACACGGGAACGATGTCATTTCCGTGGGCGCTGTACGCCGGTTCGGCGGCCGTTATCCTCACAGCCGGGCAGCCATCTTGTGGAAAACGTCTGTCAAAAAAACAGAAGCTGTGGATATTTATACTCTGCGCGGGAACGGCAGTGCTGGTCTGGACTTCGATGTACATTGCATTCACCAGACCGGGTAATACCTATATCGACGGCGTACAGGGGCGCTATTACCTGCCATTTCTGCCGCTTGTCTGGTTGGTTTTAAACCCGGATCGGGTAATGATGCGGATGGAGAATAAAAACTATCATGCGCTGGTGTTAGGGGCGGCGGCGCTGATTCTGGCGGCAACGGTTTATCTGGATATCTGGATGAAGTTCTGCCGGTAAGCATAAGCAAGCTAGAAGAAGGCAAAGGTTACTGTATACGGGTAGGCACTTTTGGAACCGAAAGTGCCGTAAGAAAACGTGGTGGTAGCAGGAATTTGCCGTATTTAAATGCGAAGCCACGGCAAATTCCGTTACTGGGCACGTATGCGTGAACAGTAACAGGCAAAGATGTTTGAAACGTTAAAATCGATCATAAGTCTGGTAAAAATAAATTCAAGCAGGTACCGCTCTTGAAAAACGAGAAGGCAGAAGTGCGGCATGAAAGAGCGAGAGAGAAAGGGAACGAGATGCAGCAGGAAATCATTCATACATTTGCGGTCTGTGCATACAAGGATTCGCCGTATCTGGAAGAATGTCTGCGTTCGGTAACGAGCCAGACGGTCAAATCGGAGGTGATCTGCTGTACCTCGACGCCGAGCAGCTATGTCCGGGAGCTGACAGCGCGGTATCAGGTGCCGCTCTATGTGCGGGACGGGGCGAGCAATATCCGTGAGGACTGGATGTTTGCCTATGGAAAAGCGCAGGGGCGTTTTGTCACGATCGCGCATCAGGACGACCGATACCGCAGCGATTATGCCGAAAAGCTTTTAAAAGCCTGGAAGAAATATCCGGATCTGCTGCTGTTTGCGAGCGATTATCTCACGATCCGCATGACGGAGAAAGAGGGGGAAATGAAAGCCATTCCGGAGCCATTTAACATGGTCTGGCTGGTAAAAAAGATACTGCGCCTGCCGCTGCGTTTCCATTTTCTGGCGGACCGCACCTGGATCAAGCGGAGCAGTGTCTGGTTTGGCAATTCGATCTGCTGTCCGTCCTGCACGTACAATAAAGAACAGATTGGGGACGATATGTTCCATTCGGAGTATGATTTTGCGCTGGACTGGGACAACCTTTACGAGCTGGCGGGCAAAAAAGGGCGTTTTATCTGTTCAGAAAAACCGCTGATTGCCTACCGCGTCCATGCGGCGGCGACGACGAAAGCCTGCATTGAGGACAACCGGCGCCCGGCGGATGAGATGGCGATGTTCCGGAAAATGTGGCCGGACTGGATGGTAAAGATTCTGATGCATTTTTACAGAAAAGCCTATAAGGAGTACGAAAAATGAGAAAAGCCGATGTGATTATACCTACGTTCAAACCGGGGGATAAGCTGGAAAAACTTCTGCGGCGGCTGTTGGAACAGAGTGTGCCGGTGGGCCGTGTGATCATCATGAATACGGAAGAAAAGTACTGGGATGCTGAGCGGTTTGAGTCCTTATTTGAGGGGGAAGATACGAAGCTGACCGTGTGCCATATCCGCCAGTCGGAATTTGACCATGGAAGGACGCGCCATGAGGGAATTTTGAAATCAGATGCGGATGTCTGCATCTGCATGACGCACGACTGCGTGCCGTATGACCGGAATCTGGTGAAAGAGCTTCTGGAGGCGCTGGATGCTTCGGAACGTGTGGCGGCAGCATATGCGAGACAGCTTCCGGCGGCGGACTGCGGTGTGATTGAACGGTATACGAGGGACTTTAATTATCCGGCGGTGAGCCGTCTGAAAGGGAAAGAGGACGAGGACGAGCTGGGAATCAAGACGTATTTCTGTTCCAATGTCTGCGCGGCATACCGGCGGGATATTTACCTGAAGCTTGGCGGATTTACGAAGAAAACCATTTTCAACGAGGATATGATTTTTGCCGGACACGCGGTGGAAGCCGGGTATCAGATTGCCTACGCGGCGGACGCGCAGGTCATCCATTCCCACAATTATACGGCGATGCAGCAGCTGCACCGGAATTTCGACCTCGGCGTATCGCAGGCGGATCACCCCGAGGTGTTTGGGCGGCTTCATTCGGAGGGCGAGGGAATCCGTCTGGTGAAGAAAACAGCGAAATGGCTGGTGGAAAATGGTCATGTGCTTCTTCTGCCGCAGCTTGTGATGGCGAGCGGAAGCAAATATGCCGGATACTGGCTGGGAAAGCATTATAAAAAGCTGCCGGAGGGGCTGATTCGAAGCCTGACGATGAATCCGGCATACTGGGAAGGAGAAGCGGGCGATGGAAGATAAGGCGTTATTGTCCACAGAAGAAGCTTCTGGGGCGGAAAAAGCCGAACTTTTGATAGTCATACCGGCGTACAACGAAGCCGAAAATATAGAGCGGGTTGTGAACCATCTGACTGCCAATTTTCCGCAGTATGATTATGTGGTCGTCAATGACGGATCGCGCGATGAGACGGCGGCGATCTGCCAGAGAAATGGATATAATCTGTTGAACCTTCCGGTCAATCTGGGATTGGCGGGGGCATTTCAGGCGGGACTTAAATATGCCGACAAGTACGGATATCGGTATGCAGTCCAGCTCGACGGAGACGGACAGCACCGCCCGGAGTATCTGGAAGCCATGATGAAAAAAATGGAAGAAGGTTACGATATCGTCATCGGTTCCCGGTTTGTCGGGGAGAAAAAGCCATTTACGATGCGGATGCTTGGAAGCAATCTGATCGAGATGGCGATCCGCTTCACAACTGGTGTCAATATCAAGGATCCGACCTCGGGAATGCGGATGTTCAGCAAGCGCATGATCCGCGAATTTGCATCGGGGCTTAACTACGGTCCGGAGCCGGACACCGTTTCCTACCTGATCCGCCAGGGCGCGCGGGTGGCGGAGGTGCCGGTCATCATGGATGAACGGATTCTGGGAGTCAGTTACCTGACACCGGTCAATGCGATGCGGTATATGCTTAAAATGCTGATTTCGATTCTGTTAATCCAGAATTTCAGAAAGAGGAGGTAGCGCCATGACGCCAACACTCAGAGTTGTCCTGATCGTCGTGTCGATCCTGACAACCTTTATGATTATGCGGAAGATCCGGCAGTCAAAACTCCAGATCGAGGATTCGATTTTCTGGCTGGGATTCTCGTCCATTCTCATTGTGTTCAGTATCTTTCCGGGGTTGCCGGATCTTTTGGCGGAGCTGGCGGGAACGTACACGACTGCCAATTTTATCTATCTGGCGGTTATTTTCCTCCTGATTGTGAAAATGTTCCATATGTCGATCAAACAGTCGCAGCTGGAGACGAAGGTCAAGGATCTGGCGCAGAAGATTGCGCTGGATGAAAATGAGCGGGGGAAAGAGGCACAAACATCTGTAAAAAAGGTTGTCAGCCAGAAAAACGAATGATATAGTTAAAGATGGCACAGCCGAAAAGGATGATGCCAGTTACGTATTGAAAAATGAATTGAAATACCTGCATAAGAAGGAGATAGAAAAATGGGAAAGATTAAAGTAACACCATGTGACATCAAGGGACTTTATGTAATCGAACCGACTGTTTTCAAGGACGAGCGCGGTTATTTTATGGAGACATACAATCAGAACGATTTCCATGAGGCGGGACTCGACATGGTATTTGTACAGGACAACCAGTCTATGTCTGTCAAGGGCGTTCTGCGCGGACTTCATTACCAGAAACAGTATCCCCAGGGCAAGCTGGTGCGTGCAGTGCGCGGTACCGTATTTGATGTGGCGGTAGACCTTCGTACTGGTTCTGAGACCTACGGAAAATGGTTTGGCGTGGTTCTTTCCGCGGAGAACAAGAAGCAGTTCTACATTCCGGAAGGATTTGCACACGGCTTCCTGGTACTGTCCGATGAGGCAGAATTTGCATACAAATGTACCGATTTTTATCATCCTGGCGATGAGGGCGGTATGGCATGGAACGATCCGGAGATTGGCGTTGAGTGGCCGATCGAGGAAGGCATGGAGTTGATTATTTCGGAGAAAGACCAGAAATGGGGCGGCTTCCGGGATGCATTCAAATTTTAAGAATGGAGTTAGGATAGAATGCGGGAACTGATTTCCCTGTTTCGGGAACTGATAGGAAAAAGAAAATTGGTCACCGAGCTTGCCAAGGCGGATTTCCGCAAGCGCTTTGTCGGCTCGTACTTTGGAATTGTCTGGATGTTTATTCAGCCGATGGTTACGATCGCGATCTATGCGTTCATCTTCGGTGAACATGGCATGAAAAATGCGCCGCCGGTTCCGGGGGCGACCTATGTCATCTGGCTGACGCCGGGTATCATCCCGTGGTTTTATTTCAGCGAGATTTTAAATACGGGCACAAACTGCCTGCAGGAGTACCATTATCTGGTTAAAAAGGTAGTATTCCAGGTGGAGATGCTTCCGGTTATCAAGCTTATCTCCTGTTTCCTGGTACATGCCTGCTTCCTGATCATTATGGCGGGGCTGTACCTGATTGACGGGCGTATGCCGTCTGCAACCTGGATTCAGGTGTTATACTATTCCTTTGCGGCGTCGATGCTTGGACTGGCGCTTACCTATTTTACCAGCGCCGTGCAGGTGTTCTTTAAAGATATGGCGCAGATCGTCGGCATCTGCCTCCAGTTCGGCATGTGGCTGACCCCGATCATGTACGACGAGGCAATCTTCACCAGCCGCGCATCCTGGCTGGAGTGGGTATTCAAGCTTAACCCATTCTACTACATCGCCGCAGGCTACCGCGACAGCATGCTTACGGGAAGCTGGTTCTTCGAGCGGCCGACGATGACGATTTATTTCTGGGTGGTAACATTTATTTTGATGATAATAGGACTGAAGGTATTCAAAAAACTTCGTCCCCATTTCTCAGACGTACTGTAGATGGGAAGGGAGCTGCTGTAGATGGTGTTGACGGCTATTGGATTATCGAGATGCGAACAACGATAATCTGAGAAGCTGCCAGTGCCGCCTCCGGCAGCTCCCTTCTGCGACAACTTATCAATAGGAGTTTACATAAAATGGTTTTCAGTTCAATCATCTTCCTATGGGTTCTTCTCCCCTGCATCCTGCTCCTCTACTACGTGAGCCCCAAACCGTTCAAAAACGGCATCCTGACCGTATTCAGCCTCTTTTTCTATGCCTGGGGCGAACCGCGGTATGTGGTGCTCATGATTTTTTCGGTTCTGCTCAACTACGGTTTCGGGCGTCTGGTGGAGAAATTCGGGAAAAAGAGATGGCTTTTGGCGCTCTGCGTGACGCTCAATCTTCTGATCCTCGGCTATTTTAAATATTACAATTTCCTCGCCGAGGTGCTGAATCCGCTGCTTCGCGGGTTTGATATAGCGCTTCCGGCGATTCAGGTGACGCTGCCGATCGGAATTTCCTTCTATACCTTCCAGGCGCTTTCCTACGTGGTGGATGTGTACCGGGGCGAAAATCAGGCGCAGAAAAATCCGCTCAACATGATGCTTTATATTTCCTTCTTCCCGCAGCTCATAGCGGGACCGATCGTGAAATACCATGACATCGAGGAGCAGATCGAAAACCGGACCGTCACGCTGGAGGGCTTTTCTTATGGCGTGAAACGCTTTATTTTCGGTCTGGGAAAGAAGGTCATCCTGGCAAATACCTTTGCCGAGGTGGTGGACGCGGTCTACGCGTATCAGGCGGCGGATGTGAGCCAGGCGATGCTCTGGCTGACGGCGCTTCTCTATATGCTGCAGATTTATTTCGATTTTTCCGGCTATTCGGACATGGCGATTGGGCTTGGAAAAATGTTTGGCTTTACATTTATTGAAAACTTCCGGCTGCCGTATACAGCGACTTCGATCCAGGATTTCTGGCGGAAATGGCATATTTCCCTCTCCAGCTGGTTTAAAGAGTACGTGTACATTCCGCTCGGCGGAAACAGGAGGGGCACGGCGCGGACGTATGTCAACCTTTGGACGGTGTTTCTGTTGACCGGCATCTGGCACGGAGCGGGCTGGACGTTCATTTTCTGGGGCATTTACCATGGCTTTTTCAACGTGCTGGAGCGCTGTTTTCTGGGAAAATGGCTGAAGCAGGAGAAATTCCGGCCGTTGGCGCATATCTATGCGGTGTTTGTTGTGCTGATCGGCTGGATTTTCTTCCGCGCGGACACGATCGGGCAGGCATTTTCCTTTATTCGGTATATGTTTGTGCCGCACAGCGCAGTCGTTTTGATGGAGCGCTACATGAACCGGAAACTCTGGATGTTTCTGGCGGCGGCGCTGCTGGCATGCGGTCCGGTGCAGTGGTTCTGGATGAAATGGAAAGGGCGCGTGCTGGCGCAGGATGGCTCGGTGACGGTCACAAGCTGGATCGGCTACATGGCGATCCTGTGGTTTTCCATTTTGCTGCTTGTCAACAATACATACAATCCATTTATTTATTTCCGTTTTTAAAAGCGGTGTAGAAAGCATGCTTGCCTGTGCAATGAGAACATAAAAATGAAAGCATGGGCGGCAGGGCGTGAAAGTACAGAAAGATGGATTCATGCAGGGAGAAGAAAACGAGAGATATGAATCGAGAGACAGGGACAAAAATACTTCTGATTGGTTCCTTTGCGGCGAGCCTGGTGCTGCCGACGCTTGCCTATCCGGCGGTCAGGAGCCATCTGGACCAGCAGAATTATGAAAACAGGGAATTGGCATCCTTTCCGGAACTGTCGGCTGCCAATTTTGACAATATTCCGACGGAATTTGAAGCGTATTACAACGACCATGTTCCGTTCAAAAATCTGTTTGTCAAGGCGAAGACAAAGCTGGATCTGGAGCTTTTAAATGAAAGCTCGATTTCGGATGTGACGGTCGGAAAAGAAAACTGGCTGTTTTACACCGTTTCGGAGGACGGCGAGGATGCGCTGGCGGATTATCAGCGGACAAATCTCTATACGGCGGATGAGAAAACAGCGCTGGCGGACGCGATTACCTCGGTAAACGAGAAAATGAAAGAGCGCGGCATCCGGTTTGTGATGTTTGAGGCGCCCAACAAGGAAAGTGTCTATGCGGAATATATGCCGGATTCGGTCCGGGTATACGGAAGTGAGTCGCGTCTGGATGCGGCGCTCCCGGAGCTTGCGGCGCAGGGACTTCCGGTGTATGACATGAAGCCGGAGCTTCTGAAAGAGGCGGACACGTATCAGCTTTATTACAAATATGATACGCACTGGAACCAGATCGGCTCTTTTATCGGAAGCCAGCAGATTGCACAGACTTTGCTTGGAACCTCGACATCGCTCAGTGCAGTCTCGATTGAGGCGGCAGGACCGGCGTCCGGAGACCTGGCGCGGATGCTTAACATGGCAGCAGAGTACAGCGACGATACCGAATATATGATTCAGAATTATCTGCCGGAGGTGACGGCTACGACGGTGGATATGAACGAGGACAACAGCTTTGCAGTGTTTGAGTCGGATTCGCCGAATGATAAAACACTTCTGGTGGTAGGCGATTCCTTTAGCCAGAACCTTAAATATTTTATGCCGAAGCTGTACCGGAAAACGGTGTTTGCGACCTTTGACACGTACACGGAGGCGCTTCTGGATGAATACCAGCCGGATGATTTTGTCTATCTGACGGTCGAGCGCAACCAGGAGCTGTTTGAGGATGTGGAGACGGTTGTCTGGCGGGATGAGGTGCCGGAGAAGGACGGGTAAGGTGCCGAATGTCCGGGCGGAAGGGGGCTGCAAAGTTTTTTTAAAACTAAATAAAAAGAATCACTCGTAAAGTGCTAGTTCGGGTGATTCTTTTTTTATGCCTCTTGATTCCATATTTTGTTGCGCGAGGGTTATTATAAAAAAATGGAAGAGGATGTAAAGAGGGAAATTTTGAAAAGCGAAGGTAGAAGGCTTGAAAATCAGGGGTGGATAGATTAAAATAAATGGATAATATATTATACAAAACAAATAAAATATAGCATTAATAGATAATATATTATCCGTGATTTAAATGGAAAAAATTAAAATAGAATTTCCCCAAAGTTTGTGTTTATGGGATAATAAAGGAGAAAGGATGGGGCGGATGGAGACAGGAAAGAAACTTCAGGTTATGTATGAAGACAGACTGGTAGGAACTCTTGCATTAACAGCGAATCACAAGGTGGCATTTGAGTATGATGATGCATGGCTGGAAGAGGGATTTTCGATCAGTCCGTTTTCACTGCCTTTGAAAAAGCAGGTGTTTATTCCAAATAAGGATTATTTTGAAGGTTTGTTTGGGGTGTTTGCGGATAGCCTGCCAGATGCGTGGGGGCGCCTGCTTTTGCGGCGTCTTTTGCTGGCGCATAAGCAGCAGCCAGACGATTGGACAGTGTTAGACCGGCTGGCGGTTGTGGGAAGATCTGGGATGGGGGCGTTGACCTATCGTCCGCAGCGGGAACTTTCGGTTGAGGAGAAAAATGATAATCTGGACGAACTTGCGGAGGCCTGCCAGAAAATATTAAATACCGAATACTCGGACAAATTGGATGAACTGTACCGGCTGGGCGGTACAAGCGGAGGTGCGCGCCCAAAAATCATGACGCAGATTCAGGGAGAGGACTGGCTGATTAAATTTCCGGCACATATAGATGGAAAAGATGCAGGGAAGATGGAGTATGACTATGCGTGCTGTGCAAAACAGTGCGGAATTGTCATGAGTGAATCGAGATTGTTTCCCTCAAGGCGATGCAAAGGATATTTTGGAACCAGACGATTTGATCGGGAAATAGAAAATGGGATGGTAAAGCGGGTTCATATGCTGACGGCAGCGGCGTTATTAGAACTGGATTTTGAACAGCCAAGTCTGGATTACCATCAATTGATGAAATTAACGAAAATATTGACGAACGGGAAGGCAGAAGATATAGAAAACATGTTCCGCCGTATGTGTTTTAATGTGTTTGCCCACAACCGGGATGATCATTCAAAGAATTTTACTTATATATATCGGGAGGAGGAAGAGCAATGGCGCCTGGGACCAGCGTATGATCTGACGTACAGCAACACATATTATGGGGAACATACGACCAGCGTAGATGGCAATGGACGAAATCCGGGTGAGAAGGAGCTGCTTGCAGTTGGGCTTGCAGCCGGAATGAAAAAAACGAGATGCATGGAAATGATAAAACAGATTCGTACATGTGTGCAGGACATGTTAGGTCATTATCTTTAGAGAGGCAGGAGAGCAATATGGAAGCACTTATCTGGGAAACTGCAGATGAACTGGATCAGAAACTGGCATCACGGCTGCGTAACATCCGGAAACGCCGCGCTATTTCACAGCAGAGACTGGCGGACATGAGTGGGGTGAGTTATGGCTCAATTAAGCGATTTGAGGCGACGGGGCAGATTTCCCTTTTGTCACTCACAAAAATCGCGATGGCACTGGATTTGGCGGAAGAGCTGCGGGGGCTTTTTACGCGGGTTCCGTACAAAAATATTGAGGAGGTAATCCGCGAATCCCGTTAAGCCACCGTTCACGCATTGTGTAGGCAGCACCCATCCGCGTAGCCCTGCCAGAACCGTTCGCAGGCGACCGCGCGAGACGCCTGAATGAGCCAAGGTACATTCTTTTTTAGGCGGGATGCACAAATCCGCAAATCGCCGCCGGACGTTTTTGTTTATATTTCAAGTATGGCTGTTTTTGTAACTTTTGTACATAGTCAGGGCGTCAAAATTGGTACTTATTACATATATTAACTTATGTTTATATAATTGCAAATGACTTATAAGTTTATACCACTTCCGGGGATGGTACTTTTTGTTTGACAGTGTTATATTATTGCCATCGAAAGAAACAAGAGATTTTCACAGACGGATATCGTAATAGTATCATAAGAATATTGCAATGGATTTCCGCCTATCATATGAAAAAATATAATTTTATTTGATGGAGGTAATTATCATGATGAAAGCAACAAGAACATTCAATAACGGTTTATATCAGGAGAATTTATATCAGGCATATTACAACACACCAGCAGAAAAGCATGTAGTTTCCGAGTCCTTAGAGCAGGAAGCAATGCCGGTACTGGTACATCGTTTAGCTGCGCAGTTAGGTTATACCGAGTCTGAGGCAGAAGTAGAAAAAGAGTTTCTGTGCGAAATGTAATGGATAATCTGCTCGCAAGCTTATAACCATCCGGCAGAACTGGATGAGTTACCACCAACCTAAAGCATTTACGACAGAACAAGGCTTCTGAAGCCAGAAAAAGAAAACCGTCTGAGAAAGAATGAAAGATTCTTTTACAGACGGTTTTCTTTTTTTACCGAATCGCGTCTTTCATGGATTTCACGTATTCTGCCACATACGGCACACAGTCTTTTCCATACTGCCCACAGAGCTTCACAATCGCGCTTCCAACGATGACACCGTCGCATTTTTCTGCCATTCTGGCAGCCTGCTCAGGGGTGGAGATGCCAAAGCCGACGGCACACGGGATATCGCTTTCTTCTTTTACCAGATTTACCATCGCGCCGATATCGGTCGTGATCTCACTCCGGACGCCGGTGACACCGAGGGAGGAGACGCAGTAGACGAAGCCGTTTGCCTCCTTTGCAATCATGCGGATGCGGTCATGGGAGGTCGGGGCGATGAGGGAGACGAGATCCAGCCCGTACTTCTGGCATACGGTGTCAAATTCCTCTTTTTCCTCAAATGGAACATCCGGGAGAATGAGCCCGTCCATGCCGAGGTCGGCAGCGCGTTTGATGAAGCGCTCGGTGCCGTAGGAAAATACGACGTTGGCGTAGGTCATGAACACCATTGGAATCTGTGTTTTCTGGCGCAGTCTGGCGACCATATCGAAAATTTTGTCGGTGGTCACGCCGCCGGAAAGGGCGCGCAAGTTTGCACCCTGGATGACCGGTCCCTCGGCGGTCGGGTCGGAAAACGGGATTCCCAGCTCAATCAGATCGGCGCCTGCATGTTCCATGGCAAGAACCAGTTCTTCCGTCGTCTCAAGCGACGGATCGCCGCAGGTTACAAAGGCGATAAATGCCTTTCCGTGTTCAAATGCTTTTTTTATATTACTCATGAAGATCCTCCCCTCTGTAACGCGCGATGGCAGCGCAGTCCTTGTCGCCCCGCCCAGACAGGGTGATCACGATAATCTGGTCTTTTCGCATGGCGGGTGCCAGCTTTCTTGCGTAGGCAACCGCATGGGCACTCTCGATCGCCGGAATAATACCTTCTGTGCGCGACAGGTATTCGAACGCATCGACCGCCTCGTCATCGGTGATTGCGACGTACTGTGCGCGCCCGGTGTCGTAGAGGTGCGCGTGCTCCGGTCCGACGCCCGGATAGTCCAGACCGGCGGAGATGGAGTAAACCGGGGCGATCTGTCCGTACTCATCCTGGCAGAAATACGATTTCATGCCATGGAAAATTCCGAGACGCCCGGTGGCGATGGTTGCTGCCGTTTCAGCGGTATCAATGCCGCGTCCAGCTGCCTCGCAGCCGATCAGTTTGACATCCGGATCGCTGATAAAATTGTAAAAGGTGCCGATCGCGTTGGAACCGCCGCCGACACAGGCAAGAACGGCATCCGGGAGCCGTCCCTCTTTTTCGAGGATCTGCTCCTTGATTTCCTTGGAAATGACTGCCTGGAAATCGCGGACGATCGTCGGGAATGGGTGCGGTCCCATGCAGGAACCGAGGACATAGTGCGTATCATCGATGCGGTTGGTCCATTCGCGCATGGTTTCTGAAACGGCATCCTTTAAGGTGGCGGTTCCAGAAGTAACGGCATGGACTTTCGCGCCAAGAAGCCGCATCCGGTATACATTGAGCGCCTGGCGCTCGGTATCTTCTTTTCCCATGAAAATTTCGCATTCCATCCCCATCAGGGCGGCAGCGGTAGCGGTTGCGACGCCGTGCTGACCGGCTCCGGTCTCGGCGATGACACGTGTTTTTCCCATCCGTTTCGCGAGAAGAACCTGTCCGAGCACGTTGTTGATTTTGTGCGCGCCGGTGTGGTTTAAATCTTCCCGTTTTAGATAAATCTTGGCGCCGCCCAGATCCTCGGTCATGCGCTTCGCAAAATAGAGGCGGGACGGGCGTCCGGCATATTCATTTAAAAGTTCCTGCAATTCCCGGTTAAATTCAGGGTCATTCTTGTAGAGGTTGTAAGCTTCTTCTAATTCGATGACTGCGTTCATCAGGGTTTCCGGTATATACTGACCGCCGTGAACGCCAAATCTTCCTTTTGACATAGATTTTCTCCTTATTTATAAAGTGTTTATTTTATTTAAGACAATTTCATTAAGACAATTTCAGGTTGCAGATATAGGCTCAGATGTATTTGCTAGTCATGAATGGCAGCATATTTGTGGGCGATCTGAACCGCTTTCCAGATTTTTTCCCGATCCTTGACCCCGTCCGTCTCCACTCCGCTGCTCATATCGACACCCCACGGATGCAGCGTGGAAATGGCGGATTCCAGATTGTCCGGTCCCAATCCTCCGGCGAGGATGTAGGGGCGGGTAATGCCTTCTAAGACAGACCAGTCAAAGGTTTTGCCCGTTCCTCCAGCCCCATGATCCAGTAAAATGAGATCGGCAGGACTTTGAAGTGCCGGAAGCAGGCTTTTGCGGTCAGTTACGCGGAATGCCTGAAAAATGGGAACAGAAGTCCCTTCCTTTAACTGCCGGACATACTCCTCCGTTTCATGCCCGTGAAGCTGGATGGCTGCAAGCGTTCCGTCCGCCGCGAGCGGAAGAATCATCTCCATCGGGGCATCGACGAACACACCGACGGGTTTTACCGATGCATCCAGCCGTTCCCGCAGGGTATAGAGTGTGGAAATGGAGATGCAGCGGCGGCTTTTGGGAAAACCCAGGATAAAGCCGCAGAAATCCGGTTTTGCCTCATTGACAAAATCAATGTCGCAGGGGCGCGTCAGGCCGCAGATTTTAATCTTGCTCATGATTCTTTTCCTCAAGTGGTTCTTTTGGCAGCAGGTGTGTCAATTCATTTAATATGGCGCGCTTATCGTTCGCCCGCATCAGGGTTTCACCGATGAGAACGGCGTCAGTGCCATTTTCATACAGCGCCCGGATGTCTTCGGCGGTGCGGATGCCGCTTTCTGATACAAAAAGCGCATCGCGCGGCGCCAGTTCGCGCAGGCGCCGGCTGTTTTCCACATCCACCTCGAAGGTTTTTAAATTCCGGTTGTTGACGCCGATGATCCGCGCCCCAGCATTGACGGCACGCTCGATCTCCCCGGCGGAGTGTGTTTCCGTCAGCACGTCCAGATGTAGTTCATCTGCAAGCTGCATATAATCGTGAAGCTCGGCATCATCCAGAATGGAGCAGATGAGAAGGATCGCTGACGCGCCGTAAGCCTTTGCCTGATATATCATATAAGGACTAATGGTGAAGTCCTTCCGCAGAACCGGAATCGATACCTGTGAGGCAATTTCCTTCAGATATTGATCTGAACCCAGGAACCAGTGCGGCTCCGTCAGGCAGGAGATTGCCGCCGCGCCTGCCGCCTCGTATTCTCTGGCGATATCCAAATACGGGAAATGTTCGGCAATCACGCCCTTGGAAGGCGAAGCTTTCTTGACCTCGCAGATGAAAGAAATACCCGGTCTGGCGAGGGCGCGGCGGAAGGAACCGCCATGGCTGCTAAAATCGCGGGAATCCTGCAAAACTCGTTCCGCCTGCCTGCGGATTTCGGAAAGCGGAACCTGCCGCATTTCCACGGAGATCCGTTCCCTCGTTTTAGCGGAGATCCGATCCAGAATGTTGTTGCTTGCGTTCATGTGTAAAACTCCTATTCTCGTGTGCTCTCTGTGATAAACTGCTGCAGCTTTTTCGCCGCCTCCCCGCTGTCGAGCAGCTTCTCTGCCATCCGCACACCATCCTCGATGGTTTCGGCTTTTCCGACGATGTACAACGCAGCCCCCGCATTCAGGCACACCGCCTGGCGCTTGGCGCCGCGCTCGCGTCCTTCTACGATGGCGCGGGTGATTTCGGCATTTTCTTCCGGGGTACCGCCGACGAGTTCTTCTTTGCTGCAGCGTTCATAGCCGAACTGCTCTGGCGTTAGCGTGTAGGACTGGAACCAGCCGTCGCGGATTTCACAGACGGAGGTCGGGGCGCTCATGGAAATCTCATCGAGCTTATCCTGTCCGTATACAACCATGCCGCGTTTGACGCCTAAGTTTGCCATAACCTGTGCGAGTGGTTCGACAAGGGAATCGTCAAAGACGCCCATCAGTTCCATGTTGGCACCCGCCGGGTTGGAGAGCGGACCTAAGATATTGAATACGGTGCGGATGCCGAGCTCTTTCCGGATCGGCGCGACGTATTTCATGGCAATGTGGTAATTCTGCGCGAACAGGAAACAGATGTTGATCGTTTTAAGCAGTTTGGCGCTCCGCTCCGGCGGCAGGTCAATCTTGACGCCCAGCGCCTCTAAAACATCGGCGGCGCCGGATTTGGAGGAAGCGGCGCGGTTTCCGTGTTTTGCGACCGGGACACCGGCTGCGGCAATCACAAGGGAGGAAGTGGTGGAGATATTAAAGGAATTAGCCCCGTCACCGCCGGTTCCGACGATCTCCAGCACATCCATATCGTGCAGCAGTTTAATGCAGTGTGCCCGCATGCCTGCCGCGGAAGCGGTGATCTCGCTGATCGTCTCGCCTTTTAGGGAGAGTGCGGTTAAGTAAGAGGAAATCTGAATCGGGCTTGCTTTTCCTTCCATAATTTCATTCATGACTTCCTCGGCTTCGGTGTAGGATAAGTCCTCTTTTTTTGAGAGACGGATAATGGCTTCTTTTATCATGGTGAAGACTCCTTTCTGAGGTGTGTAATTTATTGGATGGATGCCAAAAAGTTTTCCAGAATCTTCCGTCCATCCGGCGTTAAAATGGATTCCGGGTGAAACTGCACTCCGTAAACCGGCATCGTCGTATGTTCGAGTGCCATGATTTCCCCATCATCGGAGATGGCAGTCACGCGAAGCTCTGGCGGCAGGTCCTTACGGGAGGCGGACAGGGAGTGGTATCTGGCTGCCGGAAATGGATTCGGCATACCCTGAAAGAGGCGGCTGCCCGCTTCATAGGTGACCGGGGAGGTTTTTCCGTGCATCAGCCGGGAGGCATAAGTAACGACTCCGCCGAATGCGGTACAGATGGACTGCAATCCGATGCAGACGCCGAATATAGGGATTTTTCCGGCAAAATGGCGGATGGCTTCCAGGCAGATACCGGTGTCCTCCGGTTTTCCGGGACCCGGGGAAATGATGATAGCATCCGGCGCCATTTTTTCAATATCCGCAATTGTCAGCTGGTCGTTTCGGATGACAACCGTGTCCGGGCGAATCGTTCCGACAAGCTGGTAGAGGTTGTAGACAAAGCTGTCGTAATTATCAATCAGTAAAATCATAAGAGACCTCCTTCTGCTGTCTGGATGGCGTTTACCACGGCTTTGGCCTTATTGCAGCATTCTATAAATTCTTTTTCCTGGACACTGTCCGCGACGATTCCGGCGCCGGACTGGACGCAGATGCGGCCGTGTTTCTTGTAAGCCAGCCGGATGGCGATGCAGGTGTCCATATTTCCGGTGAAATCCAGATAACCGATGGCGCCTCCGTAGATACCGCGTTTTCTTCCCTCCAGCTCTGCGATGATCTCGCACGCCCGCACCTTCGGCGCACCGGAGAGTGTTCCGGCTGGGAGAATGGAGTCGATGGCATCGACCGCATCGCGATCCGGGTGGATTTCGCCGCGTACTGTGGAACCGATGTGCATGACATGGGAGAATCGCACGACAGAAGCGTAGGTTTCTACCTGGACGGAACCGAGGCGGCTGACGCGTCCTAAGTCATTTCGACCGAGGTCAACCAGCATGTTGTGCTCGGACAGCTCCTTTTCATCGGCGAGAAGCTCCCGTTCCAGCGCCTCGTCCTCTTCTTTATCTTTCCCGCGCGGTCTGGTTCCGGCGAGCGGGAAGGTGTAGAGAGTGCCGTCGGTTAAGCGTGTCAGTGTCTCTGGCGATGCACCGGCGATTTCCACATCATCGCTGGTAAAATAGAACATATACGGGGATGGATTGAGTGTCCGCAGAACCCGGTATGTGTCGAAGAGACTGCCCTCTGCGGCGGCGGTCATCGGATTGGAGAGAACCACCTGGAAAATATCGCCCTCATGGATGTAATGTCTGGCTTTCTCAACCATTGCCCCGTATTCCTCTTTCGAAAAAGCAGGAGCCAGCTCTTCTTTGAGCTTTAATGGCCGGAAAACCGCTTTGGCGCCGCTTTGCAGCAAGGAGACAATCTCGTTTAAGCTCTCTTCTGCCTGCCGATACGATTTTTCTAAGGAATCCGTCCGGACACCGGCGATGAGAATCAATTTCTGTCGGTAATGGTCAAATACGATAACGCGGTCAAACAGCATCAGGTCAACATCGCAGAAATCATCGTTTTTCAGTTTGGAAAAGTCGAGTGTCGGCTCAGCGTAATGGATGTAGTCGTAAGAGAAATAGCCGACCAGACCGCCGGTAAAAGGCGGCATATCCGGCAGCTTCGGGCTTTTGTAGGCAGCCAGGATCTCACGGATAGTCTCGCCCGGATGGGAGACGGCGCGGTTTTCTTCGGCTGCCAGCTCGTCCTCCTCGCCGGTGCGGATTTTTAAGACGCCGTTTTGGCAGGTCAGCTCCATCGCCGGGGAGTAGCCTAAAAAGGAGTAGCGTCCCCATTTCTGGTTTTCCTCGGCGCTTTCAAGCAGATAGCAGTGATGGCTGGCAGCGCGCAGCGTCCGCAGCACCTCCACCGGGGTAAAAGCGTCTGCGTAGAGTTCACGGGAAACAGGGATGCGCCGGTAATCGCCGGATGCAGCGATTTTCCGGACTTCGTCAAGTGTTGGATACATAGCAAATCCTCCTGTTGTTGAAATGTGGGGCTGTTTTCCAGTGATAAATTTCTGAATGTGGAAATTCTGGATAGGACAGCAACCCTGTTTTCTGTCCGGGCGGGAGGTGCAGGGAAATTTGTTTGAATGAAAGATGGATTTCAGAACAACAAAAAACCCGCCCATGACAGATCTTTTAAGAATCTGTCAAGGACGGGTAACTATCAAAAGAATCTGGATCCCCTTCGGATCCATCGTTCGCTTTTAAGCCCGCGGTGCCACCTTGATTCATGGAGTGATTCCATGCGCTTTGCGAGATACCTGCATATCTCCGGCAACTAACGTATGCCCTACGTCGCAGAGTACTAGGCTGAAAATATATCCGGCTTTTGGCTGCGCCCTCAGCGGTCCATTTGGCAACCTGCATCTCGACCCGGTTCTCAGCCTCCCGGACTCTCTGTGCGCGCATATGCTGCTTTGATCTCCGCTTCAACGGTTTTGGTGTGTTCGATTTTTCATCAATATACTACGAATGATATAAAATGTCAAATATTTTTTGGGGCAAAATCAAATTATTTTAAAATTATGTAATTCTTTGGAAGAATGTCCCAGCTTTGCCAGCAGCAAAATAGCGAAGAAAGTGATCATTTCCGATGCCAGGAAAGACAGCCAGACGCCGTTCAGCCCAAACAGGCGCGCCAGTGTGACAGCGCAGGGGATGATAGCGACGGCCCCGCGCAGCAGAGAACCGGCGATGGCTGGTTTTGGCTGCGCGACGGCGGAAAAATAGGCAACCAGCAGGATGTTGATGCCAGCAAAGAGAAAGCCCAGGAAATACAGCCGGAGCCCGCTGTGGGCGTAATGCAGAAGTTCGGCGTTCTGCTCCTGGTTGAAGATCTGGATCAGTGGATCGGTCATGCTCCAGGTCAGCACCAGAATGATCGCTTCCACGATCAGGCAGGCGATGACGCCCCAGGTCAGGAACTGGCGGCTCTGCGTGTGATCGCCTTTTCCGTAGCTTTCGCTGATGAGCGGCTGCGTGCCCTGCGCGAGTCCGTTGAACAGGCACATGGCAACGACGGAGAGATTGGCAGTGACGCCGTAAGCGGCGACACCGACATTTCCGGCGAGTCCCAGAAGCAGGAAATTAAAGACGATCGCGATCACGGCGGAGGATATTTCGCCGACAAAGGCGGATACGCCGAGCTGGCAGCAGGCGATCAGGTGGCGCAGGGATGGAGCGCGAAAACGGAATCCGACCTGATTGTGTTTTCCCAGGTAGTGCGTGCCGCAGATGCTCATCGTCACAAGCGGGCAGAATGCCGTCGCTAACGCCGCGCCGGTCAGTCCCAGACCTGCCGGAAACATGAAGATGTAGTCAAACACGATGTTGAACATACTTCCGGCGATGGAGCCGAGCATCGCGATCGCCGGAGCGCTGTCATTGCGCGCAAACGCCGTGAATGCGTAGTTGGACATAAAAAACGGCGAGGCAGCCAGAATAATGCGGAGATACTGCTTTCCGAGCGCGGTCAGCCCCGCGTCTGCGCCGAGAAGCTGCAAGATTTTATCCGGGATGAAAATGCCTGCCAGCACCAGCGGAATGCTGATGAGAATATCCCAGGTTACGGCGGAGAGAAAATAGAAGCTGGCGCTTTTGCCCTGCGCACGGTCGATGGCATAACGGGTCGCCGATCCGATCCCGATCATTGCTCCAATCGCATAGATCAGTCCGTAAACCGGTAAAATCAGATTTAAGACCGCCAGACCATCTGCACCGGAGTAGACCGAGATAAAATAGGTGTCTGCGAGGATGTAGACGGAAATTCCCAGCATGCCCGCCATGCTTTGGAAAATGTATTTAAAAAATTTCTGCAACATAAAAAATCTCCCTTGTATCTGTTCTCATAAACGGTAACGACCATTGTACCGAAGAATGAGAATAAATACAAGGGAGAATGTGTTTTTTACAGCGTCTTGGCCCGCTCTTTAATATTCTGGTGGAAGTTGATGATGTCATGCTCATACTCCTCATCCATCAGCGGCGAGGTAATCATAAAATCGGCAGTCGCTTTATTGTTGGCGATCGGGATATCGTAAACCTGGGCGATTCGAAGAAGCGCCTTGACATCCGGATCGTGCGGCTGGGCGGTCAGGGGATCAGAGAAGAAGATGATAAAATCAACCTGTCCCTCGACGACTTTTGCACCGATCTGCTGGTCGCCGCCCAGAGGACCGCTGTTATAGCCCTTGACCGGAAGCCCGGTATATTCCGTAATCATGCGGGCGGTTGTGCCGGTTCCGCATAAGAAATGTTTTTTGAGGATCTCTTTGTTCGCCTCACACCAGTCGATGAGTTCACGTTTTTTATTGTCGTGTGCGATGAGTGCAATATTTTTTTGTTTTCGAATTGTCATTGTTAAAAAATCCATAGAATCATCCTCCTTTGCCATGATTTTTGCATAGCATCTGGATATTGTCAAGAAAATACAAAACATTTCACAAAAAAATACGAATGTTTTTCGTGAGTACATAGAAAGAGGTGTGTTTTTCTGCGTACAGGAATTGCAAGAAACATAGAAAACATGCTATACTACGAGAATAGTGGAACAGGAGGAACGAAAAAGATATATGTCTGCTGAAAATACAACAAACACAGGGGCACAAGAGGCGGAGAACGCAGAGAAGTACGCGGTCGAAGTGAAAAATGTGACCAAGATATACAGGCTGTATGATAAACCGATCGATCGGCTGAAAGAATCTCTGAGCGTCAGCCATAAAGAATACCACAAGGATTTCTACGCGTTGAGCGATCTTTCCTTTACGGTTGAAAAAGGTCAGACGGTCGGCATCATCGGTACGAATGGTTCGGGTAAATCGACGATCCTTAAGATCATTACCGGCGTTCTCACGCCGACGACCGGCGAGGTGACGGTGCGCGGCAAAATTTCGGCGCTGCTGGAGCTGGGAGCCGGATTTAACCAGGACTACACCGGTATCGAAAATATCTATATGAACGGTACGATGATGGGATATACCAAAAAAGAGATGGATGCAAAGCTGCCGGAGATTCTCGATTTTGCCGAGATTGGCGATTTCGTCTATCAGCCGGTCAAGACGTACTCGAGCGGTATGTTCGTGCGTCTGGCATTTGCGCTTGCGATCAACGTCGAGCCGGAGATCCTGATCGTTGATGAGGCGCTCTCGGTCGGGGACGTCTTTTTCCAGTCCAAGTGCTACCGCCGCATGGAGGAGATCCGCAAAAACGGCACGACTATCATCATGGTAACCCACGATATGGGAAGTATCATCAAATACTGCGATAAGGTAGTGCTGCTCAATAAGGGCGAATTTATCGCACAGGGTTCGGCGGGCAAGATGGTCGATCTCTACAAAAAGATTCTGGCAGGACAGATGGACGCGCTGCGCGCCGAGCTGGAGGTAATGAACGATTTTTCCGGGGACAAGGTAATAAAAGCGGAGAAATCAGGAGCCGGAAGTGCGGAGAACGGTGCATCTGAAAATGAGGTTGGAAATAACGATGCCGGAAATGTAAACGGCTCCGAGGCAGTGGATGGCACCGCAGAAAATGGAGTTGGTTCAGCATCGGACGGCACCGGAAATCCGACTGCTTTGAACGGAGAAACGGCGAAAAAGCCGGGCTTAATGCGCGACAAGCTGACGATCAACGCAAACCGCGAGGAGTACGGCGACGGCAGGGCGCAGATCTTCGATCTGGGACTGGTGGACGCGCGCGGCAATATCACTAACCTGCTCTTAAAAGGCGAAGAGTTTACCATCCGCGAGCGCATCCGTTTCAATGCACCGATTCAGGCACCGATCTTTACTTATACGATCAAGGATAAGAAAGGAACCGACCTGACCGGCACGAACACCCTGTTTGAGGGAACGGATGTCCATCCGGTCAAGGAGGGCGATATTTACGATGTCGCGTTTACGCAGAAGATGACCCTGCAGGGCGGCGAATACCTGCTGTCCATGAGCTGTACCGGATTTGAGGGCGGCGAGCACGTGGTGTACCACCGTCTCTATGATGTGGCCAATATTACCGTTATTTCCAATAAAAATACGGTCGGTGTCTACGACATGGAGCCGGATGTAGCAGTCAGGTTATCGCCAGCCGGGGAGGCGGCAAAGCAGGCGGAGTCGCTCAGCGCGGATGAGGCGGCACAGGAAGATCTGCAGGCATGATAAAAGGAGATTAAGATGAAAAAAATCAATCAGGAGTTGATTGCTCTGTTTGATAAATACGGCAGTGACCGGCGCCGGGCGCTGCGGGAAAATAAGAAGCTTTCCTATCTGTACGCACTGGCAGATCTGCGGGAAAACCTGTTGGACTGGTGTCAATTTGACCCGGAACAGCAGGCGCTGCAGATCGGGGCGGACGCGGGCGCGCTGACAGGGTTGCTTGCCAGACGTTTATCATCGGTAACGGTGCTGGATGTTTCCGAAGAAAATCTGGAGGTAGTACGCCGTCGTTTCAAGACAGAGCCGGAGCTGGCGGCGAAGATCCGCTATGTCTGTGCGGATGTGGAGACGTATGCGAGGGAAGCGGAAAAGTGCGGCGGGACATATGGATATGTAGTGCTGATCGGGGATTTGACGGCGGCAGATAGGGCTGGACGCGCGGCGCAGATGACAGCCGCAAAACAGCTTCTTTCTGCTCATGGAACCTTGATTGCGGCGGCTTCCAACTGGTTTGGCGTGAAATACATGGCAGGCGCAGAGCGGGAGACGGGCGCACTTTCCTGGAACGAAATGAAGCAGCTGCTTCCGGGCGGGGAATTTTACTATCCGATGCCGGATTACCGGACGGCGGGAGAGATTTTTTCAGATGCCTATCTGCCGAAAAAAGGCGATCTGACCGGTGTGTTACCGGTCTATGACTGTCCGCAGTATATGCTGATGGATATGGGGGCGGCGCTCGATGCAGCCTGCGAGGACGGACGGTTCCCGGAATTTGCGAATGCATTTCTGGTTTTTTGGCAGAGACAGGCTGCGCCGGAAGCTGAGAATGCTTCACAGGACGTTATCTATGTGAAATACAACCGCACCCGCGAAGACTGCTTCCAGATCCGGACAGAGATCCGTGAAAAGAATGGAATCCGCGAGGTCTGGAAGACGGCGCTCTATCCGGAGGGAAAGGCGCACATCCAGTCCTTCGAAGAAAAATATCAGGTGCTTGACCGTCAGAATCCGTCCCTGAAACTGGTAAAACCGGAGCTTCAGGACGAGGGAATGACAGCGGTCTTTCCGTATTTAGAGGGAAAAACGCGGGCGGAACTTTTGGGAGAAATTCTGACTGCCCAGGGCGTGGATGCGGAGGTTTCCGCGATCCGGGCTGCGATGGATGAGATCTACAGCATCCGCCCGGAGGAACGCAAACCATTTGCGGTGACACCGGAATTTATCAAGGTATTTAATGCGCTGGGCGAGCTGGATTCCTATCGGGATAAAGAGACAGAAAATGGCGGCGGATGGGCTTCTTTAGGGGCAGTTCTTGCGGACGAGAGCTACAGCGCCTCCAACATTGACGCCCTTTTTGAAAATATGCTGGTGACGGCGGACGGAACCTATGCGATCGACTATGAGTGGGTCTTCTTATTCCCGGTTCCGGCTGGCTTTGTGAAATACAGGACACTGGTTTATTTCTACCGCCGTTATAAGAGTCTGTTGGGCGGTCAGACCGAGCGGGAATTTATCGGACAGTTCCCGGAGTATGTGAAGGCGGATGAGAAGCTGCTTTCGCTTTACGAGGCGATGGAACGTGGCTTCCAGGAGTACGTGCACGGGGAAAACCAGCGCACCTACCAGGAAGATTACATGGTAAAGACGAAGACATTAGCCGATCTTTCCCATGTGGACGGAGAACTTGCAAGGGCAAACGAACGTCTGGATGCGCTCCGGGCAGAAAATTCGGAAAAAGATACGGCACTCCGCAAAGTGCAGGAGGTACAGCGCCTGACGAATAACCACGTGGCGAATCTGGACGTTATCATTTCTGATCTGCGCCATGAAAATGCAGAGCTTGGCAAGACGCTGACCTACTTAAATGGTCATGAGGCGGTCATTTTCAAGGTGCGCCGCAAGCTCGGACAGGCATTTAACCGGTGCTATCCAAAGGGCACGGTACGCCGCAAGAAGCTCGGCTACTGGAAACGGACGATTCTTCATCCGGGTAAAATGATGAAGATGTACACCACCGAGGAAGGAAAGAACCTTATCAAAGGTGATTTTGAGATCGGTGAGGAGTATCTGACCTACGGAAAAATCCACCTTCCGAAGGAAGAAAATCCGACGGTTTCCATCGTAATTCCGGTATACAACCAGATTCACTATACCTATCTGTGCCTGCAGTCGATTCTGGAGCATACGAAGGATGTGAGCTATGAGGTTATCATCGCAGATGACGTTTCAACCGATGCCACCGAGCATCTGGCGGAGTTTGCCGATAACCTGGTGATCTGCCGCAATCAGACCAATCAGGGATTCTTGCGCAACTGCAACCAGGCGGCGAAGGCGGCGCGCGGCAAATATGTGATGTTTTTAAACAACGATACCCAGGTAACAGAAGGCTGGCTCAGCTCCCTGGTAAATCTCATTGAATCTGACTCCACCATCGGTATGGTAGGATCTAAGCTGGTATATCCGGATGGACGTTTACAGGAGGCAGGCGGCATCATCTGGAGCGATGGTTCCGGCTGGAATTACGGCCGCCTCGACGATCCGGACAAGGCAGAATATAACTACGTCAAGGATGTAGACTATATTTCCGGCGCAGCGATCCTTTTATCCACCGCACTCTGGAAGCAGATCGGCGGTTTCGACGAGCGGTTTGCCCCGGCGTACTGCGAAGATTCGGATCTGGCATTTGAGGTGCGGAAAGCGGGCTACCGCGTCGTTTACCAGCCAAAATCCAAGGTCATCCATTTCGAAGGCATTTCCAACGGAACGGATGTCAACGGAACCGGTCTGAAACGGTATCAGGTGGAAAACAGCGAGAAACTCAAAGAAAAATGGAAAGAAGAGTTCAAGAATCAGTGCGTCAACAACGGCAATCCGAATCCATTCCGCGCACGCGAGCGCAGCATGGGCAAAAAGATCATTGTCGTGATCGATCACTATGTGCCGACCTTTGACAAAGACGCCGGTTCCAAGACAACGTTCCAGTACCTGAAAATGTTCCTGAAAAAGGGGTATGTTGTTAAATTTATCGGAGATAATTACCTCCATGAGGAACCGTATACGTCTACGCTGCAGCAGATGGGAATCGAGGTCCTCTACGGACAGGAATACCTGACCGGTATCTGGGACTGGCTGGTGAAAAATGGAAAAGATATCCACGTGGCATATCTGAACCGTCCGCATATCGCGACAAAATATGTGGATTTTATCAAAGAACACACGGATATCAAGATGATTTATTACGGTCACGACCTTCATTTTATGCGTGAGTTCCGCGAGTATGAGCTGACCGGCGATGTGAAGAAGCGTCAGGAATCCGAATATTGGAAATCGATCGAGTTTTCACTCTTCCACAAAGTGGCGGTGTCCTACTATCCGTCCTACGTTGAGGAAGAGGCGATCCACGCCGTTGATGAGACGATTCCGGTCAAGGCGATCACGGCATATGTCTATGAGGAGTTTTTACAGAATCTGAACAAAGACTTCGCCAAACGGGAAGGACTTCTGTTTGTCGGCGGCTTTGCGCATCCGCCGAACGCAGACGCGGTGCTCTGGTTCGCGAAAGAAGTATTCCCGAAGATCCGGGAACAGATCAAGGTCAACTTCTACATCGTCGGTTCCAAAGTGACCGACGAGATCAAAGCGCTGGAACAGCCTGGAAATGGCATCATCGTCAAAGGCTTTGTAAGTGAAGAAGAACTGGCAGACCTGTACCGGAACTGCCGGATTGTAGTGGTACCGCTCCGCTACGGCGCAGGGGTTAAGGGCAAGGTGGTAGAAGCTATCTATAACGGTGCCCCCATCGTCACCACCTCCGTCGGCAGCGAGGGAATCCCGGATGTAGAAAAAGTTCTCCTCGTCAAGGATCAGCCGGACGAATTTGCCGAGACAGTCGTAGAACTCTACAAAGACGAAAAACGCCTGGAAGACCTGGCAGAGAAAACGCAGGTTTATATCCGCGAGCATTTCAGTATTGATGCGGCTTGGGATGTGATTAAGGAAGATTTTGAATAAAAAATAGTAAAAGATAGAAAATTATATATAATAAAGAAAACGATCAGGGGAATGTGCTTCTGATCGTTTTCTTGCGTAAGGGTAATTTAAAGTTATCCAAGGAAGGAAAGAGCCAGCTACGCCGGTATGCTGCAGGCTCTTTCCTGTACTACCGGGTAGAGCACTCTATATTACCGATCGTTCTTCCGCAGCGCCTCTACCCGTCCATATCTCCGATACATTAAAAGCTCAAATATTACCATACAAGCCCATCCAATCGTCGTACCAATCGCCACAGCCTGAATTCCCAGCCGTCCAAACAGCGCATAACTGATCACAACGCGGATTGGAATCTGCACCAGAGTCGCGAACAGGGTGATCATCAGGTGCCCGATTCCACGGTAATATCCCTGAAAAGTATTGGTGATACCACTGATGAAGTAAAAACCAGCCATCGGCACCAGATAGGACATGCCTTGACGCAGCGCCTCCGTTTCATTCGGCTTCAAGAAAATGCCGAGCAGCGGGTGACGGCAGAACAGCACGACCACCGCTGTCAAAATAATATAAATTTCTGCAATCACCAGCATTTTCCGAAGCCCTTTCGGAATCCGGTCATACTCTTTCGCGCCGAGGTTCTGTGCGGAGAACGTCGTGATAGATGCCGCGAGACTGTCGCCCGGGGCGAGCACGTAGCTGTCGATGATGGAGACGGCATTAAAAGCGGCAACTGCATCGACACCGAGTGCATTGACGCCGGACTGGACGAGCAGGCGGCCGACGTAGAGAATCGTCTGCTGGACGGCGGAAATGGAGCTGAAATCGATCGTTTTTTTGAGCATCGAGGTTTTCAGTTTCAGATCCCGGATGCCGAGGCGTAAGAGGGGCACTTTCGCCCAGATATAGACGAAGAGGGCGAGCGCAGAGACCGCTTGCGAGATGATCGTAGCGATTGCCGCACCGGAAACACCGAGGCGGCAGATGCCAACCAGGAATACATCCAGGAATACATTGACAACGGTCGTCAGGATCAGGACATAGAGCGGCGCTCTGGAATCTCCGATCGCGCGCAGAGCGGCGGAGAAAATATTGTAAAAAAAGGTAAAAATAAGACCCAGCGAGATAATCTGCAAATACAAGGACGCCTGCGCCGATATCTCTTCCGGCGTCTGCGTCAGGCGGATAAACAGGCGGCTTCCTGCCAGTGAGATTCCGGAGAGCACGATGGTCAAAAGCAGTCCGGAGAGTACAGAGGTCGCAAATTCATCTTTCAAATTCTGGTAATCTTTTGCTCCAAAGTAGCTTGCCATCAAAATCGATGCGCCGAGTGACAGTCCCACAATCAGAAAAGTCAGGATATTCATGATCGGACCCGCCGCACCGACTGCCGCCAGCGCCTCTTTTCCGTAAAACTGTCCGACGACTACCGAATCCACCGTGTGGTAGAGCTGCTGGAAGAGGTTGCCGAACACCAGCGGAACCGCGTAGGCAATCAGGTGCCCGGTTATATTCCCTTTTGTCATATCACGAGCCATACGCATTTCCTCCAAATCCCAATTTATAACTAAGATTGTAACACGGAACAGAGTGTCTGCCAAATAAAAAAATCTGTCGAATCATGCAAAAAAATCAACAAATTGTTGCAATTTCCGCAAGGAAGCGCTGCAAATCCGATGGGAAAGTGGTAACAGCATAAAACCGCCCTATCTAGTGGAAATCACTAGGGAAATGTGGTAAGATATATAAGTTAAACTGGACTTAATAGCATTTGACAGATTGACAAGAGTAAAAAATGGATCTTTCGTAACTGTGAAGGAACTGAACAGTTACAAAACAGTAAAAATTGAGTTGGAAACAACAGACAGAAAGGAAGTACAGTATGCAGGCAATCATTCTGGCTGGCGGACTGGGGACGCGGCTTCGCAGTGTGGTAAGCGATCGTCCGAAACCGATGGCGCTGGTTGAAGGTAAGCCGTTTCTGGAGTATGTGCTTCAGGGGCTGAAAAAAAGCGGAATTGATGATATTATTTTTGCCGTCGGTTATAAGGGCGGCATGGTGGAAGAATATTTTGGAGACGGATCGCGGTTTGGCATCCGGGCGCGGTATGCGTATGAGGAAGAGCTGCTCGGCACGGCGGGCGCGATCAAGAATGCCGGGAAATATGTGACGGACGAGCAGTTTTTTGTCCTGAATGGCGATACATTTTATCAGATGGATTTCGGTGATTTGAGCCGGATCCAGCAGGAAAAAAATCTGGAGATGGCGCTGGTTCTGCGCGGTGTGCCGGATATTTCCCGTTATGGGGCGGCGCGCCTGACCGACGGGCTGCTGACCGCTTTTAATGAGAAAAACGGCAATACTGGGGCGGGCACGATCAACGGCGGTGTGTACCTGATGAAGCGGGCGCTGCTGGACGAGATTCCGGAGGGAAAAGTTTCGCTGGAAAATGAGTGCATCCCCAGGTGGATGCAGGAGGGAAGACGTCTCGGCGGCATCGTAAATGACGGCTATTTTATTGATATCGGTGTGCCGGAGGATTATTTCCGGTTTCAGGAGGACGTAAGAAAAGGAGACATTACATGGTAATCAGAGGAAGAGCGCCGCTGCGCGTGAGCTTTGGCGGCGGCGGTACGGATGTAGAACCATTCTGTGTAGAACAGGGCGGTGCCATTATC
This sequence comes from Clostridium sp. AF27-5AA, assembly GCF_003478415.1. Lineage (NCBI taxonomy): Bacteria > Bacillati > Bacillota > Clostridia > Eubacteriales > Clostridiaceae > Clostridium > Clostridium sp. AF27-5AA. The sequence goes on from NZ_QUFH01000002.1 coordinate 276,039, forward strand.
GGAAGCACCATCAATAAATATGCATATTGTTCGATCATTCCGAGGGATGATGACCAGATCACGGTTCATTCCCTGGATTTTGATATGACAGTCAAGTACAATGCGAAGGAAAATTACGTCTGCGATGGACGGCTGGATCTTGTCACGGCAGCGCTGCGGGCGATGGATATCAAGCAGGGATGCGAGGTTTATTTACAGTGTGATGCTCCGGCTGGTTCGGGACTTGGAACCTCCTCGACCGTCATGGTAAGTCTTCTGACCGCGATGGCGCGCTGGAAAGGAATCACGCTGGATAATTATGCGATGGCGGATCTGGCTTACGGCGTGGAGCGGATCGATCTGGGGATTTCCGGCGGTTATCAGGATCAGTATGCGGCGACCTTCGGCGGCTTTAACTTTATCGAATTTCACGGACGCAACAACGTCGTGGTAAACCCGCTCCGCATCCGCCGCGATATTATCAATGAGCTGCAGTATAACCTGTTGTTATGCTACACGGGCAATATCCATGTATCCGCGAATATTATCAAGGATCAGGTAAGCAACTATAAGAAACCGGATGCATTTCAGGCGATGTGCGAGGTAAAGGCACTTTCCTATGCGATGAAGGATGAGCTTTTAAAGGGAAATCTCCACAATTTCGGCCGCCTCCTGGATTATGGCTGGGAGAGCAAGAAGCGGATGAGCAGTAAGATCACAAATCCGCAGATTGATATGCTCTATGACGAGGCGAAAAAAGCGGGTGCTCTCGGCGGAAAGCTTTTAGGTGCTGGCGGCGGCGGCTTCCTTCTTGTGTACTGCCCATACAACGTCAAACATCAGGTGGCGCGCCGCCTGGAAGCGGCAGGCGGACAGCTGATGGATTGGAATTTCGAACTGCGCGGCGCTCAGAGCTGGATCTGCGATGAGGACCGCTGGGACTACCGCGATATTCAGGTGCAGATGCCGGATAAGGAGTATACATTCCATGTGTAAAAATAGCTGTAAAGTAGTATTCCTCGACCGTGATGGCACGATGAACGTGGAGGTCAATTATCTTCACCGAAAAGAAGATTTGAAGCTGATTGACGGTACCGCAGAGGCGGTCCGTCTCCTGAACGAGGCCGGATATAAGGTGATCGTCATTACCAACCAGGCGGGCGTGGCGAGAGGTTACTATACCGAGGCGGATGTAAAAATCCTTCATGATTATATGAATGAGGTGCTGGAGCGTGACGGAGCACACGTAGATGCGTTCTACTATTGCCCGCACCACCCGGAGCATGGGATTGGACTTTATAAGAAAAAATGCCATTGCCGCAAGCCGGAGACGGGAATGTTTGAGATGGCAGAGCGCGATCTGCCGGAGGGCATTGATAAGGTGCATTCCTATATGATCGGGGACAAGCGCATCGACGCGCAGGCAGGAAAAAACTTTGGCGTGACCGGAGTCCTTGTCGGAACTGGCTATGGGGCAAAAGAACACGCGGAAGATAGGGCGGCTGGACTTATAAAAGAGGACGGAAGCTGTCCGGCGGGCGGTTATGATGCGTATGCGGAGACGCTGCTGGATGCGGTGCGAGGGATTTTAGGCGGGCGTATATAGAATGCGGCTCACAAAAAGATTCCGGGAGTACATAAACTAGAAAGAGAGGAACCATCGACATGCAGAATCAGAGACAAAACGGACGACCAGACGCAGCCGTGCGCATGGCTGGTCTTTTTCTGGCGCTGTTCTGTGTGGCGGCGGTTCTGATTCCGGCGAAAACGCTGTTTACGGGAAATGGTTTTTTTGCAGATTACATTCATTTTACGGAATCGAAACGGATGTATGTGGAGATTGCGATTCTGGCAGTCTTGATCTTTGGGGGGCTGGCGCTTTTGAAGCGCGGACGCAGCCGGATGTACTGGCTGACGGCGGTTGTGCTGGTGTTTTCCTGGATTCATGTGGTATTTCTGCCGATGGTGGTGTCGGCGGTGTATCTGATTAGCCTGTTGGCGATCGGGCGGTTTTTGAGAAAACGGGTGTTTTTCAGGGGAACGGTCTGGGAGCGGCCTTATTTTTCTTTTTATATGGACTTCCTTTTTGGCGCCTCCTTTGCAATCGTTGTGTATTGCCTACTTTCTGCCCTTGGCCTTGGAAAAATCGCCTGGATGCGTCTGAGCGTCTATGCTCTGGGTGTGGCGGCGCTGGGCTTTGATTTTTCCTCGATTTCCTGCCAGTGCATCATGGGATGGCAGACGCTTTCCTGGATGCTGGATGGCAGGGACAAGGTGTCGGTTCAGGTGATTGAGACAGGGAAACAGGCGTTACTGTTCACAGGTAGGCACTTTTGGAACCGAAAGTGCCGTAAGAAAACGTGGTGGCAGCAGGAATTTGCCGTATTTAAATGCGAAGCCACGGCAAATTCCGTTACTGGGCACGTATGCGTGAACAGTAACAAACCGGCTGACAGCGGGGGATCGAGGGAAATACCGCGCCGGGTGCGCCGGGCATGGACGCTGGCGGCTGGCTGGTGTGCCCTGATGTTCCTGATTCAGGTGGGACGCCTGAATATCGCACTCGATTTTGATACACTTTGGTATGGCGTTCGCTCCCAGTACATTGTGGCAGGCGGAACCGGGCTGTATGAGAATCCGGGGCTGGTCGGCATGGTCTATGTGTATTCGAAGGGCTTTGAGGTGCTGACTCTGCCGCTCTGCGATCTGGCGAGTCACAGCTACCTGACGTTCTTTAACCTCTGGCTGGCAGTTCTGGGAATCGGGGCGATGGTCTGGAATGCGGTGCTGCTGACGGGCAATCGAAAGCAGGAGACAGAAAAGAAACTAACGTATCACAGCGTCTTGCCGGGAATTATGGCAGCTGTTTTGACGGTTTCGGTGCCGGGCATCATGAATATGGCGCTCACAGCCAAGGCGGATTTGATTACGTGGCTGCTGCAGCTTATTATGCTGGGATGTTTCTTTCAGTATATTCATGTGTATGAAAATCATTGGATATTCCTCTCCGGGGCAGCCGGTTCCTATTTCCTGTCCCTCACGATGAAGCCGACCTCCCTGGTCTTTTCCACTGCCGTATTTGGCATGATGGGGCTGTACCTTCTATGGTTCTGGTTTCATGAGCGCGGGGCGGCGGCTGACCTGTTTCACCATATGGTCCGCCTGATTGTCTCATTATGTCTGCCGTTTGGGGCATTGGCCGGTATCTGGGCGCGGACGATGAAGATCACGGGAATGCCGGTCACTTCGGTGTTTACTTCGATTTTTGCATTGTTTGGTTTTAAAATGAAATACCCATTTGCTACCTCGGAGCTGCCGCAGAATTATCAGGAGGAATCAACGCTTCATGTGCTGGCGCGGCGCATCTGGCAGATTCTGATGCAGCCGCAGGGTGAAGATATGGGGCATGTAATTCTGGCGTGGGGAACCTCGCTGATGGCGGTGCTGATTGTGATGCTGGTGCTTTATGGGATTTTCTCCAAAAAGGGAGATGAGCAGTCCCATATCTGGAACGCGGCATTGGTGATTTTCTTCCCATTTGTGATCGTCAGCCTGATCAGCCTGTCGATGCTTTACCAGATCGACGGAAATTATTTCATGCTTCTGTATTCTATGCTGATTCTGGGGGCATGCCGGGCGATGGTGTATTTTAAGAAAATCGGCTTTTATCCGCTCGCGTCGAAGTGCCTGACGCCGTTGCTGGTATTAAATCTGATTGTCACGGCGATCAGCAGCTGGGCGTGGACGGCTGGATTTTCGGAGATTCATCTTCTGAATAAAGGGCGTGTCAATCACCGGGCGCAGGAACAGGCGCGGATGGAGGAAAAGGGAAACACGCTGATCTGGCAGGAAGTATCGCAGGATCCGGAAAACCGGGTGATCGCATTTGGAACGCATCCGTACTGTTTGCAGTTTCCGTGCAATGTGGAGTCGTATAAGGATATTACATCGCCGTGGGGCAACGTCGAACTCGTCAACTCGCCGGAGGCGTTTGAAACCTATATGGCGTATGCGAAGACAGATTATGTCTACGCGGAAGCAGGCTATCTGGGACCGGGAAGCTGGGAGTGGAGTCTGGATCTTCTGCGGGAGCTGATCCGCAGAGGCAGCCTGACCGATCTGTTTTTTGAAAATGGAAATATGCTTGCGCGGGTATCCGACACAGCGGTGCCGGAGGAAGAAGCGCAGAACAATCTGGAAATGTTTGAGCAGGAGTATTTATTTTATGATGCAGAAGCTCAATAGACATCGAAAAAACTGACAGGAGGAAATAGAAATCATGAAGGAATACGAGTACCTAGACGAGCTGATCAGCCGCTATCCGGTTCTTGCACCGGTGAAAGCGGATATTCGCACTGCGTATGAGACGATGAAAGAGTGCTATGAGCGCGGCGGAAAACTTCTGATTGCCGGAAATGGCGGAAGCTGTGCGGATTCGGAGCACATCGTGGGCGAGCTGATGAAGGGGTTTGTGAAGAAACGCCTGGTTTCGGCGGAGATAGAGGCGGCGCTTAAAACGGTAGACCCGCAGATGGGAGCGGAACTTTCTGAAAAGCTGCAGCAGGGACTTCCGGCGATCGCGCTGACTGGTCATGCAGGACTGACCACCGCATTTATGAATGATGTGGACGGCAGCATGACTTATGCGGAACAGGTGCTTGGATATGGAAAAGATGGGGATGTGTTCCTCGGAATCTCAACCTCGGGCAATTCAAAAAATGTCCTGTATGCAGCCGTGACGGCAAAGGCAAAGGGGCTTAAGGTTATCGGGCTTCTGGGACGCGACGGCGGGCGGATCCGTGGGTACAGCGACACTGCGATTGTCGTGCCGGAGCAGGAGACATTTAAGATTCAGGAGCTGCATCTTCCGGTGTACCATGCACTGTGCCTGATGCTGGAAGAATATTTCTTTTAAGATATATTTTGTTTCATGGAAAGGAAGTAATGATTCAGCAGGTTCATGAAGAAAACTGGATGATTACAAGGGAAAAGTATGTTATTTGGAAACAGGCCGGCGGACAAAACGGCAAAATGGAGAGTCAGTACCCGCAGTTTTGCAGTGCTGCTTGCCTATACGCTTTTTATCTGGTGGCTGGAAGTGCTGGATCTTCTGGCATGGCTTTTACATGTACCACAGGGAACGATTTTGTCGCGGGCGGCAGCGCTCGTTTTATGCGGTGCAGTCATGGCGGCAATCGGAAGATTTGAACGGGACCATGCGGGAGTGAGTCCGTTTTTTATAGCGGGAAGTTTGTTCATCCTGGCATTTTTTTCGGTCAAGGGATTTGCCCCGGATCAGAGCTATGATACGCAGAACTATCACCTGCTGTCGCAGATTCCCGGATTTGTGGACAACCTTCATTATCATGTGATACCGGGACGGTTCCAGATGTTCGGTTTCCGGCTGGGCGACCGGATGTTTTATCCATTCAGGGCGCTTTTTGGGCTTCGGATGGGGACAATGTTAAACGCACTGGCGATGCTTGTGATTTATCGTCAGGTAACGGTGTTCCTGAGCATGGAGGCAGACCGGCTGGAAAGAACATGCAGCTGGTTGAAGCATCTTGCGCCGGTACTTGCATTTCTGATTGTCAGCCGTCTGGAGCTGATTCAGGAGAGCGGCAGCTACATGGTCGAGCTTCTGGCACTGCCGTTTCTGCTGGAAATGGTATTTCTGCTTCTGCGCGGTCTGGATGAGGCGAAGTGGGAGCGCGAGGCGGTTTTATTCTGCCTGTTTGGCGGAATCCTGTTCTGCCTCAAGATGACGAATATCGTGTATCTGGTACCGCTGGTGCTTCTGTATCTGTGGAAAATCCGGAAGTATCTGACGCCGAAGCTGTTTCTGGGATGCCTGGTGACGGGGATGATTCCCGTCAGTGTGTACCTGATTTACAATGGGATAGCGATGAAAAATCCGGTTTATCCTTATTACAACAGCCTGTTTCATTCGCCATATTTTGGGGAAATGGACTTTAAGGATCCGAGATGGGGACCCAGCAACATAAAAGAGTTCCTTTTGTGGGCATATTCGATGATCCGGCATCCAGATTACCGCCTGAGTGAGCTCCCGGCGAAATACAACCTGGATCTGGCGCTGATGTATCTGGGAGCGGCGGGAGCCGGGCTCTGCTGGATTTGGAAGCGGGTCAGCAGCAGGACGGGAACCCTATTTCTGCTGTATGCCGCATCCTTTATTCTCTGGGCGGCAACGACGGGACACAGCCGCTATTTTATGGGCGGAATCTTATTTGCCGGAATGCTTTGCGGGTGCCTGGTGCTGCAGGGAATGGCTTCCATTTCTCCCAGGCTGACAGGCGGCGTTGTATTTGCGATTATGTTTATAGTTGTTTACGCCGGGCGCGCTTACGATGCTTATACCTGTGTCTGGAACGGCGGGGAATGGGCGATGCGGGCGGTGAGCCGTGAGAGTATCCGCAGCAACCTGCCTTACGTATTTCACGATCATCAGCTGTTTACACCGGAAGAACGTTCCAAGATTGACCGCATTTTCCTGACCTGGTCGGATGTGGGAAGTTATGCGCGGCTTGCGGGCGAAGATGTGCCGGTCTGGAACCGGTATTCGATCGTCAATGAGCTTTCGGAGCAGAAAGACGCCTATATCGATGAAATCGAGGCGGCGATGGAGGCAGGCGAGGGCGTCTATGACATGATCCCGCAGGGACTTGAGACGTTGGAAAGCTATCTGGAATGGATGAATGAGGCGGGATGGTACGTGCATGATATGGAGTATCAGGAAACAATCCTGCAGGGCAGCCAGTCCTTTACGCTGGCAGGGCTTGAGATGGCGCATGGACGCGAAAACTGCTGGTACCGCACACAGGAGATTTTCATGGATGCACAGGAATCGGAAAAAGAAGTACCAGAATGGCGCTGGGAGAATACCAGCGGGGACGATCATCCGACTATTCGGGCGGTTCTGTGTGATCCGGACTACTGGGTGCTGAAGCAGCCATTTGAAGTGGAAATCATCGCCTCGGATGGGACAAACAGCCGGACGGCTGCTGTGATCCAGGCGGGACAGAAGGAATATGAACCGATGGAAGTACAGCTTGATCTGACAGGGCTTCAGAGAGAGATAAAATTGGAATTGGTAAGTACAGCTGAGACAAAACGGGCTGTTGTGATCAATCCGGAATGGTCCGCCGGAACGGTGGAAGAGTGAAAACGGGAGGAGAAAAATGGACAAGATAGCGGTATTAATTCCGTGTTATAATGAAGGCCAGACGATTGCCAAGGTGGTCAAGGACTACCGCGAGGCATTGCCGGAGGCAACGATCTATGTATATGACAATAATTCATCGGATCACACGGATGAGATTGCCAGGGAGGCAGGCGCGGTTGTGCGCTATGAATACCAGCAGGGCAAGGGAAATGTCATCCGCAGCATGTTCCGCGACATTGACGCGGAGTGCTATGTCATGACGGACGGCGATGACACCTACCCGGCGGAGGACGCGAGAAAGCTGGCAGACCAGATTTTACAGGGAAAAGCGGATATGGTCATCGGCGACCGCCTTTCTTCGACGTATTTTACCGAAAATAAGCGTCCGTTCCACAATACGGGAAATCGTCTGGTGCGTGGGCTTATCAACCTGATTTTCAAGAGCAATATCAAGGATATCATGACAGGCGCGCGCGCATTTAACTATGAATTTGTCAAGAGCTTCCCGATTCTTTCAACCGGATTTGAGATTGAGACGGAGATGAGCATTCATGCGCTGGACAAGAACTTTAAGCTGGTGGAGATCCCGGTTGGATACCGTGACCGCCCGGAGGGAAGTGTGTCAAAGTTAAATACGTTTTCGGATGGATTTAAGGTGCTCCGCACGATCGCGAGACTCTTCCGGGATTACAAGCCATTTGCGTTCTTTGGATGGCTGGGACTCATTTGTTTTGCGATTGCAACGGCATTTTTCGCGCCGGTGCTCAGCGGCTATCTGGCAACCGGCATGGTGCCGAAGTTCCCGACCCTGATCGCGTGTTCCGGGCTTTATGTGATTTCGTTCCTGCTGTGGATCAGCGGTGTGATTCTGGAGGTTATCACGAAGAAACACCGTCAGTTATTTGAACTTTACTTGAACCAGCTGAGCATTTTAAAGAGGAGAGACGGATGAAACGCCGTGTGTTTTTAGGGCTTCCGGTTATTTTGGGGATTTTATTTTATATCTGGTATATATTTCATGCCTCAGACAATGTGGCGTATTCGGATTATATCCGGCTGATCAATTCATATCTGCCGGATGTGACAAATCCGGCGAAATTCTTTGTACCGGATATCCTGACGCGCGTTCCGATCACGTATCTGGGGCGCATCATCAATGTGAAACTATTTGGCTATAATGCGTATTTTGACATGATTCTGGGTGTTTTGAGCCTGGGTGCGGGCGCGGCGGTGCTGGCGCTCTACGCAGAGCGGAACCGCTCGGTCGGCTATCTTTCCTTCCTGTTGATTCAGTTTGTATATTTCAGCCTGAATAAATGGGAAATGATGACGAACGGGACCGGCTGGGTCTGCACTCTGTCGATCTCCGGATTTTTATTCCATTTTGCAGTCCTCGACCATGCAGCGGCGACCCGGTGCCGGAATATGTCTGACCGGGTGCTTCTGGCAATTCTGCCGATCCTGCTGGTCGTGCTGGTGGCAGGACCGTACAGCGGCGGCTATGCGGTGATTCTGGTGCTGGCATACGGCGCACTGTGGCTGGCGGATCGGCGCGGGGGTGCTGAAACAAGCAGCCGCTCCTGGAGCCGAAAGTGCCGGAGAACCTGGTGCATCGGGGCATTGACAACGGTTCTTGCGATGGTATTATATCTTTGGAGCAATTCACAGGCAGTTTACGTACACCGTGGAGCAGTGACGGATGTTTCAATCGCTCAGGAATTTGCCGCCCAGCCGCTCTTTTTCCTGCGGTTTCTGCTGAAAGCGGTGGCATCGTCGGTGATCGGCGTGGCGCAGATTCAGGAGCTGGAGGCAGGAAGCCCCTGGTTTGTCCGGCTGCATCTGGTGTATCTGCTGGGGCTGGCAGTGTTTGTTTCGTATCTGCTGGCACTGTATCTGAATGTGCGGTTTCAGCTTTATAAAAAGACTATTTTTCCGCTTCTGCTGGTTCTCAGCGGCGGCTGTAACCATCTGCTGGTGCTGGCGGCGCGGTGGATTTTCCTGAAGGACGAGTACGGGATGTCCTCGCGGTACGAGATACAGTATCAGATGGGAATTGTAGGAATTCTGCTTACGTTTGCACTCGTCTGGAGTATGTGCCGGGAAAAGGCGCAGGAAACAGAGGCAGATAAGGCGAAAACACGCGTGCCGGAGAAACGGGCAGCCCGCACACTTTTAAAGGTCTGTATGCTGGCATTTACCGTGCTGACGGTCTTTGGAAATGCATGGACAACCCGGGCAGAAATCCGGACAGCGCCGTACCGGAAAGCATATTTACAGGTATCAAGGGAGCTGGGACGGAATTACCGGACGGCGAGCGATGAGGATCTGGAAACCTACCTGCATAACGACCCGGATGCAGTGCGGGATGCGATGAGAATTTTGGAAGAAAACCATTTGAACATATTTCGATAAAAACGATGGACGGAAGGAGAAGTGCAATGAAAGTTGTAATATTAGCGGGTGGATTCGGCACACGAATCAGCGAGGAAAGCCATTTAAAACCAAAGCCAATGATCGAGATCGGAGAACAGCCGATTCTCTGGCATATCATGAAGCACTATTCCCAGTATGGGTTCAATGATTTTGTGATCTGCCTGGGCTACAAACAGTATGTAGTAAAAGAGTATTTTGCCGATTATTTCCTGCATACGTCGGATGTGACCTTCGATCTGGCGAAAAACGAGATGCAGGTGCATAACAATTATTCCGAGCCGTGGCGCGTGACGCTGGTCGATACCGGACTGCACACGATGACGGGCGGTCGTATCAAACGTATCCGCGATTACATTGGGGATGAGACGTTCATGCTGACCTACGGCGACGGCGTTTCCAACGTGGATCTGGACGCGCTGGTGGCATTCCACAAGCAGCACGGCAAGATCGCGACCCTGACCGGCGTCAACATCGGGCAGCGTTTCGGTGTCATGGATGTTGACAGCGACGGACACATCCGCGAGTTCCGTGAGAAGAACGATGATGACGGCAAGATCGTCAACGGCGGCTTCATGGTACTCGAACCGGGCGTCTTTGACTATATCGAGGGCGATGATACCGTCTTTGAGAAAGCGCCGTTGGAGCAGCTTGCCAAGGACGGACAGCTGATGGTATACCGCCACGACGGTTTCTGGAAATGTATGGATACCCAGCGTGACAAGATGCAGCTGGAACAGATGTGGCAGGAAGGCAATGCGCCCTGGAAGCTGTGGAAATAATATACTGTAAGGGAAAATTCAAGGAATATACACAAATCCTGTAAGAAAGTATGATATAATGAGCGCAAGTGAGCCAGAAAGCTGCTTGCAGATTTATGGCGAACGGAGAATGGCGATCACGATAGCTGCGTCAGCAGCGGTAAGCATCGAAGATGCGAATCGTGATATAATGAGCGCAAAAGGAAAGAATGCGGCTGCGAAGCAGACATATTCTTTTCTTGCGCCATTAACGAACGAACAGCCATGCGAAGTAGGGCGGTAGAGCGCGATAGCGCGGGTTCGTGAGTGGACGGGTGAGAAATATAATAAGAGCACTCAGCAAAGATAATGGAGTGATGAAATCACGAAATTAATTAAAAAGAGGAAAACTATGGAACTTCTTGATTTTTATAAAGGAAAGCGGGTCCTTGTGACCGGTGACACAGGCTTTAAGGGAAGCTGGCTGGTCCGCATTCTCCATCTGGCGGGGGCGGAGGTGACCGGCTATGCGCTGAAAGCGCCGACCGAGCCGTCGATGTTTGAGATCCTGCATCTGGGGGAGACGATTCACCATGTGGATGGGGATGTGCGCGATTTTGCCCATTTAAAACAGGTGTTTGATGAGACGAAGCCGGAGATTGTACTCCACCTGGCAGCGCAGCCGATCGTGCGCGAGTCGTACCGGGATCCGGTCGGCACGTATGCGGCGAATGTCATGGGTACGGTTCATGTGCTGGAATGCGCCAGACAGTGTGAATCCGTCCGCTCTCTCGTCAATGTGACGACGGACAAGGTTTATGAAAATAAGGAATGGGAGTACGGTTACCGCGAAAATGACCCGCTGGACGGCTATGATCCGTATTCCAATAGCAAATCCTGTTCGGAGCTGGTGACACACAGCTATAAGCAGTCGTTCTTCACGGACGGCCGCTGCGCCGTCTCAACCTGTCGTGCTGGCAATGTGATCGGCGGCGGTGATTTTGCGGCGGACCGGATCGTGCCGGATTGCGTGCGTGCAGCGGAAAAGAAAGAGCCGATTATCGTGCGGAATCCGCATTCGACGCGCCCGTTCCAGCATGTGTTAGAGCCGCTGTTTTTGTATCTGACGGTGGCAAAGGCGCAGTGGGAAAATGCGGAGCTGGCGGGCTGCTACAACGTCGGACCGGATGACTGTGACTGCGTCAATACAGGACGTCTGGCGGATCTGTTCTGTGAAACATGGGGCGGCGGGATGCATTGGATCAACCGCTATGACGGAGGTCCGCATGAGGCGAATTTTCTGAAACTGGATTGTTCCAAAGTGAAAAAGGTATTTGGCTGGAAGCCGCACTTCCATGTAGAAGAAGCGATGGCTGCGACGGTGGAATGGTCGAAGAAGTGGCTTGCCGGAGCGGATATGCGCGAGGTGACGGATGAGCAGATCCGGGCGTATGCGGCTCGGTTTGAAGAAAAATAAATAGATGCAGGCGGCTGCACGAAAGGTGTGTCTGGCAGCAGGCAGAACGGGTGCGGCAGAGAGCAGTAGCAAAAGCAGGAGGAGAAACATGTCAGAAGAAAAAGTAACCCTGTCGGACGGAAAAGAGGCTGCGCGTCAGCAGATTCTCGATCTGGTGGCAGAGTATTGCGATAAATATCATAATCAGAAAAAAGAATTTACCGAGGGACAGCGGATTCCGTATGCGTCCCGCGTTTACGATAACCATGAGATGGTCAATCTGGTAGACAGTGCGCTGGAGTTCTGGCTGACCTCCGGACGTTACACCGATCAGTTTGAGGCGGGGCTTGCGAAGTACCTGGGCGTCAAATACTGTTCCCTTGTAAACTCCGGATCCTCTGCGAACCTGATCGCATTTATGGCGCTGACTTCCCCATTGTTGGGAGAACGCCGGGTGCGCCGCGGCGATGAGATCATCACGGTTGCGGCAGGTTTCCCGACGACGGTAACCCCGGCGATCCAGTATGGCGCAGTTCCGGTATTTGTGGATGTGACGATTCCACAGTACAATATCGACGCCGACAAACTGGAGGCGGCGCTTTCAGAAAAGACGAAAGCGGTTATGATTGCCCACACGCTGGGAAATCCGTTTGATTTACAGAAGGTAAAAGAATTCTGTGACCGTCATGACTTGTGGCTGGTGGAGGATAACTGTGATGCCCTCGGAAGCCGCTATGAGCTGAACGGCGAGTGGCATTTTACCGGTACGATCGGAGATATCGGAACGTCCAGCTTTTATCCGCCGCACCACATGACGATGGGAGAGGGCGGCGCCGTGTACACGGACAATCCGCTTTTAAACAAGATTATCCGTTCCTTCCGCGACTGGGGACGCGACTGTGTCTGCCCGTCCGGCTGCGATAACCTCTGCGGTCACCGATTTGACCGCCAGTATGGTGAGCTGCCGCTTGGCTACGACCATAAATATGTATACTCCCATTTTGGATATAATTTAAAGGCGACCGACCTGCAGGCGTCGATCGGCTGCGCGCAGCTTGAAAAGTTTCCATCCTTCGTGGAGCGCAGAAAACACAATTTCGCCCGTCTGAAAGCGGGACTTGCCGGAACCGAGGACGCATATATCCTGCCGGTTGCCTGTGAGCATTCCGATCCGAGCTGGTTTGGTTTCCTTCTGACCTGCCAAGAGGGCGTGGATCGGAACAAGGTAGTCAAATATGTCGAGGAAAAGGGCGTGCAGACGCGTATGCTCTTTGCCGGAAACCTGATCAAGCATCCGTGCTTTGATGAGATGCGGAAAGAAAACTGCGGCTACCGCGTAGCCGGAACTCTGGAAAATACCGACCGTATCATGCGCGATACCTTCTGGGTCGGCGTTTATCCGGGCATGACAGATGAAATGATTGATTATATGGCAAAGACACTTCGTGAGGCATGCCGTCAGTAGGGACGGGGACCGCGGCAATTCACAGGCGGGGAGATACTCTGCCTGTAAGAAAATGCCTGTGAAAATGAGCAGCTGTGACAGAGAATGAGCAGTTGCAGAAGAAAATGAGGGGACAACCATCATGAATGAGGAAAAATCAGAGAGCCGCAGGGCGGTCAAACTGCCGCCGTATCCGGGGCTTGAGAAGGTTCACCGGGCGAATCTGCGCCTTTTGAAGGAGATAGACCGGATCTGCCGGAAATACAAGATTTCCTATATGCTGGATTCCGGGACACTTTTGGGCGCAGTGCGTCATGAGGGATTTATCCCGTGGGATGATGATGTCGATCTGGCATTTACACGTGCCAATTATGAGATGTTTTTGAAGGTAGCGCCGCGGGAGCTGCCGGAGGGAATGTCCCTGCTGCGCCCGGAGGAGATCCGGGGTGGCAAGGTGTTTTATGATTTTACAACGCGCGTCATCTATGACAACAGCCGCGTCCATGAGGACAATGAGCAGATGCAGTTTTATGAGGGAAAATTAAACCATCTCTGGGTGGATCTGTTCGTCCTTGACCGCCTGCCGGATAGTAAGGTGGGCGCGTGGAACGCAAAATTTCTTCAGAAGGTTATTTATGGAATGGCGATCGCACACCGTGATCAGATTGATTTCAGCAAATACAGCCTGATGGATAAGCTGCGGGTTGGTGTGCTGGCAGGTGTGGGACACCTTGTCCCGATGCCGGTTTTATTTAAGCTGCAGAGACTTGCAGCGGCGAAGGATCGCAAAAAGAAAACGAAACACTGGTATTACAGCAATTACCAGCCGGATTATCTCTATGTAACGCTGGAGGGCGCATGGTGCGAGCACGCGGTGGATCTGCCGTTTGAGGACACAAAGCTGATGGTGCCGGCGGGCTATGAGCATGTGCTGGAGTGGATTTACGGCGACTATATGACGCTGCCGCCGGTGGAAAAACGGGTTCCGGCACATTCTTCGATAGCGATCGAAATTTTGGATGACCCGGATGCTTAATTGAAAGATGAAATATGAGTAAGAAAGATAAGAAAAAACGGACAGACAGCATGGAAGATAAGAAGAAAAATGAAACCAGACAGTCGACCATGCAGAACAGGATGGAAAATATGAACGGACAGAAACCAAAGACGATCTCGATCGTGATTTCTGTTTACAACGAGGAAAAGGCGCTGCATGAGTTCTATCGGGAGGCAACTCCGATTTTTGAGGCGCTGCCGTGGAATTACGAACTGATTTTTGTCAACGACGGAAGTGCGGACGCCTCGGGGCAGATTCTGGCAGAACTGGCGGCAGCGGATCCGCGGGTACGTGTGATCAACTTTTCCCGCAACTTTGGCCATGAGGCGGCGATGCTTGCGGGGCTGGATCACAGCATCGGGGAGGGCATCGTGTGTATGGATGCCGATCTGCAGCATCCGCCGGAATGTGTGGCGCAGATAATCGAAAGATTCGAAGAGGGCTATGAGGTTATCAACATGGTCCGGACGAAAAATAAATCGGCTGGATTCATCAAAAACCTGACGTCTTCTGCTTTTTATAAATTTTTGAACAAGATTTCAGATGTGAAGCTGGAAAATAACGCATCCGATTTCTTTGCGCTGACTGCCAATGCGGCGCAGGTGTTAAAGACCAATTACCGGGAAAAAGTGCGTTTCCTGCGCGGCTATGTGCAGAATATCGGATTTAACCGGACGACCATCGAGTATGAGGCGAGAGCCAGGGTGGCGGGCGAGAGCAAGTACAGTATTCGTAAATTATTTAAATTTTCGATCAATACGATTCTCTGCTTTTCGGATCTGCCGCTAAAGCTCGGCATTTACTCGGGAATTATCGTGGGCTTTCTGGGGCTGCTCGTGATGCTGGAAACGATTTATGAGTGGGCGGTCAAAGGAACGCCCAATGGTTACGCGACGATCGTAGTGCTTTTATGCTTTATGTTCGCGATGCTGTTCGTGATTGTGGGAATTATCGGGGAGTATATCGCGATCCTGTTTACAGAATTGAAGGATCGTCCAATTTATATCGTTCATGATACAAAAGGATTTCCGGAAAAGGAAAGCTGACAGGAAGGAATCGTATGAAGAGATTAAGACGTTTACTGATAAGTTTGATGATCACGGCACTGATGGCTGCCGGAATGCCGATGACGGCATTTGCAAAGCCGGACTGGCCCTCGGATACGGGGATCGAGTCGGAGGCAGGCATTGTCATGGATGCGGACTCCGGGGCGGTTTTATTTGGGCAGAACATCCATGTGCAGAAGGCGCCGGCAAGTATCACGAAAATATTGACGGCGCTCGTAGTCATTGAGAACAGCAGTCTGGATGATACGGTCACATTTTCCCACGATGCCGTTTACAACGTGGAAGATGGCAGCGGAAACAAGAACGCCATCGAGGAGGGCGACACGCTTTCGGTGCGCGATTGTCTCTACCTGCTGCTGATGCGTTCTTCCAACCAGGCGGCGAATGCGCTGGCGGAGCATGTGGGCGGAAGCCGCGACGGTTTTGTGAAGATGATGAACGAGAAGACGGCGGAGCTTGGCTGTGAGAACAGCCATTTTGCGAATCCGTCCGGTCTGAATGACGACACACAGCTCACTTCGGTGTATGATATGGCGCTGATCGCATCGGCGGCGTATAAAAATGACACGCTTTTAACGATCAGTAAGGATAAGAGCTACCGATTACCGGCGACGAAGAACAATCCGGACGGTGTGACCATCCAGCCGGAGCACAAGCTTCTTATCACGACTGACACAGAGAGTCCGAACTATTATCCATATGCGGTGGCCGGAAAGACCGGTTACACATCCGTTGCGGGGCAGACGCTTGTTACCTATGCGATCAAGGATGACAGACGCCAGATTGCGGTCACGATGAAGAGTACGCAGGCGACCCATTATCAGGATACGATTGCATTGCTGGATTTCGGCTTTCTACGGTTTGAAAATGTAAATATTTCGGAAAATGAGACGGCATACACAAGCGGCGATCAGCCGGTGCAGATCGGAGACAATAGCTATCAGCCGTCCGATTTATCGATGGATACGTCGGCAGTCATCACGATCCCGAAGGATGCTTCGTTTGCGGATGCGGAGAAGACGGTGGTAACGGATCTGCCAGAGGATGCACCGCTGGGCGCGGTGGCACTGCTTTCTTACAAATACAACGACCGCAAGATCGGACAGGTGTATCTGATCAGCGCATCGGCGGCAGAAGCGGCAGCAAACGGGGAGACGGCTCCGGATGACGGAAATACGGCATCGGATCCGGCAGCATCCAATACAGGCGCGTCCGGAAAACCGAAGCAGGCGAAATCTTCGTTCCACCTGACCCTGCCGAAACTTCCGAAAGTATCGGTGAGAACGGTGCTGATTGTGGTCGTCAGTGTGCTTCTGGCAGCGGCGTGTGCGGCGCTTGTATGGTTGTTCTACCAGCGTCATCAGGAAGAAAAGAGACGCCAGGAGGAGCGGAGAAAACGGAGAAGACAGCGTCTGCAGGAGATCGGCTGTTCGCGGGAAGAGTTTGAAAAACTGCTTGAAAAGCGGATGGGCGCGTCCTACAGGGCGCCTGGCACAGCGGAGGCAGATGAGAGCACAGAGCAGGCGGAGTCTGACATGGATGTGCGATCTGGTTCAGGACAGGTTCCGGCGGCAGATGCAGCCGCGTCCCGGCTGGCAGAGAGTGGAAAAGTAAGAACTGGTTCCACGGAAAAGAAGCCGCTGAAAGAAAAACCTGCACAGAAAGAGGCAGAGGATGCTAAAACACAGCAGGGTGTGCAGGAGGATGACACAGAGCTTACGGTTGAGGATTTGGATTGACAACCTGGATGCGCTAAATGGCGGTAAAATGGTCCAGATGGATTGTTTACGGGAAATTTTGGAAAGTATGAAGATTTTTTGAATTTTTCTAAAATGACTACAAAAACAAAAGGCGATATTATATAATAGCCATGCGGTTCGGGCTGGTTCCGGCTGTGAATGAGTGAATGAAGGGATAGAAGAACACAATGAAAAAACTTCTGATAATGATGGTTGCGTGTATGGCGCTGCTCAGCGGATGCACGGAGAGTACGATTGTAAAACCGACTTCTGAGACGGTAGTCGGAGATCCGAATTTTGAGACCCAGGAAAATGTTGAGATCGACTGGACACAGGTCAGCACGGACGCGGAAGACATGTTCAAGGATACAAGTACCTACGAGTACGGCCGCGATTTCCATTTCTATATGGAGCCGAACAAGAAACAGATCATGCTGATCTGGGTAGTGGCAGATGATCTGCCGGATGATCAGATAGGAACCTATGCGGAAGATTTAATCAAGGGATTCAACGACATTGTCCACACCCAGGACTTCTCGATTGAGATGTCCGGTGAAGATTCCTACGGCGGACTGTGGAAACAGTATGCACTGTCCTACAGCATCGTTCCGGAGAGCGACCAGGATAACGAGGACGCATGGTTTATCAGTGGTTCCTATGAGGCTGGCGCAGATTTCAAACTTCCGGATACCAAAGAGCTGATTTCCAAGGTGAAAGAGAAAGAAGCAGCAGGCGAGTACGATACGACTGAGGCGGAGGAAGAGACAGAGAACGCAGAATAAGAGGTTGTCTGCACAGACACGGGATATTTTCTGTGTATAATTAAGAGAAAAGTGATCAAAAAAGCTGTCATATGAGAAACAGATGAGTGTTCTTCATATGACAGCTTTTATTTACCAGGAACCGAAGTACGTGTTTTCACTCAACAGGTAGTCCGCTGTGATAAGACTCATTCCCCAGTTCAGCCAGAAGCGGCGATAAATCCTGTTTATCTAACGGCATGTTGTCTGTGACGGCGCTGTTTAAAAGCGCATAGACACGGCTGCATTTGTCCAATGTTTCATGGAAGAGATCAACAAACGAGGCGGTTGAGACGCGGGTCGGATCCCACGGGTTGCCCCATGCTTCGTGGTTTAGGTTACAGCTGCTCCGGTAGTCGGTTACGGAGTCCGTTACCATTTTCGCGGAAGCAACTGGGTGGTTGACGAAGATGGATTCGACCTGTGCAATGCCGAATTTTTTCTTGCCGTTCTTGTCCGAGAGTGTCCGACAGCCGAAGCGCAGCGCCCAGATGGAGCGGTGCACCATCGCCGGAGTAACCTGGAAGTTGTTGCGGTAGGTGATCGGATAATAGGTTTCGTTGATGCAGGAAGCCAGGAAATGGGAAATAAACTGGATTTCCTGTCCATTTAGACAGATCGTGGCGGTCTGGTTAAATTCGGACGGCTTCTTTTTTTTATATTTCCAGAGCAGGATCGCGTCGAGCTCGTTTTCCAGATGTGCGTGCATCCCGTGATGCATGGAGGTCGGGGCATCCACTGGATAGCCGATGCGCCCGTACACGTAAGGATGACAGATCGAATCGGCAATGTAATGGTTTATAAATCCGGCCAGATAGGAGATGGCTTCCTCCTGCTGCTGGCGCGAGCGGATGGTTCCAATACGGCGCAGACAGCACTCAAAAAAGGCGTTTACCTTGTGTTCGTGCATATAGGAACCGACGTTGCGGTAATCGCGGTGGCGCAGGATCGGGATATTATAGAAAAACATATCCGGTCCCTGCAGACCGAGCTGGTAGAGCCAGCGGTATTTGGCGATCGTGTGTTTTAAGGGTGTGAACGGCATATCGTTGTATGCTTTCATGCCGAATATATAGTGCGTGGTAAAACCTGGCATATTGTTTTCATCCTTTCCAGAAGGACAGAGATTTGGAAATTTGTCCGCCTGTCCGATATGCTTATTGTAGCACTGCCGGTCTGGTTTGTCATGGGGTTTGCGGATGTTTACAGAAAGTGTAAGAAAACGTGAATGGAAAGAGAGTTCTCGGAAGGCAATATCACGGCTTGGAGAATGAAATATCATAGTAAATCATAAGATTGGTTTGATAGAGTGAAAATAGATATAGAAAGGTGCTCGGATGGAAGCGCTCAGAATCGTACAGAAAATGGTGTGGGGACCGTGGCTTCTGGGACTGTTTCTGGCGGTTGGAGTCCTCTGCATGGTGCGTCTGCGGGGATTTCCGATCCGTCATATCAGAGTCTGGTGGGGAGAGACGGTTGGGAGCGGCGGGAAAGGACAGCTTTTGACGACCTGCACCGCGCTGGCGGCGACGGTCGGAACGGGAAATATCACGGGCGTGGCAGCCGCGTTGGCGATCGGTGGTCCGGGTGCTGTGTTCTGGATGTGGGCGGCGGCATTTCTGGGGATGGCGCTGGCATATACGGAGGTTTATCTGGGAATTTTGTATGGGGGCGGACCTTATGTCTATCTGGAAAATGGGGTTGGAAGCTGTTTCGCTGGAAAATGCTATGCCCTGTTTTGCGTGCTGGCGTCGCTTGGAATGGGATGTATGGTACAGGCGGGGGCTCTGGCGGATAGTCTGCGCTATGCAGCGTCCCTGCCGCCGCTTGGAACCGGTATCATACTGGCAGTTTTGACTGCCGTGGTGCTCTTTGGCGGGGCAAAACGCATCGGATGGACGGCTTCGGTGCTGGTACCGGTATCGGCGGGGCTGTATCTGCTGGCAGGTGGAATCGCCGTGTTCAGCTTTTATGATCAGATACCAGAAATATTGGGGAACATTGTGGGCGGGGCATTTGGACTGGCAGATAATGCAGGACAGACGGATGGAAGCAGTATTTTGAATTTTTCAGGAATTTCGGGCGGGATGACCGGGTACGGAATGGCAGCGGCGATCCGGAGCGGGGTATCGCGCGGTGTGTTTTCCAATGAGGCGGGCCTGGGGAGTCTGGCGGTGCTGCATGGGATGAGTGAGGGAAAGGGGAGGCTAAGACAGAGGCAGGAAGCGCAGAAACAGGGAATGTGGGCGATTTTCGAGGTGTTTTTCGATACGATCATAGGGTGCAGCCTGACCGCTTTTTTACTGCTCTGTGTATTTCCACACAATCTGACCGAGAAGATCGGTTCCCTGGGCGGCAGCGGCGCGGTGGCGGCGGCTCTGGCAGCCCGTTTTGGGAATGCAGGCGGCATGGTGACGGCGGCGTGCATGGTGCTGTTTGCCTTTGCCACGATCCTTGCTTGGTTTTACATCGGCGATCAGGCCCTTGGATGGCTGATGCGGGATGTCCCACAGAAGCGCGCCGACAAAATATGTATTTTGTATCACGGGGGTTATCTTGTTTCGGTCTTTCTCGGCTGCGTCATCCGGATGGAGGCCGTCTGGGCGGTATCTGATATTTTCAATGGGCTGATGGCGGTGCCAAACCTTGCAGCGCTGGTGGTGCTTGGCAGGAAGGTACGAAGACCGGAACAGTGAGAGAATTGAGGGATTCAGATACAACAAAAGACCTCTCCAGCAGTGAGAGGTCTTTTGGTATTGAAAAAGGGAGGAGAGCTGATATAAACTCAGCTCGGTATTATGAAAAAAATTTGTAAGCATTGCTTGTTGCTATGGTTATAGTATAGGGAAAAATCGTGAAGAAACCATGTTAATTGTGTAAAAGGTTTTTTAATGAAGTGTGAACGAAATATGAACGCGGAACATGGATTCCATGATCCTGGTAAGTATGTTTTATGTTCAGAGGATCGAAAATGGCAGCCTGGGCAGGAAGCGCAGATATTTTGCGTGCTTCGTCTGTCAAGACTGCCATAAAAAATACGGGTATAAAGTGTGTCAACAATCCTTATTCCGCTTTTTTAACTGATAAAACGGTTCCGCTGAATGCATCCACTTCACTGACGGTTCCCGTATACGTTACGGTAACTTTATCCCCATCTTTTACATCAGAAAGCCCGTCCGGTTTCTGATCCTGCTCGAAGCTGAATTCATAATCGGTTCCGTCGGCGGTGATCGTAAACATAAAGTCTTTGATGTCGCTGATCGTACCAGTCAATGTGGACTGTTTTGCATCGGCAGTTCCTTCGGATGGAAGAACGGCGTCTTTGGCGTCTTCTTTTAAATCATCCATCGGGCTGCTTTCGTCCATGCCATTCGAGCTGGACTCGGAGGAGGCGGACTGGGACGATTCATTAGCAGTCGGTTCATTCACGTTTTTGGAAGAGCAGGCGGTTGCGAGCGAGAGGATCGCAGCCGCGCCCAGGATAGCAAAATATGTTTTTTTCATAGTACATTACCAACCTTTCTTTTGACTTAGTTTGCTCACAGATGTATGATGCAGGACAGATGATGATTCCTGAGCGCAACATTCATCTTTTCGCATAGAATGTCCATTTCGACATTGTGCTATACATCTTAAGCCATAAATGTGAACGAATTGTGAGGAGAAACTTACGAAATGTAAAGAAAATGGACAAATATGGAACGAAAAACAGTCGATTTTCGAACGTTCTTATGGTATAATGTGACCACTTAATGAGGTATTTTTTAAAATTCAGGAGGAAACATACATGAAAAATCCAGTTGTTACCATTGAGATGGAAAATGGTGATATCATGAAGGCAGAGCTCTACCCAGAGATTGCGCCGAACACAGTCAACAACTTTATCAGCCTGATCAAGAAGGGCTTTTATGATGGTCTGATCTTCCACCGTGTCATCAAGGGCTTTATGATTCAGGGCGGATGCCCGAATGGAAATGGTATGGGCGGTCCAGGGTATACCATCAAGGGTGAGTTCAGCCAGAATGGTTTTACGAACAATTTCAAGCACACCAAGGGCGTTCTCTCTATGGCGCGTGCGATGGACCCGAACTCCGCAGGTTCCCAGTTCTTCATCATGCATGAGACTTCCCCGCATCTGGATGGTCAGTATGCATCCTTCGGGAAGATAGTTGAAGGTCTGGATATCGTGGACAAGATTGCCGGCGTCCGCACCGACTGGGGCGATCGTCCGCTGAAAGAGCAGAAGATCAAAAAGATGACCGTTGACACCTTCGGCGAGGAGTACCCGGAGCCGGAAAAAGGAAAAGAAAGATAATCTATGACAATCGAACGAGAAGTAACCATTGCGGGACAGACATACCCGGTGATTCTCTCCGATGAAAACGAAGCTCTTCAGGCTGCGAAAGCAGCCGGGAGAGCTATTGTTGGCTTATGGAGGGAAAACGAGGAAAAACAGCCGGCCGACTATTCATCTTGCCTTTACCTTATTACAGACCCTGAAGACGCCGATGAAACATTCCTGGAACGCGTCGTCCGCCGCCACCTGGCTCTCCCGTGGCTCATTGCTGAAACTGACCGCCTCATCATCCGTGAATTTTCCCAGGACGATCCGTTGGAACCGGCATCCGCTGAGGA
Organism: Clostridium sp. AF27-5AA; assembly: GCF_003478415.1. Lineage (NCBI taxonomy): Bacteria > Bacillati > Bacillota > Clostridia > Eubacteriales > Clostridiaceae > Clostridium > Clostridium sp. AF27-5AA. Next base: position 298,569 of record NZ_QUFH01000002.1, read on the forward strand.
TGCCGACGGAACTTTTTCTGATTGGAACAAGCGCGAGGAATACCGGAAACACCAGTACCGCTTTGCCGAGTGCGGTTTGTGGGCGCTGGAACGCCGCGCGGACGGTGTGCTGGTTGGAAAGGCGGGGCTGACGGACGGAGAGCTGGGATATCATATTTATGAACCGTTCCGCCGTCAGGGATATGCGCTGGAAGCCTGCCGGGCGATTGTGAAATATGGGTTTGAAACGCTGGAGCTGGATAAGATCCGGATTTGCACGAAGCGTTCCAACACGGCTTCACGGATATTGGCGGAAAAAATGGGATTCGTTCAGGTACCTTCATTCTGTAAGGATTCTATTGTATTTTGTATGCAAAGAGGATATAATAACTTGTATACAAAATAATGAAAAAATACAATCTAGTGTGATTACACTAAGGGAACGATGGGAGGAATGACCGATGATCAGGCATCTGGAGCTGAAAGCATATGGAAAGATCAATCTCGGTCTGGATGTAGTCCGCCGGAGAGAAGACGGCTACCACGAAGTGCGGATGATCATGCAGACGGTGCGCGTGTACGACGCGATCGAACTGAACCGGACGGAGGAAGAGGGAATCCGTCTTTCAACGAACCTTTATTATCTGCCGGACAATGAAAATAACTTGGGTTACCGCGCGGCGAAGCTTCTGATGGATGAGTTTGGAATCCGCGACGGTGTGGAGATCAAGATGAAGAAATTTATCCCGGTGGCAGCCGGGATGGCAGGCGGCAGCAGCGATGCGGCCGCAGTCCTGTTTGGTGTCAACAAGATGTTCGGACTGGGGCTTTCGAAACAGGAGCTGATGGAGCGCGGCGTCCGTCTGGGGGCGGATGTGCCGTACTGTATCATGCGGGGAACGGCTCTTTCGGAGGGAATCGGGGAGATCCTGACACCGCTTCCACCGATGCCGCAGTGCCGCGTGCTGATTGCCAAACCGTCGGTCAGCGTTTCGACGAAGCATGTGTACGAGAACTTAAACCTGCCATCTCTGGGCGCAGAGGCGCATCCGGATATTGATGCGATGCGGGCGGCGATCGAGAAAAAAGACCTCTCCGGCGTCGTTTCACAGCTTGGAAACGTGCTGGAAACGGTGACGATCCCGGAAAATCCGGTGATTCAGACACTCAAAGATAAGATGATGGAGATGGGCGCGGACGGCTCTTTGATGAGCGGAAGTGGTCCAACCGTATTTGGCTTGTTTACGAACCAGACGGCGGCGCAGGCGGCGTATGAGGAACTCCGCTATGGCAGCAGCCAGGATCTGGCGAAACAGGTATACCTGACTAGTTTTTACAACAGGAAGGGGCACGCAGATGGGGAACAATTTTGAGGTTAAAATGAATGAATATCTCCCACTCAGGGATGTGGTATTCAACACACTCCGGCAGGCAATCTTAAAGGGAGAGCTGGCACCGGGCGAGCGCCTGATGGAGATCCAGCTGGCACAGAAGCTGGGCGTCAGCCGCACCCCGATCCGTGAGGCGATCCGCAAGCTGGAGCTGGAAGGACTCGTTCTGATGATTCCGCGGCGCGGCGCGGAGGTGGCGCGGATTTCGGAAAAAAGCCTGAAAGATGTGCTGGAAGTGCGCCGTTCGCTGGAGGAACTGGCGATTGAGCTGGCGTGCCAGCGCATGACGGAAGAAGATATGCAGGCATTGGAAGAAGCACAGAAAGCATTTAAAGCGGCGATTGATCAGGGCGATGCGATGAAGATCGCGGAGACGGATGAGGCATACCATGACGTGATCTACCATTCGACCCGCAACAAGCGTCTGGTGCAGATTTTGAACAACCTGCGTGAGCAGATGTACCGGTTCCGTCTGGAATACATCAAGGACGAGGATAAACGGCAGATTCTGCAGTTAGAGCATGAAAAAATATTGGCGGCACTGCGTCTGCGCCATATGGCGGAGGCAAAGGCGGTAGCCAGGGGGCACATAGATAACCAGGAAATCACGGTACTTAAGAATTTAAAGGAGCGGAAGGAAGTATGACATTTAAAGAATTGTACCTGTCCGGACAGGTTCCATTTGAGGAAATCGATCGCTATATTTCTCGTTGGAACCGGTCGGATGATGAGCGGACACTGGCAAAATATCTCGGTCTCAACGCCGATGAGGAGGATGTCTGGATCGATGACAGCGACGAGGCACTGAAAGAGATGCTGGACGCAAGAGAAAGGGTAGCCGGTACGCCGGTTACCCTTGGAAAGACGGATATTATCGTCAATAAAAATGGATTTGGCGCGCTGCCAATCCAGCGTATTTCTTTTGATGATGCGAAGGTACTGCTTCGCAAGGCGTATGATGCGGGTGTCCGTTTCTTTGATACGGCGCGCTTTTATACGGACAGTGAGGAGAAGATCGGCTATGCGCTGAGCGACGTGCGCGAGCATATCTATATTGCGACCAAGACAGCGGCAACGACGGCGGAAGGCTTCTGGAAGGATCTGGAGACGAGTTTACATAATTTAAAAACAGACTACGTGGACATTTACCAGTTCCACAATCCGGCAGTCTGTCCGAAGCCGGGAGACGGAAGCGGTCTTTATGAGGCGATGCTCGAGGCAAAAGAGCAGGGGAAAATCCGTTTCATCGGCATCACGAACCACCGCATGAGCATTGCGGAGGAGGCGATCGAGTCGGGGCTTTACGATACCCTGCAGTTCCCATTTAATTATCTTTCCACCGAGCGGGAGATCGCGTTGGCGAAGGCCTGTGCGGAGCACGAAATGGGATTTATCGCAATGAAGGGTCTGTCGGGCGGTCTGCTGACCAATTCGGCTGCGATCTATGCCTATATGGCACAGTTTGAGAATGTACTGCCGATCTGGGGTGTACAGAAGGAAAGCGAGCTGGACGAATTTTTAAGCTACATCGGCAATCCACCGGAACTGACGGACGAGCTGAAAGCTGTTATTGAAAAAGACCAGAAAGAGCTGGCAGGTGAATTCTGTCGGGGCTGCGGCTACTGTATGCCGTGTCCGGCAGGAATCGAGATCAACAACTGTGCGCGTATGTCCCTGCTTCTGCGCCGTTCTCCGTCAGCGAGATACCTCTCCCCGGAGGGACAGGCGAAGATGAAGAAGATAGAGGACTGCCTGCATTGCGGACACTGCAAGTCGATGTGCCCGTATGGTCTGGATACGCCGAAGCTTTTGGAGGAGAATTATAAGGATTATAAAGAGGTTCTTGCAGGGAAGAGACTGTAAAGAGAGGATAAATGCAAGAGGCATTTTTCTGTAACTGTTCACGGATAGGCACTTTTGGAACCGAAAGTGCCGTAAGAAAACGTGGTGGCAGCAGGAATTTGCCGTATTTAAATGCGAAGCCACGGCAAATTCCGTTACTGGGCACGTATGCGTGAACAGTAACTAGAAATGTGGTGAAATAGACCAGGGAGGCGGAAACAATGGATATAAATCAGAAACAGAAAGAACGTCTGGAGCAGCAGTTTGCATTTATCCGGGAGATAGATAGGGAGAAATTTATCGGTCGCCAGACGTATCTGACAGACGGCGAGCGGAAGGAAAATGACGCGGAGCACGCATGGCATATGGCGATCATGACGGTGCTTCTGGCGGAGTATTCCAATGAGCCGATCGATGTGCTGAAAACGGTTACCATGCTTCTGATTCACGATCTGGTCGAGATCGACGCCGGCGACACATATGCCTATGATGAGGAGGCGAAGAAAACCCAGCGGGAGAGAGAATTAAAGGGTGCAGAGCGCATTTTCGGAATGCTGCCGCCGGATCAGGGCGAAAAACTGCGCGCTCTCTGGGATGAATTTGAAGCCGGGGAGACGCCGGAAGCACGGTTTGCACATACGATGGACAACATCCAGCCGACGATGCTCAATGATGCTTCCAAGGGAAAGGCGTGGGCGACGCGCGGCGTGCACCTGAGCCAGATTCTTGGAAGAAATAAGAATACCGCCAAGGGCTCGGAGACGCTGTGGAACTATTCCTATGAGAATTTCATTACTCCGAGCCTCCGGGAAGGAAAGATAAAAAACGACACGTTACCCGAAGAGTAATCGAATTGTCGGAGGAAGCATGAGCTTTATCCGGCAGACTGCTGTCAGCGGAAACGGCGTGCGTGGCTGTTATTTTTGAGTTCGAAGAAGGTTCTGTCGGTTCGGTGGTTATTTTGGAAGCTGAAGCTGTTCCAGAACATTCCGAGTGATTGGAGCAAGTCATCGGGTCAGCTTTAGAGGAAATCAGAGCAGTATCTTTCTTGTTTACATCAAAAATGATATGCTTCTTTTGCGACAGCCAGTTCATATCGTTATCAAAAATCAGAGCGTCAGAGACGGAATCGGCGCTCTGATTTTTTGAGTTTTCTTCCGGCATGACACCTCCGGACAGGGCGGGCGGCGGATAGAGAACACCCCACCAGTTGTCGATCACATGAGTCTGCAGGATCGGCGGGGCGATCGCGTACGCCAGGACTTTCTGCTGAATCTGGTTTCTGGTAAAAGTAAGAAGAGGCAGGCAGAAAAGCAGAAATAAGAGCATGGAACATAATGCGAGAAGCGGGAGTATTCCATCGTAGATATGGGAAAACTTGCACGAACCGGTGGAAAAATGGCGGCATTTATTGGTAACAGGTGGATGAATCCTGGATGCGGATGACAGAGAATTTTCAGACTGGAACGAAATCACTTGATTTAACATAATGGCTCTCCTTTTACTGAAAGAAATCGAATCTTCTTGTCGCAAGTATTGACAGTTATGGTATAATCTAAACTATATTTTGGAATAGCATTCCGGCGTGTGGTGACGCTTCCCACACCCGGCAGAAAGGCGGATATTATGAAAAAGAGTGTACTTGTGGTATTTGGCGGACAGTCTTCGGAACATATTGTTTCATGTATGTCGGCAATCAATGTCATTAAAAATATAGATACAGAGCGCTATGATGTAACCCTGATCGGCATTACCGAAGAGGGAAAATGGCTGCTGGTTGACTCGGTCGAGCAGATCGAGGATGAGAGTTGGAGAAAGAACACGACGACCGCGATCCTTTCCCCGGATGCAACGGAGAAATCCGTGATCGTCCTGAAAGATGGTAAGGCGGAAATGATCCGCATTGATGTGGTATTTCCGGTTCTGCATGGACTCTGGGGCGAGGACGGCACCATTCAGGGCATCTTTGAGCTGGCAAAAATCCCGTATGTCGGATGCGGTGTGCTGGCGTCCAGCGTTTCGATGGATAAAGTGTATACAAAACAGATCGTTGACCACACAGGCGTGCGCCAGGCGGCATATGAGCTGGTCATCCGCAAAGAACTTGAAAAGATGGATGAGGTTGTGGCACGCATCGAGAACCGGTTCGCATATCCGGTATTTATCAAGCCGTCCAATGCAGGTTCTTCCAGAGGTGTCAGCAAGGCATCGGATCGCGAAGAGCTGATTGCAGGCTTAAAGGAGGCGGCGCACCATGACCGCAAGATTCTGGTTGAGGAGACGATCGTCGGTCGTGAGATCGAATGTGCGGTCTTTGGAAATGGCACAGAACCGGTCATCGCTTCCGGTGTTGGTGAGATTCTGGCAGCAGCCGATTTCTATGATTTCGATGCGAAATATTACAACGCAGAGTCCAGAACCGTGGTAAATCCAGAGCTTCCGGGCGATGCGACCGAGCGTGTGCGTCAGGCGGCGAGACGTATTTTCAAGGCGGTAGATGGCTATGGTCTGTCGCGTGTCGATTTCTTTGTGACGAAGGACGGCGAGGTTATCTTCAATGAGATCAATACCATGCCGGGCTTTACCGCGATCAGTATGTACCCGATGCTCTTTGAGGCGGCCGGAATCCCGAAGCCGGAGATGGTGACAAAGCTGATTGAACACGGACTGAAACGCTACGAAGCCTAGAAATAAATAAAAATGTTTCAGAATCCTGAAACAGTGTGTGAGAATCTACTTTTAGACGTTATATGATTCGATATACACAGAAGTTCGGGAAAGAATGGAGACATGACCATAAGAATTTTGCCGAAAGGAAGGTAAACATGGATAGAAATGCCCCGATCGGAGTTTTTGATTCAGGCATCGGCGGTCTGACGGTAGCCCGTGAGATCATGCGTCAGATGCCGCAGGAGCGTATCGTATACTTTGGAGATACGGCGCGCGTTCCATATGGAAGCAAATCGCAGGAGACGGTGCTGCGCTATTCCCGCCAGATCATCCGTTTTCTGAAAACACAGGGAGTCAAGGCGATCGTGATTGCCTGCAACACGGCCTCGGCGTGTGCACTGGAGACGGTCAGACAGGAATTGGATATCCCGATCATCGGGGTTATCTACGCGGGCGCGCGCACGGCCGCCGAGGCAACCCATAATGGAAAGATTGGCGTGATTGGAACCGAGGCGACCATCCGGAGCGGTATTTATACCAGAGAAATGCAGAAGCTGCGCCCGGATATTGAGGTCATTGGAAAACCGTGTCCGCTCTTTGTGCCGCTGGTGGAGGAAGGACTCTTCCATGATTCGGTAACAGACGAGATTGCCTCCCGGTATCTTTCTTCGCTGAAAGAAAAATACATTGATACGCTGGTTATGGGATGTACGCATTATCCGCTGCTGCGTTCGACGCTGCATCGGCTGATGGGCGACGAGGTGACTTTGGTAAATCCGGCATATGAGACGGCGGTTGAACTTAAAACTCTGCTGCGGGACATGGATCTGACACGCAGTTCGGAGGATCTGGAATGTTTTTCGGAGGAAAACAGCCGCCGCGCTGCTGCCGGGGAACCGATTCTTGACCAGTATCAGTTCTTTGTCAGCGACCGGGCGGAGAATTTCACGCGTTTTGCCAAGGCGATTCTGCCAAAAGAGGTAAAAGACACGAAACAGATTAACATTGAGGAGTATTAAAATATGACGAAAGATGTGCTTGTATCCGTGCGCGGTGCCCATATTGCGGACGGGGAGACGAATAACCTGGAGGTTATCACGGCAGGCAGCTATTATTTCAAAAATGGCAAGCATTATATCATCTATGATGAGATACTGGAGGGCGAGGAAGGAAGCATCCGCAATACCATCAAAGCCAATGCGGACAGCGTCGATATGATCAAGGGAGGCGATGCGCGGGCGCATATGATTTTTCAGGAGAACCGTCCGAATGTCAGCTGTTATGTGACTCCATACGGTCAGATGATCGTGGGTGTCACGACCGACCGCATCAAGATCAATGAAGGTCCGGATCATCTGAAAATCCAGATTGATTATACGCTGGAACTCAACTATGAGCAGACCAGCCAGAGCCATATTGAAATTGATGTGAAATCGAAGGCGACGGCGAAATTGAACCTGAAAGAGCAGTAAATATAAAAGAAGATAGAAACAAAGAAATAAAATCGATGAATCAAAAATCCCGGAAACGTGCAATCAGTTACATTTCCGGGATTTTAAGATCCATTATTTATTTTTCTTGGACTTGGAAGCTTCTTTCTTTGCTGCCTCTTCTGTATTTTTCTTGAAACGGTCAAAGAATTTTTTCTTCTTCGGCAGCGGCGGGATGCCTCCGCGCACGCTCTTGATCTCTGTGATATAAAGACCGCTGATGACAACCTTTGCCTCGGTGCGGAGCGGTAACTGAAGGAATACCTTCTCATCCGCGATCATGGTCACAACCTTCGGTCCGATCTTAGCCTTTACGATCGGGAGCTTCGCCCACTTCATATACCATGGAGTCTGGTCGATAACCATCTTCGGGAGACCGGAATCTCCGATTTTCAGTTTCTTTTTGTCAATCGCCAGAATCGAAACAGTCTGTTTCGAAGCGTCGATCATAGTCTGCTGCTCTGCCTGACGTTTCTGCATCCGGGAACCCAGAATATACAGTACGACAAGAAGGATAGCCAGAATGACGATAATAACTAGCAGTACATTCCAAAATGACATATATATACCTCCGTTGTAGATAGCGGCGGGACGAAAATCCAATCCCATTTCGCATGGAACACGAAAATAACCGCGCAATTACTATGTATTATAGCATTGGAGTGGGGAAATGGCAAGAAAAAGCTGAATCTGTAAGTGCTGGCACCATCGGAAAACTGGTAAATAGCTTGACAATCAGAGTGACCGTGTGATATGCATATGATAGTTGATACATGTGGGATGATGAATTCTAATTAGATTCAAATAAATAGATGTGAGGGCAATCATGGTAGAAAAACAGCTGGGGTATAAATACCAGGTATATAATGAGATAAAAAAGGGGATCATGACGGGGATTTATCCGCCGGGATCTGTGATGAATGAGAGAAAACTGTCAGAAGAACTTGGAATCAGCCGTACACCGATTCGTGAGGGGATGCAGATGCTCGCCAGAGATGGCTGGCTTCAGATGGAAACCTATAAGGGAACGGTGGTACGGGAGTTTGACCCGCATTATATGTGGGAGCTGACCCGTGTCAGAAGCGCGCTGGAGTTATCTGCGATCGAGGACGCTGCGAAAAATATCACAGAGAATGATCTGAAATGTCTGGAAGAGATTCAGGAGAAACAGAAGGAAGTCCTGGAACATTATGATATAACGAGATTTATTCAGCTGGATCGAGAGTTTCATACCTATATCTATCAGATGAGCCAGAACAGGGAGCTTTTAAAATTGCTGAGCAATTACTATGACATGTTCCGTTTTATGGGAATGCAGGCGGTGATGGGGACGGATAAACGGCGCCAGACAACGATCGATGAACACCAGGGAATTTTAGATGCATTGAAACAGAAAAATGTGGAAGCGGCAGTTCAGGCGATGAAAATCCATATGGAGGAGACAGAGAAAAATATCAACCAGAATCATGCAATGGAGCGGAATGCCAGATAAAATTGGAAGATCATCCAAAAAAGGACAGCGGTTTTTGTGAAAAGAGTAAATTGACGATAAAAGAGGAGGGTGTTATTATTCTAATAAATGGTATACCAAATACCGAATACCAAATATCGCAAAAAATTGGAGGTTAGGTATGAGAGTTGCGATGATTCAGATGGATATGCAGTTGGGAAAGCCGGAGGCGAATTTTGAGAAAGCAGAAAAGCTGGTCCGGGTGGCTGCAGAGCTGAAACCGGATGTGATTACACTTCCGGAGACATGGAACACCGGATTTTTTCCGAGAGAAAATCTGAAAGAGGCATCGGATGTAGATCTGGAACAGACCAAAAAGCTGTTTTCCAGATTGGCGAAAGAATACCGTGTCAATATAATTGCCGGTTCCGTGGCAAATTGCCGGGATGAGAAGATTTATAATACAGCCGCTGTCTTTAACCGGGACGGCGAAGTGGTGATGGAATATGACAAGGTGCATCTGTTCAGCCCGTCCGGCGAACATGAGTATTTTGAACATGGAAAAAACATCTGCAATTTTGAATTGGATGGAATCCCGTGCAGTCTGGTAATTTGTTATGATATCCGGTTCCCGGAACTGATTCGTTCCGAGATGCTTGCGGGTTCAAAAGTCCAGTTTGTGGTAGCACAGTGGCCGGATACGAGACTTCTTCACTGGGATACCTTGAACAGGGCGAGGGCAATTGAAAGTCAGAGCTTTTTATGCTGTACTAATTCGGTCGGAACGGCTGGAAATACAAAGTGCGGCGGACATTCTGCCGTCTATGGACCGATGGGAGAGTGCCTGGTGCTGGGCGGAGAAGCGGAACAGATACTGATCACGATATTTGTATTCTTGCTTACGGGCATGATGTTGTTCAGCCAGATACTTTTTATTATCTTTGCAATGTTTTTACCTATCAGTTTTTTACTTTCCATGATACCGAGCTATGAAAGCATGGCAAAGCAGGCAATCGTGAGAGTATTTAATACCATAATGACACGGGCAGGAATAACGCTCATTGTAACGGTGGCATTTAGTATTTCCAGTATGTTTTACAACATTTCCACAGACTACCCATTCTTTATGGTGGCGTTCTTGCAGATAGTATGTTTCGCTGGTATCTACATGAAGCTGGGCGACTTAATGAGTATGTTCTCACTTAATGCTGGCGACAGTCAAAGCATGGGACGACGCATATTCCGCAGACCGTATCTGTTTATGCGACATCGGGCTAGGCGTATGGAACACCGTATTGCAAGGGCGGTAAGTGCTGGCGGTATTTCGGGCGGTGTAGCTGGTGCGGTGGCTGGAAGTGCCGTTGCTGGCAAGAGAGCCGAAAGAAAAAATACGGCTTCCTGCGTTGGTATTATGCTTATGAGAAGCCCAGTCAGAAGAAGTGGAGAATTGCCCGTTATCATCAGTTACCACAACATGACTTTCGCCCGTTGTCTTGCTTGTGATCCTAAAGGGAACATCAGCAAGACGCTTGTGTGTGCCTGCTCCGATTTTTACGCCCTCAATATCTCCACGCTTAATCTGATTGTAGATAGAATGGGCTTCGTCGGTTAAATCAACGATTTTTCCATTCTCTGTGATTGCAAAATCAATCGGTTTTGCACCGTCTGTCAAATATCCGTTTGGAGCTTCACTCTCAACGATACGGAATTTTCCATAAGGTAAAAGGTCAGCAGACGTAGAAGCGACACCCTCAATGTCTGTATGGATTGTCTTTACCACTTCATTTTTCTTGTATAGCTTGCCCTCAACCAGTACCGCATTATCATTTAAGGAAATGATGTCAAAGGCAGTATCTTTCAAAGTGGCACTTCCTTGTGGTTTTGTATCGCCCGTTTCTAAATCTCGTTTCTGAATTTTCACACCGCCACGGATAACCTTGTCTGATACAGAAAACTGGTTACTTCCAGTCAATACGGCAAGGTCGCCGTCCTCGGTAATCTGTGTTACATATAAGCCCTTAATCTGTTCGGACTTATCGCCAGCCTGCATATATGCACCGTCCAGCAAGTAACCGTTTGGAGCTTTTGTTTCTTCTACGGTTAGTGTTCCAAGTGGAAGAACGGCTTTGCCGTCCTGCATATAGAAACTGTCGCCAGATACCTTGTATGCGTCCGCTAATTTTGTAACATAGTGGATTGTACCGTCGCTGTCTGTTTCGGCGATTGTCTTTGTAACCCATGTTCTTGTAGCTTCGGCAGGGAGATTGTCTTTATTGTAGAAGCCAGTATAATACTTCCATGTAAATTCCGCACCTGCTAAAGAAGCGTTCCCCTGCGGATTGTCTTTCTGTGTTTCCATATCAATCTTGAAGAGTTCAATCAAAGTGTCTGTTACCTTTGGTGTATCTGATACGTTCAAGGTCGCTGTCTTTCCAGCTTCAACCTTTAAGGAATATATATTTGTATCAACCTTATATCCTGCTGGTGCGGATAATTCCTTGATATAGACTGTGTCAGCCGTTACCTCTACGACATCTGTATTTCCGTTTTCATCAGTCGTAAGGGTGGCAAGCTGTTTCGTGCAGTCCTTATCAGCAAAGACACCGTATGTCGCACCAGCGATAGAGTAATTCCCGTTACCGTCTGTAATGCTGGTATTACTGGAAGTCTTTTGAAGTTTCGCATTTCCAACATTGAGTTTCGCCCAGAATTGTCCCAATTCCTGCCCCTCGCCAGAGTAGATATAACCGCCACATTCATAGCGTCCTTTATTCTCTTTGACAAAGGCTTTTGCACCAGCGAAAACTTCGTCCTGCGTTGCCTTTGGAATTTCATCATAAGAAGCTCGCACGTTATCGCATTGCCAGCCAAGATGTACGCTTAATCTCTGCCAGACAACAAGCTGTCTTAAAAGGTAGGCGTGGTTTTTGCTTATTCCGTTGTGGCTGTCTGTGTACTGTTTTACATATTCGATAGATAAGGCAACGTCGCTTATCTGGTCGGCACTCATACGGGTGCTTGCGTCAGCTCTGGTCTTGTAGCCATTCTTAAAGTCTGTGTTAATGTCGATACAGTAAGCGTCCTCGCCCTCAACGGTCAAATGTCCCTCATTAAAGGTAGAACCAATCGAACCGTCATTCATTACTTTTTCAACGATACCGACACGCTCTTTTGACTCCGTCCAGTATTGCTTACTTTCTGCATGAACGGGTGTAGTCGGCAAAGCAGTAACGACAGTTGCAAGAGCTAAGAAGCCCGTACACAATCGTTTTAACATCTTTTTCATAAATCTAATGCTCCTTTCATTTTTGGTAATAAAATAACCGTCCATAATGAACGGCTGAAAATAGAAAAGGAACGTCATTTTAGGCGTTCCATAGTCTATGAGTTATTCAATTTTTCTTGTTTCAATACTGATGTGCTGTACCATATCTTTGCATATCTAGGAAAACTTGCGTATCAAGGCTCATTCAATGGTAGTAAATAAGTAGTAAATTGATGTGTTTGTTTCCTTGAAAATGCTGATAGATACTGTGTTTTAGCGGATAATCAGATTTTTATTGTGTTTTTTGCATAAAATTTCTATAAAAAATCGGACGCCGCTATCATCTGGGAAGCGGCGTCTGTTGTCTGTCCGGATTCTGGCGTTTCTTGAGAAAACTTTTTCATAATCATTCCAAATTTATTCCAAATCTATCAAAAAAACCACTTGACACCCATCAAATCCCATGCTAAGATGGAGAATGCACTATTGTGGAAAACTGTGTTTTCCGGGTATTCGTATGCCCAAATGACAGTGCAGCTCCGGCGGCATGAAACAAGGCTGGTTCGGAGATGGAAAAATGCAAACCATAGAGATAGAAAGAAAACAGGGGTGAAACATCGAATGGAGAAAAGCAGGATGCGTCCGGTAAAAACCGGTAAAGGTGTAAGGATGACCTTCTCAAGACAAAAAGAAGTTCTGGAAATGCCGAATTTGATTGAGATTCAGAAAAACTCGTATCAGTGGTTCCTGGATGAGGGACTGAAAGAAGTGTTTGCTGATATCTCCCCGATCACGGATTTCGCAGGTCACTTGAGTCTGGAATTTGTGGATTTTACACTGTGTAAAAACGATATCAAATATACGATCGAAGAGTGCAAAGAGCGCGATGCGACCTATGCAGCTCCTCTGAAGGTAAAGGTAAGACTTTGCAATAAAGATAAAGATGAGATCAATGAACATGAGATTTTCATGGGTGATCTTCCACTTATGACCGACACCGGCTCCTTCGTTATCAACGGAGCGGAGCGAGTTATCGTCAGCCAGCTTGTTCGTTCCCCTGGTATTTATTATGGAATCGCGCACGATAAGATCGGTACAGAGTTATACAGCTGCACCGTTATCCCGAACCGGGGTGCCTGGCTGGAGTATGAGACAGATTCCAACGACATTTTCTACGTGCGTGTAGACCGGACCAGAAAAGTTCCTGTTACTGTTCTGATCCGTGCTCTTGGTTACGGTACTAACGCCGAGATCATTGACCTGTTCGGCGATGAGCTGAAACTGGAGAAGAGCTTTGAGAAGGATCCGTCCAACAACTACCAGGATGGTCTTCTGGAATTATATAAGAAGATTCGTCCAGGTGAGCCGCTTTCCGTAGACAGCGCAGAGAGCCTGTTAAACAGCATGTTCTTCGATCCGCGCCGCTACGATCTGGCAAAGGTAGGTCGTTATAAATTCAATAAAAAGCTTCACTTTAAGAACCGTATCGTAGGTCACGTTCTGGCTGAGGATGTGGTTGATACAACTACCGGAGAGATTCTGGCGGAGCAGGGAACAAAGGTTACCAAGGAACTTGCTACTGACATCCAGAACGCAGGCGTTCCGTTTGTATGGATTCAGGGTGAGAAGAAGAATCACAAGGTTCTTTCTAACATGATGGTAGATCTGGGCGCTTATGTGAATTTCGATCCGGAAGAAGTAGGCGTCACAGAGTTAGTATTCTATCCGGTTCTCCAGGGTATTCTGGAAGAAAATGCCGGCGCTTCTGATGAGGAGTTAAAAGAGATTATCCGCAGAGATATCCATGACCTGATTCCGAAGCACATTACGAAGGAAGATATCATCGCTTCCATCAACTACAACATGCATCTGGAAGGCGGCATCGGCAATCCAGATGATATCGACCATCTGGGCAACCGTCGTATCCGTGCGGTCGGCGAGCTGCTTCAGAACCAGTACCGTATCGGTCTGTCCCGTATGGAGCGTGTGGTACGTGAGCGTATGACAACACAGGACATGGAAGGTGTTTCTGCCCAGTCCCTGATCAATATTAAGCCGGTTACAGCAGCAGTCAAGGAGTTCTTCGGAAGTTCCCAGCTGTCCCAGTTCATGGATCAGAACAACCCGCTGTCCGAGCTGACCCATAAGAGACGTCTTTCCGCCCTGGGTCCTGGCGGTCTGTCAAGGGACCGTGCCGGATTCGAGGTACGAGATGTACACTACACACACTATGGCCGTATGTGCCCGATCGAGACACCTGAGGGACCGAACATCGGTCTGATCAACTCCCTGGCATCTTACGCACGTGTCAATGAGTACGGTTTCATCGAAGCCCCGTACCGTGTAGTAGATAAAACCGATCCGTCCAACCCGGTTGTTACGGATGAGGTTGTATACCTGACAGCAGACGAGGAAGATAACTTTGTTGTTGCACAGGCAAACGAGCAGTTAGACGAAGAAGGACACTTCGTCCACAATAACGTATCTGGTCGTTTCCGTGAGGAAACCTCCGAGTTCCAGAAGAAGAAAATCGACCTGATGGACGTATCCCCGAAGATGGTATTCTCCGTAGCTACTTCCATGATTCCGTTCCTGCAGAACGACGATGCGAACCGTGCTCTGATGGGATCGAACATGCAGCGTCAGGCGGTACCGCTTCTGACCACCGAGAGAGCCGTTGTCGATACCGGTATTTCCGCGAAGGCAGCTGTTGACTCTGGTGTGTGTGTCGTTGCAAAGAATGCCGGTGTGGTTGAGCGCTCCGCTTCCAACGAGATCATCATCAAGAGAGATTCCGATGGAAACCGCGATGTATACCATCTGACAAAATTCAAGAGAAGTAACCAGTCTAACTGCTACAATCAGAAACCGATTGTATACAAGAATGACCATGTCGAAGCTGGCGAGGTTATCGCAGATGGTCCGTCCACCTGCAACGGTGAGATCGGTCTGGGCAAAAACCCGCTGATCGGCTTCATGACCTGGGAAGGCTACAACTACGAGGATGCCGTTCTTCTGTCTGAGCGTCTGGTTCAGGAGGATGTATATACCTCCGTCCATATCGAGGAATACGAGGCAGAAGCACGTGATACCAAGCTGGGACCGGAAGAGATCACAAGAGATGTTCCGGGTGTCGGCGAGGATGCACTGAAAGATCTGGACGAGCGCGGTATCATCCGCATCGGTGCAGAGGTTCGTGCCGGTGATATCCTGGTAGGTAAGGTTACTCCGAAGGGAGAGACCGAGCTGACCGCAGAAGAGCGCCTGTTACGTGCGATCTTCGGTGAGAAGGCAAGAGAGGTTCGTGATACCTCCCTGAAAGTACCGCATGGTGCATACGGTATCATCATTGATGCGAAGGTATTTACAAGAGAGAACGGCGACGAGCTGGCTCCGGGTGTAAATAAGACCGTTCGTATCTACATTGCACAGAAGAGAAAGATTTCCGTCGGCGATAAGATGGCTGGTCGTCATGGTAACAAGGGTGTCGTTTCCCGTGTACTTCCGGTTGAGGATATGCCGTTCCTTCCGAATGGCCGCCCGCTCGACATCGTACTGAACCCACTGGGCGTACCGTCCCGTATGAATATCGGACAGGTCCTGGAGATTCATTTAAGCCTTGCTGCCAAAGCACTTGGTTTTGATGTATCCACCCCGATTTTCGATGGCGCAGACGAGAAAGATATTCAGAACACTCTGGAGATGGCAAATGACTATGTCAACACCTCCTGGGAAGAGTTCGAAGCAAAATATAAAGATATTGTAGATCCGGAAGTTATGGAGTATCTGGGTACCCATCTGGAGCACAGAAAACTCTGGAAGGGCGTTCCGATCGGACGTGACGGTAAAGTCCGCCTGAGAGATGGACGTACCGGCGAGTACTTCGACAGCCCGGTTACAATCGGACACATGCATTACCTGAAACTGCATCATCTGGTTGATGATAAGATTCATGCACGTTCCACAGGTCCTTACTCCCTCGTTACACAGCAGCCGCTGGGTGGTAAAGCTCAGTTCGGTGGCCAGCGTTTCGGAGAGATGGAGGTTTGGGCTCTGGAGGCGTATGGCGCATCCTACACGCTGCAGGAGATCCTGACCGTGAAGTCCGATGATGTGGTAGGTCGTGTGAAGACATACGAGGCAATCATCAAGGGCGAGAATATTCCGGAGCCGGGTATTCCGGAGTCCTTCAAGGTACTCTTAAAAGAGCTTCAGTCCCTGGGTCTGGATGTCAGAGTTCTGGCAGAAGACGGTTCCGAGATCGAGCTCAAGGAGAACATCGACGAAGGCGATACCGATCTTCGTTCCGTCATCGAGGGTGACAGCAAGCGTTACTCTCAGAATGAGTCCTTCGGCAACTACGGTTACCAGGAGCAGGAATTTAAAGATGGTGAGCTGACCGATGTAGAGCACGATGAGTATACAGCAGAGGCAGACGGCTATACGGACGATGACTATGCAGACGTTTCCGATGATAATGGATCTGACGACGAAGAATAATCGATAGGAGGGAGTACCGCTCATGCCAGAGACAAATGAAACATATCAACCATTGACATTTGACGCAATCAAGATCGGTTTGGCATCCCCTGAAAAGATTCTGGAGTGGTCTCACGGCGAGGTTAAAAAGCCGGAGACCATCAACTACAGAACATTAAAGCCGGAGAAAGACGGCCTGTTCTGTGAGAGAATCTTTGGACCGAGCAAGGACTGGGAGTGCCACTGTGGTAAATATAAAAAAATCAGATATAAAGGTGTTATCTGTGACCGCTGCGGCGTTGAGGTTACAAAAGCCAGCGTCCGCCGTGAGCGCATGGGTCATATCGAGCTTGCAGCTCCGGTTTCCCACATCTGGTATTTCAAGGGAATTCCGAGCCGCATGGGTCTGATTCTGGACATTTCTCCGAGAACTCTGGAGAAGGTTCTGTACTTCGCTTCCTATATCGTGCTGGATCCGGGACAGACCGGACTGCAGATGAAGCAGGTTCTGTCTGAGAAGGAGTACCGTGACGAGATCGAGAAATACGGTTACGGTTCTTTCCGTGTCGGCATGGGTGCCGAAGCGATTCAGGAGCTTTTAAAGGCGATCGACCTGGAGAAGGATTCTGAGGATCTGAGAAACCAGTTACAGGATGCAACCGGACAGAAGCGTGCCCGCATCATCAAGCGTCTGGAAGTCGTAGAGGCATTCAGAAATTCCGGCAACAAACCGGAGTGGATGATCATGACCGTTGTCCCGGTTATCCCGCCGGATATCCGTCCGATGGTACAGCTGGATGGCGGACGTTTCGCAACTTCCGACTTAAACGATCTGTATCGTCGTATTATCAACCGTAACAACCGTCTTGCAAGACTTCTGGAGCTCGGCGCACCGGATATCATCGTGCGCAACGAGAAACGTATGCTCCAGGAGGCAGTTGACGCATTAATTGATAATGGCCGCCGTGGCCGTCCGGTTACCGGTCCTGGCAACCGTGCCCTCAAGTCCCTTTCCGATATGTTAAAGGGTAAACAGGGACGTTTCCGTCAGAACCTGCTGGGTAAACGAGTTGACTATTCCGGACGTTCTGTTATCGTCGTAGGACCGGAGTTAAAGATTTACCAGTGCGGTCTGCCGAAAGAGATGGCGATCGAGCTGTTTAAACCGTTCGTTATGAAAGAGTTGGTTTCCAACGGAACCGCTCATAACATTAAAAATGCAAAGAAGATGGTAGAGCGCCTTCAGCCGGAGGTTTGGGACGTTCTCGAGGATGTAATCAAAGAGCATCCGGTTATGTTAAACCGTGCTCCTACACTGCATCGTCTGGGTATCCAGGCATTCGAGCCGATTCTGGTAGAAGGTAAGGCAATCAAGCTGCATCCGCTTGTTTGTACCGCATTCAACGCCGATTTCGATGGCGACCAGATGGCGGTACATCTTCCGCTTTCCGTGGAGGCACAGGCAGAGTGCCGTTTCCTGCTGCTTTCTCCGAATAACCTGTTAAAACCGTCCGATGGTGGTCCGGTAGCCGTTCCTTCTCAGGATATGGTACTTGGTATTTACTATCTGACCCAGGAACGTCCGGGCGCCAAGGGCGAGGGCATGGCATTCAAGAGTATCAACGAGGCGATTCTTGCATACGAGAACAAGGTTGTTACCCTGCATTCCCGTGTCAAAGTAAGAGTAACCCGCACGATGCCGGATGGCACAACGAAGACTGGTATCATCGAGTCTACCGTTGGACGTTTCATCTTCAACGAGATCATCCCGCAGGATCTGGGCTTCGTAGACCGTTCCCAGAAAGAGAACGAGCTGAAACTGGAAGTTGACTTCCACGTAGGCAAGAAGCAGTTAAAGCAGATTCTGGAGAAGGTTATCAATGTCCATGGTGCAACCCAGACAGCGATCACCCTGGATGATATCAAGGCGATTGGCTACAAGTTCTCTACACGTGCAGCCATGACCGTATCGATTTCCGATATGACCGTACCGGCAAGCAAGCCGAAGCTGATTGCTGACGCGCAGGCAACGGTTGACCATATCGCAAAGAACTTCCGCCGTGGTCTTATCACAGAGGAAGAGCGTTACAAAGAAGTTATCGAGACCTGGAAGGCAACCGATGATCAGCTGACTCACGACCTGCTGACAGGACTTGACAAATATAACAACATCTTCATGATGGCTGACTCCGGTGCGCGAGGATCGGATAAGCAGATTAAACAGCTTGCTGGTATGCGAGGACTGATGGCAGATACGACCGGTCATACGATTGAACTTCCTATCAAGTCCAACTTCCGTGAGGGTCTGGACGTACTGGAGTACTTCATCTCCGCACACGGAGCTCGAAAAGGTATGTCCGATACGGCTCTGCGTACTGCCGACTCTGGTTACCTGACCAGACGTCTGGTAGACGTATCCCAGGATCTGATCGTCCGCGAGGAGGACTGCTGCTGGGATAAGCCGGAGATTCCGTATATGGAGATCAAGGCATTCATGGATGGTCAGGAGACCATCGAGACATTGCAGGAGCGTATCACAGGACGTTTCATCGCTGAGACAATCACAGACCCGGATACAGGTGAAGTGGTGATTGAGAAGAATCATATGTGTACGCCGAAGCGTGCAGCGGCTGTTATGGCAGCATTGAAGAAACAGGGCAGAGATTCCATCAAGATCCGTACCGTCCTGACCTGTAAATCCCATATCGGTGTGTGTGCGAAGTGCTACGGTGCCAACATGGCAACCGGTCAGCCGGTCCAGGTCGGTGAGGCAGTCGGCATCATCGCGGCACAGTCTATCGGTGAGCCTGGTACACAGCTGACCATGCGTACGTTCCACTCGGGCGGCGTTGCCGGTGGCGATATCACACAGGGTCTTCCGCGTGTCGAGGAGCTTTTCGAGGCACGTAAGCCGAAGGGACTTGCTATCATCGCTGAGTTCGGCGGTGTGGCAACCATCAAAGATACCAAGAAGAAACGTGAGATCATTATCACGGATAATGAGACGGGCAATTCCAAGACATACCTGATTCCTTACGGCTCCCGTATCAAGATTCAGGACGGCGCGGTTCTGGAGGCTGGTGACGAGCTGACCGAAGGTAGCGTGAACCCGCACGATATTCTGAAGATCAAGGGCGTCCGCGCCGTACAGGATTACATGATCCAGGAAGTACAGCGTGTATACCGCTTACAGGGTGTAGAAATCAACGATAAGCATATCGAGATGATCGTACACCAGATGTTAAAGAAGATTAAGATTGAGGAAAGTGGAGATTCCGACGTACTGCCGGGCGTATCCATGGATGTACTCGATTTCAACGAGATGAACGAGGCGCTGGAAGCCGAGGGCAAAGAGCCGGCGATCGGACGTCAGGTTATGCTGGGTATCACCAAGGCATCTCTGGCAACCGACTCCTTCTTATCCGCTGCATCCTTCCAGGAGACAACCAAGGTTCTGACCGAGGCTGCCATCAACGGAAAGGTAGATAAGCTGATTGGTCTGAAGGAGAACGTTCTGATTGGTAAGCTGATTCCGGCTGGTACCGGTATGAAGCGTTACCGCTCTATCAAGCTGAACACTGATGTTGAGGAAGAGGATGATATCGATCTGGCAGAGGACGACTTCAACGAGCCGGCTGAACTGGACGAGGCAGACAAGATTGTACTCAACGAGGATGAGCTGAGTGAAGAATAATTAAAAATGAAAAACGGAATCGTTTTTTGGAGATCGCCGCAGAGATGCGGCGGTCTTTTTTTGTGCCAATGATGCGCACTCGCGCGAAGCTGTAGGTTGTCGCAAGCGACCGCGCGAGACGCCCGAATGTGCCAAGGCACATTCGTTCCTGCCATATCATAGACAGAAAACCGTAAGAAATAGAAGCGCGGGATTGGTTGAATCGAAGGGGAAAATCCGTTATACTTATAAAGGAAATGTTTAAAATCCAAAGTAATGTGATTAAATTGTATAAATTTAAAGAACAAATTTAACGATTTTAGACTTTCAAAACAGAAACAATTATTTTAAAAATAGAGACATTGGAAGGAGATTATATAGATGAAGAGACACAATTGGCTCAAAAAACACACACTGGGACTGGCGGCGGCTCTGCTGATGACAGCCGGTATGTCGCAGATCGCGCTGGCAGGTGACTCGGTGTATGTCAATACGTCTTCCCTGCGCTACCGGACATCGGCGCAGATCAAGGACAATAATATCGCGGGCAATCTGTCCTACGGTCAGAAGCTGGAGCGCGTGGGAACCAGCGGGCAGTGGACGATGATTCTTTTGAATGGAAAGAAGTATTACGTTTCATCCGCCTATGTGACAAGCAAAAAACCGGCATCTGCAGGTGCTGTCCAGACAACCAGCCAGACAGCAGCGGGAGCGCAGACATCCGGCGGCACGGCGATCGCACTTTCTTCTAATTATAAATACGCAAATTATTCGAAGATCAACAGCGGAACTGCGACCCTGTACCGCTCGACTGCTTCCAACAAGAAAAATAAAGTGGTCTGTGTCAATGCCGGACATGGAACAAACGGTGGCGGAAGCGTCAAGACCCAGTGTCATCCGGATGGAAGTGCGAAAGTAACCGGCGGCACAACCGGAGCCGGTGCTACCTCAGCAGTGGCAGTTTCCAGCGGTATGACCTTTGCAGATGGAACAGCAGAGAGCAAGGTAACACTTGCTATGGCAAAGGTGCTTAAGACAAAACTTCTGAATGCAGGCTATGATGTACTGATGATCCGTGAATCAGATGATGTACAGCTGGATAATATAGCCCGTACGGTCATTGCGAATAACAACGCGGACTGTCATATAGCCTTGCACTGGGATTCAACCAGCAGCAACAAGGGTGCCTTTTTCATGAGCGTTCCAAGCAATGCAACCTACCGTGCGATGGAGCCGGTTGCCTCTCATTGGAAGCAGCACAACCAACTGGGCGAGTCGCTGATCAGCGGCTTAAAGAGCGCGGGTGTGAAGATTTATTCCAAAGGCAGCATGGAGATGGATTTGACCCAGACTTCCTATTCAACGATTCCGAGTGTGGATATTGAGCTGGGAGATAAGGCGTCCGATCATTCGGGTGCGACGCTTGAGACGCTGGCGAACGGATTGCTGGCTGGCGTGAATACGTTCTTCGGACAGTAAAAACTGAAAGGAGGAAAGCATATGGGATTGGTGGCGTTTATTATGGCATATGCATTATTTGCGTTTATCTTTTATATTCTGCAGGTAATTGCATACTGGAAGATTTTTACAAAAGCCGGGGAAGAAGGATGGAAATCCATCATTCCAATTTACAATGGCTATGTACAGTACCGGCTGACATGGGATGTGCAGTATTTCTGGGTGGCACTGGGACTGGCGGTCGGCGGAGGTATTTTAAATTCCTTCGGCGGAATCGTGGGAGTTATCGGTTCGCTTGCGCTTCTGGGAACAGCACTCATGAATGTGGTGGCACTCTATAAGCTGGCGTGTGCCTATGGTCACGGGATAGGATTTACTATTGGTTTATTTTTCCTGAATCCGCTTTTTATGCTGATTCTTGGTTTTGGTGATTCGGAGTACATGGGACCGCAGGAGTAGCGGAAATGAAGTTCCGGGATATTTAAGATATTTTCCAGAAAAAAAGAGTCAGATGAGACAATAGAGGGTTTTGCACTGTACCTGTCTACAGCGCAAAACCCTTGTTACTGCTCACAGGTAGGCACTTTTGGAACCGAAAGTGCCGTAAGAAAACGTGGTGGCAGCAGGAATTTGCCGTATTTAAATGCGAAGCCACGGCAAATTCCGTTACTGGGCACGTATGCGTGAACAGTAACAAACCCTTTATTTTACGGGAAAAATTTGCATTTTATACCTTGACAGTGCAACTCAAACTAGCTATAATAAGTAAGCGTGCAAAATTCAAGGAATTTCTGCGCGGAAATACAAGCTTAAAAAAGCAACCACAGACAATATCACAGGAGGTGAAAAGGATGCCTACATTTAACCAGTTAGTAAGAAAGGGAAGACAGACATCTGAAAAGAAATCAACAGCTCCGGCTCTGCAGAAGGGATACAACTCTTTACAGAAGAAAGCTATCAACGTTTCTGCACCGCAGAAGAGAGGCGTGTGTACAGCCGTTAAGACTGCAACACCTAAAAAGCCTAACTCTGCTCTTAGAAAAATCGCCAGAGTTCGTCTTTCCAACGGTATCGAAGTAACAAGCTACATCCCGGGTGAGGGACACAACTTACAGGAGCACAGCGTTGTTCTGATTCGTGGTGGTCGTGTAAAAGACTTACCAGGTACCAGATACCACATCATCAGAGGTACTCTTGATACTGCAGGCGTAGCCAACAGAAAACAGGCGCGTTCCAAATACGGCGCTAAGAGACCGAAAGACAAGAAATAATTTTAATTAGGTAGAAGTTCTATTAGATTTAGAATGAATGTGCCGGACTTTGATATTGATCCTGTAGGTTGCAGGGAATCATAGAACCGCGCACGAGACGCAACAAGACTTAGGTGAGCAATTTCGTGAAAAGGCGAAGAAGACGGCTGTTCAAGAAATTGAATTCGTCGCCAAGAAAGAGGCACCATGCGTGGTGGCGCGCTGAAAGACGCGTTCGTTTCGCAGGTGTGCTTATTCGCTAAGTTCGTGAAAGACCTCACTAAGCGAATAATGCGAGTACCTAAGATCTAATGAATGGCTCCCGCGGCTCCCCGCCGGAGCAGATATTAAGGAGGGAAGTAACGTGCCACGTAAAGGACATACTCAGAAAAGAGACGTATTAGCGGATCCGCTGTACAACAATAAGGTTGTTACTAAATTAATCAACAACATCATGCTGGACGGCAAAAAGGGCGTTGCTCAGAAGATCGTATACGGCGCGTTTGATCGTGTCGCTGCAGAATCCGGTAAGGAAGCTGTAGAGGTTTTCGAAGAGGCAATGAACAACATCATGCCGGTTCTGGAAGTTAAGGCAAAACGTATCGGTGGTGCTACCTATCAGGTACCGATCGAGGTTAAGCCGGAAAGAAGACAGGCTCTTGCACTTCGCTGGATCACTCTGTACTCCCGTAAGAGAGGCGAGAAGACTCAGGAAGAGAGACTGGCAAAAGAGATTCTGGATGCAGCTAACAACACTGGTGCATCTGTGAAGAAGAAAGAAGATATGCATAAGATGGCAGAGGCTAACAAGGCATTTGCTCATTACAGATTCTAATAGGAGGAAAAAGCTTTGGCTGGAAGAGAATATCCGTTAGAGAGAACCAGAAATATTGGTATTATGGCTCATATCGATGCTGGTAAGACTACCACTACTGAGCGTATTCTGTATTATACTGGTGTTAACTATAAGATCGGTGATACTCATGAAGGTACTGCTACCATGGACTGGATGGCTCAGGAGCAGGAGAGAGGTATTACCATCACTTCTGCAGCGACAACCTGTCACTGGACTCTGCAGGAAAACTGCAAACCGAAACCAGGCGCTCTGGAGCATCGTATCAACATCATCGATACTCCAGGACACGTTGACTTCACGGTTGAGGTTGAGCGTTCCCTGCGTGTACTGGACGGTGCTGTAGGTGTATTCTGTGCTAAGGGTGGTGTAGAGCCGCAGTCTGAGAACGTATGGCGTCAGGCTGATACCTACAATGTACCGCGTATGGCATTCATCAACAAGATGGATATCCTGGGTGCAAACTTCTATGGCTGTGTAGAGCAGATCAAGACCAGACTTGGTAAGAATGCTATCTGTTTACAGCTTCCGATCGGCAAGGAAGATGATTTCAAGGGAATTATCGACCTGTTCGAGATGAAAGCATACATCTACAATGATGATAAGGGTGAGGACATTAGCATCCTTGATATCCCGGAGGATATGAAGGATGACGCTGAGCTTTACCACACCGAGCTGGTAGAGAAGATCTGCGAGCTGGACGACGATCTGATGATGGCTTACCTTGAGGGTGAAGAGCCGTCTGTAGATGAGTTAAAGAAAGTATTAAGAAAAGCAACCTGCGAGTGTCAGGCAATCCCGGTATGCTGTGGTACTGCATACAGAAATAAGGGTGTTCAGAAGCTCCTGGATGCAATCATCGAGTTCATGCCGTCTCCGCTTGACATCCCGCCGATCAAGGGTGTTGACCTGGATGGCAACGAGACTGTAAGACATTCTTCCGACGAAGAGCCGTTCTCCGCTCTTGTATTCAAGATCATGACCGACCCGTTCGTAGGTAAGCTGGCTTACTTCCGTGTGTACTCAGGTGTTATGAACTCCGGTTCATATGTACTGAATGCAACAAAGGACAAAAAAGAGCGTGTTGGACGTATCCTTCAGATGCATGCCAACAAGCGTCACGAGCTGGAAAAGGTTTACTCCGGTGATATCGCAGCAGCGATCGGATTCAAGTTCTCCACCACAGGTGATACTATCTGTGATGAGCAGCATCCGGTAATCCTGGAGTCCATGGAGTTCCCGGAGCCGGTTATCGACATCGCTATCGAGCCGAAGACCAAAGCTGGTCAGGACAAGATGGGCGAGGCTCTTGCAAAACTGGCAGAGGAGGATCCGACCTTCCGTGCTTATACAAACAAAGAGACTGGTCAGACAATCATCGCTGGTATGGGCGAGCTCCATCTGGAGATTATCGTAGACCGTCTGCTTCGTGAGTTCCACGTTGAAGCTAACGTAGGTGCTCCGCAGGTAGCTTACAAAGAGACCTTCACAAAGGCTGTAGATGTAGACAGCAAGTATGCAAAACAGTCTGGTGGTCGTGGTCAGTACGGTCACTGTAAGGTACACTTCACTCCGATGGATCCGAACGGCGAAGAGACCTTCAAGTTTGAGTCCAGCGTTGTCGGCGGTGCTATCCCGAAAGAGTACATCCCGGCTGTAGGCGAAGGTATCGAAGAGGCTGCTAAGGCAGGTATCCTCGGCGGATTCCCGGTACTCGGCGTTCACGCTGACGTATACGATGGTTCCTACCATGAGGTCGACTCTTCTGAGATGGCTTTCCATATCGCAGGTTCCATGGCATTCAAGGATGCTATGCGTAAAGGTAACCCGGTACTGCTTGAGCCGATCATGAAGGTTGAGGTAACCATGCCGGAAGAGTATATGGGTGATATCATCGGTGATATCAACTCTCGTCGTGGTCGTATCGAGGGTATGGAAGACATCGGCGGCGGCAAGCTGGTTAAGGCTTATGTTCCGCTGGCAGAGATGTTCGGTTATTCTACCGACCTTCGTTCCAGAACTCAGGGACGTGGTAACTACTCCATGTTCTTTGAGAAATATGAGCAGGTTCCGAAGAGCGTTCAGGAGAAAGTTCTTGCTGGAAAAGCTGAGAAATAATTAAAAATGTAACTATATTGCCTTTTCCGGGCAGATAACTGCCCGGAAAAGCAATATTAGGCTTGAAAAAACGGCTCTAATCGAATATAATTAGAGTCAGCCTAACATAAATTGAGATACCCGTATTGGGTGTAAATTAAGGAGGACGTCTTAAAATGGCAAAAGCAAAGTTTGAAAGAACTAAACCGCATTGTAACATTGGTACTATCGGACACGTAGACCATGGTAAAACAACCCTGACAGCAGCTATCACAAAAGTTCTGGCTGCAAGAGTAGCTGGTAACACAGCTGAGAACTTCGAGGATATCGATAAAGCTCCGGAAGAGAGAGAGCGTGGTATTACTATCTCTACTGCACACGTTGAGTATCAGACAGAGAAGAGACATTACGCACACGTTGACTGCCCAGGACATGCTGACTACGTTAAGAACATGATCACTGGTGCTGCTCAGATGGATGGCGCTATTCTGGTTGTAGCTGCTACCGATGGTGTTATGGCTCAGACAAGAGAGCACATCCTGCTTTCCCGTCAGGTAGGCGTACCGTACATCGTAGTATTCATGAACAAGTGCGATATGGTAGACGATCCGGAGCTGCTTGAGCTGGTTGAGATGGAGATCAGAGACCTGCTGAACGAGTACGAGTTCCCGGGCGATGACACACCGATCATCCAGGGTTCTGCTCTGAAGGCTCTTGAAGATCCGAACGGCGAGTGGGGCGACAAGATCATGGAGCTCATGGACGCTGTAGATTCCTACATTCCGGATCCGGTACGTGCTACTGATAAGCCGTTCCTGATGCCAATCGAGGACGTATTCACCATCACAGGTCGTGGTACTGTTGCTACCGGCCGTGTTGAGCGTGGTACTCTGAAACTGAACGATGAGGTTGAGATCGTTGGTATTCACGAGGAGACTCGTAAGACTGTTGTAACTGGTATCGAGATGTTCCGTAAGCTGCTTGATCAGGCTGAGGCTGGTGATAACATCGGTGCTCTGCTTCGTGGTGTTCAGAGAACTGACATCCAGCGTGGTCAGTGTCTGGTTAAACCGGGCTCTGTAAAATGCCATAAGAAATTTACTGCTCAGGTTTACGTTCTGACAAAAGACGAGGGTGGTCGTCATACTCCGTTCTTCAACAACTATCGTCCGCAGTTCTACTTCAGAACCACTGACGTAACAGGCGTTTGTGAGTTACCGGCTGGTACCGAGATGTGTATGCCGGGCGACAACGTAGAGATGACTGTAGAGCTGATTCATCCGGTAGCTATGGAGCAGGGTCTTCGTTTCGCTATCCGTGAGGGCGGCCGTACAGTAGGATCTGGTAGAGTTGCTACTATCATCGAGTAATCAATGAATTAAACAAAGGTGCTTCTTGTATGCGCAGCAGGCAAGAAGATGTACCGTATATATATTATAAAGTCGCTTCCAGGAAGCGCATTGTGTCCAGACGTAAGAGATACCCCGGAACCGTAAGGTTTCCGGGGTTTTTCTGTTGTTTCATAGGAAATTGCGTTCTATGAAACAACAAACGCTCCGCGAGGATGCGTACTCGCGCGAAGCAGAAACATGTCGCAAGCGACCGCGCGAGACGCCCGAATGTGTCAAGGTACATTCTTTTTCACAGAATTTCAGCCTTTTACGCATTGTCGGTTGCCAGAAGTCCGGCGGCACGCAGGTTGGCAAGAAGTTCATTGAAGCGTTCAACGACATCTTCAGCACTTGTTGCATCTGCGACGGGAGCAGCGGCGGTAACGGTGGCGGCGGGACCGGTAGGACCTGTAGCGCCGGTAGGACCCGTTGCGCCGGTAGCTCCTGTAGCGCCGACAGCTCCTGCAGCGCCGGTAGGACCTGTAGCGCCAGTCGGACCCGCAGCGCCGGTAGCTCCTGTAGCGCCAGTTGGGCCGGTAGCGCCGTCAGCCCCGGTCGGCCCAGTCGGACCCGCAGCCCCGTCAGCGCCAGCCGGCCCAGTCGGACCCGTAGCGCCCGCAGCCCCGTCAGCGCCAGCCGGCCCAGCCGGACCCGCAGCGCCGGTAGCGCCGGTCGGCCCAGTCGGACCAACAGCCCCGGTAGTGCCGGTCGGCCCAGCTGGACCCGCAGGACCGGTAGCGCCGGTCGGCCCGGTCGGACCAGTCGGCCCAGCCGGACCCGTAGCGCCGTCCAGTCCATCGAGTCCGGCAGCACCAGTGGGACCGACAGGTCCGATCGGTCCGGGGCAGCCGCGTGGTCCTATGGGACCGGGACGACAGCAGTTGTAGGGTTCAAAAGAACCGGGACAGCCGCGATCGCGTCCGCAGCGCCCATAGCCGTTATTTTCATAGTCACTATCATCAAAATAGTAGGGAAAATTACATGAATGACGAAACATAAAAAACTCCTTTCCAGATTTAGGACATCCATCCTGATGTAGTATATGTGTGCGATGAAAGAGATGTGCATTAGCAGAAAGGGGCGGGGAAATTGAGGGTTGGGAACTGTGGAATATTATAAGTGTGGAAGACGGTAAGAATGAATGTAGAAAGTGTGGATGCCGCTGGATGGAACGACTCCCAGTCCGCTGCTCAGACCACTGCAGAGGTCGGAGCGAATGTCACAAGATAGGTAATCCGTTTGTTTTATGGTTTGAGGATATGGTTTGAAAGTATTCTTCATTTGTCAAAACCGCCGGAGAATCCGGGCGGATTTTTTTTGTTTCCTTATGATAATACAGTGCCTTATCATAGTTTCCCATCCGATCATAGCAGACGCATAGCTGGATTAAAGGAATGAAATCATAGTAATCGGCTTCGATAAAGGCATTTGGATGATATTCTGGTCGGTCTTTGAGGGCAAGCTGGTACCAGAAAACAGCCTGGGAAATTTCTCCGAGGGAAAGTTTCAACCGTCCGATCTCACAGCAGGTTTTAGCACGTGGGCGGTCGTAGAGAAAACTCTGGAACAGAGAAAGCTGGCTGGCAGCCGTATTTCTGAGCATTTCATGGCAGCGCGCCAGAAGCAGACAGGCGTCCGCCTTATTTTCATACCACCCGTCCGGTTCGTTTAGGAAATGTTCCAGAACCGGGCGGGCTTTTTCGTATTGTTTGTGGTCGATGAGTTC
Organism: Clostridium sp. AF27-5AA; assembly: GCF_003478415.1. Classification (NCBI taxonomy): domain Bacteria; kingdom Bacillati; phylum Bacillota; class Clostridia; order Eubacteriales; family Clostridiaceae; genus Clostridium; species Clostridium sp. AF27-5AA. The sequence goes on from NZ_QUFH01000002.1 coordinate 327,583, forward strand.
GCGGGCGTAGTAGTATTGATGGCGCGGATCGAGCAGTTCGCCGTCTGCAAGCATTGTTTCATAGATTTTCAGGTTCCGGTCAGAATGGGTGAGAGCGGAAGCAGGCTTCCGGTGTTCGATCTGAATAGGAGAATAGAGAATTCTGCCGCGTGGCGCGATGGCTTCGTGGACGCGTCCTTTCCAGCGAAAATGCCGGTCCGTTCGCAGAATCCGTTCGCGATCGTAGGTAAATGCAGGTGTGCCGTCCGGCTGGAATCCAGCGATGTATTTCATCATGACAACGTCGGGCTGCGGGGATTTGCTTAAAGTTTCTTTCAACTTTAAAATCGCTGTAATCGATTTGGCGGGAACGACATCGTCGGCGTCGAGCCACATCCAGTATTCGGTTGTGACCTTTTCACAGATGAAATTGCGCGCGGCGGCGAAATCATCGTTCCACGGGTAGTGATAAATATGTTTGGTGTATTGCCGGGCGATTTCTACAGTTCGATCGGTGGAACCGGTGTCGGCGACGAGGATTTCATCCGCAAATTGTATGGCAGATGCTAAAACACGCGTCAAAACGGCTTCTTCATTTTTGACGATCATACATAGGCTGAGGCGGATCATGGGATCTCCAAAATCAATATCAAATTGATATTAATATATGAAAGAAGTTTTTAGATGTGTACAGACATTATATATATAATTATATAAGGATAAACAGGAGAAAAGTAACGTACTTTTCTCCTGAAATGATGGCTGCAATTCACTCTGCGCTATTTAACAGCACTTGAAAAAAATATTATAGAGCTTCGAAAAAAGCATCGGTCAATTTCTGTATATTCAGATACGGGTTCTCATAATCAAAACTACGCATCCGTCCCTTGGCAGCCAGAACACCGAGCTGGATCGGCTCAGCGATATCCGAATTGAGCCGATCATCGAGCATACCGCTGATGAAACCGCCGGCAAAGGAATCACCGGCGCCGGTATCGTTGTTTAGCTGGTACTGGTAGAGCTTTTTGTGGCGGACTGTGCGGATCTGACATACGCCGTCCTTAAAATGGATCAGCTCATGGCGGTCATCGTGCTTGACAATGAGGGTGCGGGTGGGATCCGGGTTGATCGCAGAAAAATACTCACAGAGGTTCGCGTAGAGCGGACGGGCGCTGCGGGCATTGAAGCCGAGGTTTTTCTTTTCGGATTTATTTAAGAAAACATAATCGGCATATGCGATCAGTGGCTGTAAGCGCTCACGGCGCAGCGATGTATACTCAAAACCAGGATCCATGCTGACTTTCATGGCAGGATTTAAATGTTTTGCCTGGATGACCGATTGCATGATTGCCTCGAATTGGTCGAAATCAGACAGGGATGACAGGTGGATCCAGCGGGCCTGCGCGAGGTACTCCGCCAGTGTGGTTCCCGTCCGGGCTTCCTGTTCATGGATGCGGTCTAAGAGAGTGTTGTTGGCACACGGCGCGATCTTGATGCAATTGCGCGTGTGATTATAAAGGCGGACAATCGATTTGGCAATCGCTTTGGAATATGGATCGTCGAAGCGCTCGCGCGTGGTAAACAGCCAGTCACGGTTATCCAGGTGCGCCAGCTCGGCGTCAATGTCATTTGTCTTGCCGAAGCGCAGATCGAATGGACTGGGCGTGCCGCACACGCCGACGTAAGCGACCTGCAGGTTAGGGAGAATATGCTTTGCCACTTTCAGGGTGATGAAAGCAGAACCGCCGATCTGGGTTGTGTATTCCTTGCCTTTTATCGCCAGCTCCTGAATATCGTTTTCCACATCGGAAATCGGGTTGCTTAAGTTCTCGTCGCCTCCACCGGCGGATGTCTCCACCAGATCGAGCCCGGTGCAGTGAAACATATAGTCATAATTGATAGCGCCAATGCAAATAATATCTAAACCTGCCATGAGATTCTACCTCTTTTGTCCGTGTATTTTTTAGTATTTAAAATGAAGAGCGGTGCGGGATTTTTGCTTTTTCAGCAGGATCTCGCACCAGCACCATTTACAGAATATAACACGGTTTTTCGTTTGTCAAATAAAATGTAAAATTAGTGTAAAAAAGACGCGGAAAAGTGCCGAAAAGCCTTTATTTATAAGAAAAAACTACATTTTTTATTAGAGAAAATAAAGAAAAAAGATGGGGAGAAAGAGTGGAAAATGAGAATGGGAAAATAGGGGAGATGGAGAAAAAGGGAATGGAAAAGTGCGGATGGACAGCGGGTGAAATGTTCAGTATAATTTGATGGAATAGAGATAGAATGGACAGGAAACGAAGGGAGGAGAGTGCGATAAAAGATCGAATCAAGGAAAAGCAGAATGAGAAATCAGAGGGGATGGAAAGAGTGGTTTTAACCCGCCTCCATCTCAGCGCCTCCGCCCTTAAATATTTAGCACTCCTGGCGATGACGGCAGACCACATTGCGGTGATCTGCAGACCGGTTCCGGGATTCCGGACATTTGGGGATCTGGCGTTTCCATTGTTCGCCTTTTTATTAGTAGAAGGTTTTTTTCACACGCGGGATCGCAGATGTTATGGACGGAGGCTGCTTTTGGCGGCGGTTGTGTCGGAGATTCCGTATGATCTGGCATTTTCCGGACGGTGGATGGATGCACAGCACCAGAATGTCTGCCTGACCTTTTTTCTGGCGCTGGTTGCGATGGAGCTGTTAGAGCGGTATGGAAACGGTATCTGGGAGAAGCTGGTGCTAACGGCAGTGTTCTGTACGCTGACAGAAGCGGCGGGAGCAGACGGCGGCGCATGGGGGATGGGAATGGTGCTGGCATTTTATTTTTGTGTAATAGGAAATTCCTTGGAATTCCCTATTACACAAAAAGGCACTAACGTGCCAAGGAACATTCTTTTTCATGAGAAAACGGCAGGGGTGTTTATGAAGATAATCGTTGCCGTCCTCATCGGAGCGTTCGCGTGGCAGGAACCCCTCTGGGTGCTGGCGCTCACGGCCGTCTGCTTCATGTTATATGATGGCTCCAGAGGTCGGAGCAGATTTCGTTCCTTCTTTTATGTCTATTATCCGGCGCATCTTTTGACGCTGTATTTTGTGGGAAAATGGCTGGGATGACTTTTATCCTATGGGAATTTTTGACAATTTTCGGGCGTAAAACACGCCCTTTTTTTATTTCCAGGTCAGGCAAAAAAACTTGACAATAAAGTTAGCATGTGCTAACCTTATGTATGGGTTAGGAGAAACTAATGAAAATTAGTCTCATCTAATGAAAATTAGCTCTCTCTAACAACTGTTAGCAGGCACTAATGAAAATTAATGTACGCGAATCAATTAGATTACCGGCAGATGAAAACAGCCGTTTCCGCCAAGTGAGACATCATGACGGGCAGAAGGTGGAAAAACAGAGGAAGGAGAATCGTATGCAGGGAGCAATGCCGATTTCGATGGCAACCGTAGGAACCGCCTATACGATCAAAAAGATCAGCGGAAACACAGAGGTTCGTTCTCATTTAAAATCCATGGGATTTAACGAGGGAACCGAAGTAAAATTGATAACCCAGCTGGACGGAGACGTGATTATTCACGTAAAGGAGTCCAGAGTGGCTATAAATAAGGATCAGGCAAGACACATTCTGGTCTAAGACAAGGGAATGGGGATATTCCGGAGCAGGTTGTATGGTAGAAAAGCAGACGGAATCCCGAGTAAAAAATTGGAATGGTTAGGAGGAACAGAGAATGACGCTTAAAGATGCACAGGTTGGATCTACCGTCAAAGTTGTCAAGATTCATGGCGAAGGCGCATACAAACGCCGCATCATGGATATGGGCATCACGAAGGGAAGCGAGATTTTTATTCGAAAAGTAGCTCCGCTGGGCGACCCGGTAGAGGTTACGATTCGTGGATATGAGCTTTCACTTCGTAAAGCCGATGCTGAGTGCGTAGATGTTCAGACAGTTTAATAAGTTTGATTAAAAAAGCAGGAGGATGAAAAATGGCAATTCATATTGCTTTGGCGGGTAACCCGAACTGCGGTAAAACAACCATGTTTAACGCACTGACGGGTGCAAACCAGTATGTAGGTAACTGGCCGGGTGTTACAGTTGAGAAGAAAACCGGTAAATTAAAAGATGCTTCGGGAGAAGAGGTAAATGTAACGGACCTTCCAGGAGTTTATTCCCTTTCTCCGTATACACTGGAGGAAGTTGTAACCCGTGATTTTATCTTAAAAGAGAATCCGGATGTCATCGTAGACTTAGTCGATGCAACCAACATTGAGCGTAACCTGTATCTGACCACACAGCTGATCGAGACAGGTATTCCGGTTGTTATCGCTTTAAATATGTGCGATCTTCTGAAGAAGAACGGCATTAACATTGATGTAAAGGCACTGTCCAAGAAACTTGGCTGCCCGATCATCGAGACTTCTGCGCTGAAGAAAACCGGTCTGAAGGAAGTCATTGCAGAGGCAATCAAGGTTGCAAAGAGCCATGCTGCAGGCACTGTAAGTGCTATTTTCGAGAGCGGTGTAGAGGATAAAGTAAGCGCAATCGAGGCAGAGCTTCCGTCCAGCATTCCGAATGCAGAGAAGAGATGGTATGCAATCAAAATTCTTGAGAACGACAGCAAGGTTGCAGAGCAGCTTGGTCTTAGTGCAGACAACCGTTTCTCCCGTTACACCAAGGAGCTGGAGAAAGAGTTTGATGATGACGCTGAGTCCGTTATCACTGACCAGAGATATGTATACATCCAGAAGGTTATCGAGGAGACCGTAAAGAAACCGGCTCAGAAGATGAGTCTTTCGGATAAGATCGATAGCATCGTAACCAACCGTTTACTTGGTATTCCGATCTTTGTTCTTGTTATGTGGGCGGTTTACTATGTATCCGTTACTACGGTTGGTACATTCGTAACAGACTGGACCAATGATACATTTGTTGGCGCAATTCAGGGCTGGGCTGGCGATGCACTGGCAGCAGCAGGCGCTTCTGACCTGATTGTAAGCCTTGTAGTGGATGGTATCATCGGCGGTGTTGGTGCCGTTCTTGGTTTCGTTCCGCAGATGGCTATCCTGTTCCTCTTCCTTTCCATTCTGGAAGATTGTGGTTACATGGTACGTATCGCATTCGTTATGGACCGTGTATTCCGTCACTTCGGATTGTCCGGTAAGAGCTTCATCCCGCTGCTGATTTCTTCTGGCTGCGGCGTTCCTGGTATCATGGCGTCTAAGACCATCGAGCAGGACAACGACAGACGTCTTACCATCATGACAGCAACCTTCGTTCCGTGTGGTGCGAAGCTGCCGGTTATCGCTCTGATGGGCGGCGTTATGGCTGGTTATATGAGCGGCGACATGGATCTGGCTACTATGATGGCTCCGATCATGTACTTTGTAGGTATCGTTGCGGTTCTTGTATCCGCGATCATGTTAAAGAAGACCAAACCGTTCTCCGGCAAACCAGCTCCGTTCGTTATGGAGCTTCCGGCGTACCACATTCCGTCCGCTAAGACCGTTCTCCTTCATGTTTGGGAGCGTCTGAAGGGATTCATCATCAAGGCTGGTACAATCCTGTTCCTGGCTTGCGTTGTTATGTGGTTCCTGTCCTCCTTCGGATTTGTAGACGGTGGATTTGGTCTGGTAGAAGAATCTGCTGATTCTATCCTGGCTATGCTGGGCGGCGCTATCGCAATCCTGTTCCGTCCGCTTGGTTTCGGCGAGTGGCAGCCGGTTGCAGCTTCCATCACTGGTTTCACAGCAAAAGAGGCTATCGTTTCCACCATGGGCGTTCTGGCAAATGTATCCGAGGATCTGTCTGAGGAGACCGATGTCGTAGCAGCAGCAATCCAGACATGGTTCCCGACAACCATCGCAGCCTTTACATTCCTGCTGTTCAACCTGCTTGACTCTCCGTGTCTGGCAGCTATCGCAACGATGGCACAGCAGCTCCAGTCCAGAAAATGGTTCTGGTTCGCTATCCTGTATCAGAATCTCTTCGCTTACGCTGTATCCCTGATTGTATATCAGTTAGGTGGTCTGGTACTTGGCGCAGTTGCATTCAACGTATGGACTATCGTGGCAGCAGTCCTTCTTGTACTCATGCTGTTCATGCTGTTTCGTCCGGATCCATACAAGGATCAGAAGAGCTACACAAGAAGCTCTGTAGAGGCAGCTTCATAAGTTAGTTTCTAAATGAAAAATAAAACAGGTTCTGCCGTCCGGCCGGTGGTTTTGCGTTTCCGCTGACCGGGCATCGGCAGGTGCCTGTAATCATAAGTGATAAAATTAATCCTTTATAAGGCTGCCTCGGATAGCAGGATGAAAGTCTGCTGTTTGGAGGCAGTTTTATTCGATTTCAAAAAAGAAAAGGAGAAAGCATAGATGGGGGATTCATCTGGATCCATGTTTTATGGTGTGATTGGTTTTCTGGTAGTTTATTTTGTAGGATATTTTATCTGTCGTGTGTATGATAAAATAAAAAAGATACTCCGAAGCCATTCATCGAAAAGTCAGAGAAGAGAGGACGATAACGTATGAGACCGATTGATATTGGAATTTTAATTGTAGTAGCGATTTTGCTTTTGCTGGCATTACGTTCGGCGATCCGTCATTACACGGGAAAGGGCGGCGGATGCTGCGGATGCTCCGGTGGAAGCTGCGGTTCCTGCGGCAGCGATGGGAATGCTGGTGCGCGCGGCGAAGATCTTTCCAAGAAAGCGGTTACAGCGGGTACCCCGTCCAAGATCATGCGGATCGAGGGTATGCACTGTGCAAACTGCAAGAAATCCGTTGAAAAAGCCCTGACCGCCCAGAACGGCGTCATCCGTGCAGATGCGGACGTAGACAGAGGCATTGCCCGAGTGTTCTATGAGAATGGCGTGGACGATGCGAAGCTGCAGGAAGCGGTTGAAAAAGAGGGATTTGTGGTTAAGAATATTGAGACGGTTGTCTAAGAGAAAAGCGTGATCCCGGACGAAATAAAGTGCGGTCTGTGTAATGTGTGGACGCATATAAGGGCTACTGTTTACGTGTAGGCACTTTTGGAACCGAAAGTGCCGTAAGAAAACGTGGTGGCAGCAGGAATTTGCTGTATTTAAATGCGAAGCCACGGCATATTCCGTTACCGGTCGCGTATGCGAGAACAGTAACATATAAGGAAAACAGAGTTAGGAAATGGGTTTATTTTGTATCGCAAAATAAAAAAACTTGTGCTATACTTGGAAAAAATGATAAAACTTATACAGAGAGGCAGAATGTATGATCAAGATTATAAAAGAGGCACAGGTTCGAAGCGAGGAAGATAACCGGAATCTGCGGGAGACCGTGGCAGGGATTATTGGTGAGATCCGGGCGCGCGGGGATGCGGCTCTGAAGGAGTACAATGAGAAGTTTGACGGATGTACCCGTGAATCGCTGCGGGTCAGCCGGGAGGAGATTGATGCGGCTTATAAGGAGCTGGGCGAGCAGGAGCTGGCGGATCTGAAAGCGGCGCATCACAATATTGAGGCATTTGCGAACGCGCAGAGGCAGACAGTGAAACCCCTTGACAATTTCAGCCCGGAGCCGGGAGTCTTTTTAGGACACCGCATCATTCCGGTGGAGTCCTGCTGCTGTTATGTGCCGGGCGGCAATTATCCACTGTATTCGACGGCACTGATGTTAGCGACTCCGGCGAAGGCAGCGGGAGTAAAACGTATCACCGCCTGCTCTCCGGTAGTGCGTGGAACGGGTCATATCAATGCCAGGACGCTGGTAGCGATGGATCTGGCTGGCGTGGATGAGATCTATGCACTGGGCGGTGCACAGGCGATCGCGGCATTTTCCTATGGAACGGAGAGTATCAAGCCGGTGGATATTATTGTAGGACCGGGTAACCGCTTCGTAACCGAGGCGAAACGTCAGTGCTACGGGCAGGTCGGCATCGACTTCGTAGCCGGGCCGAGCGAGGTCCTGGTAATCGCCGACGGAAAAGCGAGTGCGAAGGTGGTGGCGGCCGATCTGCTGGCACAGTCTGAGCATGATGTCAATGCGAAAGGCATTCTTCTGACAACGGATGAGGCATTTGGAAAGAGCGTGATTGAGGCGGTAGAGGAAGAGCTGAAGATTCTGGATACGGCAAAGATTGCGAGACAGTCCTGGGATACGTTTGGAGAGATCGGCGTGGTAGACAGCTTGGACGAGGCGGTTCAGTATGCGAATGAGTACGCACCGGAGCATCTGGAGCTCAACGTGGAAGACCCGGATGCACTGATTCCGAAGTTGGTTAATTACGGTTCTCTGTTTATCGGTCAGAATACGGCAGAGGTATTTGGTGATTATGCTTCCGGAACCAACCACACACTTCCGACTCTTCGGGCGGCACGTTATACCGGCGGTGTCTGGGTTGGTACATTCTTAAAGACCTGTACCCATCAGAGCATGACCCCGGAGGCATCCGCGCGGATCGCACCGCTTGTATCGCGTATGGCGCATGGAGAAGGATTATCTGGACATGCAGCGGCTGCGGATGCAAGAAAATAGGGAAAATAGAAAATAATAGAATAAACCCCCTAAGATGCTGCAGCATCTGGGGGTTTTGTGTTTCAAAGCATACCGCCTGCTATTCTTGTCTTTTATTCCGGATAAACCAGTCTCTCCGGACCAATTCCATCTAAGACTTCGCGCAGAAAGCGGTCAGCCAGCCAGTTTGCCATCGGCAGGTTCATATCGAGATAGTTGCCGCAATCTTTTGCACAAGCACCCGGAACCTCGTCTTTATAGTCGCGCATGAAAGTAAAGAGCCCTTTCATCAGCGGCACGATCTCCTCGGATGTCAGGTCGCCTGCGAGAAGCAGGTAAAAGCCGGTGCGGCAGCCCATCGGTCCGAAGTAGAGGACGCGGTCTTTCCACTCCTCGTTATTTCGCAGCCAGGTGGCAGCCAGGTGCTCGATGGTGTGAACCTCCGCCGTATTCATGACTGGCTCATAGTTGGGGCGTGTCATGCGGATATCAAAGGTTGTGATCACCTGATCCCCTGCGCGGTCCTTGCGGGAAACATAGACACCGGGAAGCAGCTTCAGATGATCGATAGTAAAGCTGGTGATTTTATCCATGAAAAAATACCTCCTAAATCAAAAATGCCAAAATTCCTTTTGACCTAACATCATTATATAAAGAAACAGGCATAAGAACAAGCATTTATTTCAGTCGAGAAGACTCCCATCAAGACTTTAATTTTTTGCAGTAAAAAAATACGGAAGCCAGCTATTACATTTAAAGCAAGAAACACAGGAATGCATAAAAATACATAAATAACGCATAAAGAGCATAAAAATGTATAAAAAATCTCTTGACGCATAGAACTTTACTATGCTATAATCTTTCAGAATATGAACAAGGGCGTTCATGGGCTTAGGCTCATGGACGCTTTTTCTGCATAATCAGACAATTTATAAAATGTGTCTGTAATGATGTAAAAAAAGCATCTGAGGAAAACAGATTTGCTCAAATGTAAGGTTATTGAGAATGAAAAAGTAAACTGCCGGAACAGACAGTAAAAAGAGCCAGCTGCCGCATACATCCTATGTAAACGGAAGCGGTAAATCGTCCAAATACAAGAAAAAGCGGTCTGGCGACGAAGCGGTTTGAGAAGGCAGGGTACGAGAGAGAAAGGAATGGTGACCAGATGGAGAAACCGGTATATCTTCTGTTGGAAAACGGCGACTATTTTGAGGGAAAAAGCTTTGGCGCTCCTTTACGTGAAGTGACCGGAGAAGTCGTATTCACAACCGGTATGACAGGATACCTTGAGACGATCACAGATCCCAGCTATTTTGGACAGATTGTCGTTCAGACATTTCCGTTAATCGGAAACTACGGAGTGATTCCGCAGGACTTCGAGAATGAAGAGGTATATTTATCAGCCTATATCGTAAAAGAGTGGTGTCAGGAACCTTCCAACTTCAGATGCAGTGGGGATCTTGACACCTTTTTTAAAGAAAGAAACATCCCGGGCGTCTATGGAATCGATACGAGAAAGCTGGCAAAAACCATTCGTGAATCCGGTTCGATGAACGGCTGGCTGACCGAGGTGAAGCCGCCGTATGATGCGAAAAAGCTGGAGGAAGTGAAAAACTTCCACATTACAAAGGCGGTTGAAACCGTTACACCAAAGAAATGTGAGATCAAACCGGCGGATGAGAAAGAAGAGTTCCAGATTGTGCTCTGGGATTTTGGCGCAAAGGAAAATATCATCCGCGAGCTGACCAGGCGCGGATGCCGCGTGGCTGACCTTCCGGCAGGTACGACGGCGGAGGAGATTCTGGCAATGAATCCGGACGGAATCATGCTTTCCAACGGTCCAGGCAACCCAGAGGACAACCCGGAGATCATCGAGGAGATCCGAAAGATTACGAAGGCTGGAAAACCGATGTTCGGCATCTGCCTGGGACACCAGCTGCTGGCGATTGCCAAGGGCGCGAAGACTGGAAAGATGAAATTCGGTCACAGAGGTGCGAACCAGCCGGTCAAGGATCTGACGACCGGACGCGTCTACATCAGCAGCCAGAACCACGGCTATGAGGTACTGCGCGATACGCTGCCGGAGGGCGCGGAGGAGACATTTATCAATGTCAACGACGGCACCTGCGAGGGCATCACCTACCACGATATGCCGGCATTTACCGTCCAGTTCCATCCAGAGGCTTGTGCAGGTCCGAAGGATACGGAAGAGCTGTTTGGGCGTTTCATTCAGATGATGAGAGATTATAAGGAAAAGGAGGGCGCGTCATGCCGTTAAATAAATCCCTGAAAAAAGTTATGGTAATCGGTTCCGGTCCTATCGTCATCGGTCAGGCGGCAGAGTTTGATTATGCAGGAACGCAGGCGTGCCGGGCTTTAAAAGAGGAAGGTCTGGAGGTCGTTTTAGTAAACTCCAACCCGGCAACCATCATGACGGACAGCGCCATCGCGGATCACGTATACATCGAGCCGCTGACCCTGGAATTTGTCAAGAGAATCATTGAAAAAGAGAAGCCTGACAGCATCCTGTCCACCCTGGGCGGACAGACCGGACTGACACTGTCCATGGAGCTTGCCAAAGAAGGTTTCTTAAAGAGCCACAATGTAACGCTTCTCGGCGCGTCCCCGGAGACCATCGATAAGGCGGAGGACCGCCAGTGCTTTAAAGACACGATGGAAGCTATCGGTGAGCCGGTCATTCCGTCCAAGGTTGTCACAACCATCGAGGATGCGCTTGATTTTGCCGAGGTTATTTCTTACCCGGTTATCGTGCGTCCGGCCTTTACCCTGGGCGGTACCGGCGGCGGTATTGCGGCAAATAAAGAAGAGCTTTACAACATCGCGGAGGCGGGTATCCGCCTGTCACCGATCAATCAGATTCTGGTTGAGAAATGTATTTCCGGATGGAAGGAGATCGAGTTTGAGGTAATGCGCGATGCCATCGGCAACGAGATTACGGTCTGCTCGATGGAAAACTTTGACCCGGTCGGCGTCCACACCGGCGACTCCATTGTTATCGCACCGGCTGTGACGCTGGCGGATAAGGAATACCAGATGCTTCGTTCCGCAGCGCTGAATATTATCCAGGCGATGGGCATCGAGGGCGGCTGCAACTGCCAGTTTGCGCTGAATCCGGAGAGCTTTGAATATGCCGTTATCGAGGTAAACCCGCGTGTATCCCGTTCTTCCGCCCTTGCTTCGAAAGCAACCGGATATCCGATTGCCCGCGTGGCAACCAAGATTGCGATCGGTTATCATCTGGACGAGATCCCGAACGAGGTAACCGGCGAGACGATGGCATGCTTCGAGCCGGCCCTTGACTATGTAACGGTTAAATTCCCGAAATGGCCATTTGATAAATTCGTTTACGGACGCCGGAAGCTGGGTACCCAGATGAAGGCAACCGGCGAGGTTATGGCGATCGGCCGCAACTTTGAGCAGGCGCTCATGAAGGCAGTCCGCGGCGCGGAGATCTCCCAGAACAGCCTGAACATGAAGAAACTGGCGCCGATGAGTGTGGAAGAGCTGAGAGAAAAAATTCTGGCGCAGGATGACGAGCGTCTGTTTGCAATCTATGAGAGCTTCAAGCGCGGCGTGACCGTTGCCGAGATTCATGAGCTGACCAAGATCGACGAGTGGTTCTTAAATAAACTGATGCATATCCTGTCCCTGGAACGCCGGATGCAGTCTGAGGCTCTGAGCGATGCGCTTTATATGGAAGCCAAACAGAACGGATTCCCGGATGCAGTCATCAAGGAGATGACCGGGCTTTCGGAAATCAAGCATGTTCCGGCATGCTACCGCATGGTTGATACCTGCAGCGCTGAGTTTACGGCAAGTACCCCTTACTTCTACAGCACCTTCGGCGAGGAAGATGAGGCAGAAGAATTTATTAAAGAGAATGCAAGCGGAAAACCGGTTGTTATGGTATTTGGTTCCGGTCCGATCCGTATCGGTCAGGGTATCGAGTTCGATTTCGCCTCTGTTCACTGCGTATGGTCGTTAAAGAGAGCCGGTTATGAGGTTGTCATCGTAAATAACAACCCGGAGACCGTTTCCACCGACTTCAACGTAGCAGACCGTCTGTATTTTGAGCCGCTGACACCGGAGGATGTGCTGGATATTATCCGGATCGAGAAGCCGATCGGCGCAGTTGTGGCCTTTGGCGGACAGACAGCGATCCGTCTGACAAAATGCCTTGTAGAGAACAATATTCCGGTTCTCGGCACTCCGGCAGACAGCATCGATATGGCGGAGGATCGCGGACGTTTCGCAGCCCTGCTGAAAAAATTAAATATGAAACAGGCAGCGGGTCAGACCGTTTACACTGAGGATGAGGCAATCCAGGCGGCAAATCATCTGGGGTATCCGGTTCTGATGCGTCCGAGCTATGTATTAGGCGGACAAAACATGATTATCGCGTACAACGACGCCGATATTCATGAGTATATGAAGATTATTCTCTCACACAAGATTGAGAATGCGATCCTGATTGATAAATACCTGATGGGTACCGAGCTGGAGGTTGACGCGATCTGCGACGGCGAGACCGTTTTGATTCCGGGTATCATGGAGCACATCGAGCGTGCGGGTGTCCATTCCGGAGACTCCATCGCGGTATATCCGGCCTTTATGCTGACCGAGAGCCAGAAAGACCGTCTGGTGGACTATTCCATCCGTCTGGCGCTTTCCATGAATACGAAGGGACTCATCAACATCCAGTACGTTCTGCATGAGGATACGATCTATATCATCGAGGTCAACCCGCGTTCATCCCGTACCGTGCCGTACATCAGCAAGGTAACCGGAGTGCCGATGGTCGATCTGGCAACCCGCATCATGATGGGCGAAAAGCTGGCTGACATGGGCTATGAGACAGGTTTGTATCCGTGCTCTCCGTACTACGCAGTCAAGGTTCCGGTATTCTCCTTTGAGAAGTTGTCCAACGTAGATACACAGCTCGGACCGGAAATGAAATCGACCGGCGAGGTACTGGGTATCGCCCGGACGATGGAGGAAGCGCTGTTCAAGGGTCTGATAGCAGCCGGATATACGATGAAGCGCGAGGGCGGCGTCTTAATTAGTGTCCGCGATACCGACAAGAGCGACCTGCGCGAGCTGGTCAAAGAGTACGTGGCGATGGGATTCCACATCTACGCGACCTCCGGTACTGCAAGCCGGTTAAACAGCGTCGGCATTTCTTCAACGTTAGTCAAGAAGCCGAAGGAAGCCAAAGAGGGCGAGGAGACGACCATTTCCCTGCTGGAAGAAGGAAAGATAAGCTACGTAATTTCCACTTCCAAGACGGGACGCCAGCCGGGACGCGACAGTGTCCGCCTGAGAAGAAAGGCAGTCGAGCTTGGTATTCCGTGCCTGACATCGCTTGATACCGCGGCTGTCCTGGCGCTGACACTGGAAAGCAAGTACAACGAGGACAACGTTGAACTGGTAGATATCGCGCACATTGCACATGGTGCAGCGGCTAGAAAAGAGCTGAGCCAGATGGAAAAACCGGAAGAAATCCAGATTCCGGGTTATGTGCTTCAGGAGCATGAAAACGACTAAAAAGAACGATGGTCTGCATGGATTCTGCGTTTTGAGGGTTGCGGAATCCGTGCAGGCTGAAATCTTTTGCGAAGGCAAAATCTGACAGAATCATATATGACGGAAAAAGTGGATTAATATTTAAAGAAAGGAAGAGGAGGAAAAGCAGATGGCAAAATTTATTTTTGTGACAGGCGGTGTTGTATCGGGATTGGGGAAAGGTATTACAGCAGCGTCTCTGGGCCGTCTTTTGAAGGCACGGGGATTTAAGGTAGCAGCGCAGAAGCTGGATCCGTATATCAACGTCGATCCAGGAACCATGAGCCCGTATCAGCACGGCGAAGTATTCGTAACAAACGACGGTGCGGAGACGGATCTGGATCTGGGACATTATGAGCGTTTTATAGATGAAGATTTAAACCGTTATTCTAATCTGACGACCGGTAAGGTCTACTGGAATGTGTTAAATAAAGAGCGCCGCGGCGAATATCTGGGCGAGACGGTACAGGTAATTCCACATATCACAAATGAGATAAAATCATTTATCTATTCCGTGCAGGAAAAGACCGATGCGGACATCGTTATCACAGAGATCGGCGGAACGACCGGCGATATTGAGTCACAGCCGTTCCTGGAAGCCATCCGCCAGGTGTCCTGCGAGGCGGGACGCAGCAACTGCCTCTTCATCCATGTAACCCTGATTCCATATCTGGAATCTTCCGGCGAGCATAAATCAAAACCGACGCAGCATTCGGTTAAACAGCTGCAGTCCTTTGGTATCATGCCGGATATCATCGTGGCGCGCTGTGACCGTCCGGTGGACGATCCATCCATTTTCCGCAAGATCGCACTGTTCTGTAACGTCAAAGAGGACTGCGTCATCGAGAACCTGACCCTTCCGGTTCTCTACGAGGCGCCGATCATGCTGGAAGAAGCAGGACTTGCCAAGATCGTGCTTCGCGAACTTGGCATCGAGAAAGCGCCGCAAGAGTGCGATCTGGCGGAGTGGAAACATATGTTGGACCGAATCAAGAACAGCAGCAAGACAGTCAAGATTTCCCTGGTCGGCAAGTACGTCAAACTGCACGATTCTTATCTGTCGATCGTAGAATCCCTGCACCATGCCGGATGGGAAAATGGCGCGCAGGTGGAGATCAACTGGGTGGATAGTGAGACGATCACTCCGGAGACAGCGCCGGAAATTCTGGGCGGTTCAACCGGTATCATCGTGCCGGGTGGCTTCGGCATCCGAGGCATCGAGGGCATGATTGCGGCAGCTGATTATGCGAGAAGAAACAATATCCCGTACTTTGGCATCTGCCTTGGTATGCAGATCGCGGCGATCGCATTTGCCAGAGGCGTGTTAGGCTATGAGGATGCGAACTCAACCGAGTTTGCGCCGGACAGCAAGCATCCGGTCATCGCTCTGATGGAAGAGCAGATGGATCTGGCTGACATGGGCGGAACGATGCGTCTGGGTGCATATCCGTGCCGCATCAGTCCGGATACGCTGATGATGAAAGCCTATGGAAAAGGTCTGATCGAGGAGAGACATCGCCATCGTTATGAATTTAACAACAAGTTCCGGGAAGTTTATATGGAGCATGGCGCTGTCTTCTCCGGACAGTCTCCGGACGGTACGCTGGTAGAGGCGATGGAGATTCCGGGACATCCGTTCTATCTGGGAGTTCAGTACCATCCGGAGTTCAAGAGCCGCCCGAACCGCGCACATCCGATCTTCCGGGAGTTTGTGAAAGCGGCTCTGGAGGTAAAGGAAAAAAATTCTTAAAATATGGAGAAAATAAAGTATGAAGATCAACGAAAACTATAAAAATCTGGAAGAAAGCTATCTGTTTTCCACTATCGCTAAAAAAGTAGATGAGTACACCAAAGCCCATCCAGAGGCAAAAGTAATCAAAATGGGTATCGGTGACGTAACCCTTCCGATCTGCCAGAAAGCAGCTGACGCATTTGCAAAAGCAGCTATGGAGCAGGGCAAGGCGGCTACGTTCCATGGATATGGTCCGGAGCAGGGATATGATTTTCTGCGTGTAGCAGTTCAGAAGTATTATGCGTCCTTCCAGGTTGAGGTGGCGGCGGAGGATATATTCATCAGCGACGGCGCGAAGAGTGATGTCGGAAATATCCTCGATCTCTTTGATGCGGACAACACGGTCCTGATCCCTGATCCGGTATACCCGGTTTACATGGATACGAACGTGATGGCAGGCAGAAAGATCGTATTTATGGATGCCAATGTGGAAAATGGCTTTCTTCCGATGCCTCCGAAGGGACAGAAAGCGGATATTATTTATCTCTGCTCCCCGAACAACCCGACTGGCGGTGTGTACAACCGTGAGCAGTTAAAAGAGTGGGTTGACTATGCGAACGAGCAGGATGCGATTCTTTTATTTGATGCGGCGTATGAGTCCTTCGTAGCAGATCCGGCGCTTCCGAGAAGTATTTTTGAGATTGAGGGCGCAAAGACCTGCGCGATCGAGTTCTGCTCCCTTTCGAAGCTGGCAAGCTTTACCGGAACCCGCTGTGGCTATACCGTGGTTCCGTCTGAATTAGAGCGCGGTGGTTCTTCCATCCGCAAGATGTGGCTGCGCCGCCAGACAACCAAGTTTAATGGCGTTTCCTACCCGGTACAGCGCGCCGCAGAGGCAGCTCTTTCACCGGAGGGCATGGCACAGTGCCGCGAGCACCTGGACGTATACCGCACCAATGCGAAGATCATGACCGAGACCTTAAAAGAGCTTGGCATCTGGCACATCGGCGGCGAAAATTCACCGTACATCTGGGTGCAGTGCCCGAACGGCATGAAATCCTGGGAGTTTTTCGACGATCTGCTTGCCAAGGCAAATGTGGTCGGCACACCGGGCAGTGGATTTGGTAAGAATGGAGAAGGATTCTTCCGTCTGACTGCATTTGGTACGACTGCGAATACAAAAGAGGCAATGGAGCGGATCAAGAAGGTTTACGGAAAATAAATAGCTCTATTTTATAAATGAGGGGGCTGGTGCATCTGGGGCATTGTTATCCTATGCACCGTCCCTTTTTTGCTGAAGCAGGGAGGTGAGGACCATGGTGACCTTAAACGATTATCTGTATTCCGGCGATACGATGTTTAAGATTTTAAAGAATTACAGCCGGGATTTGAAAGCAGAGGCAAAACAGACAAACAATGAGATAGACCTGATACATGCAAATTTTCTGATTCAGATCCGGGAGCTTTTGGAACACAATGATTTCCTGACGACCCAGTCACAGAAGATCCGGGAATTTTATATTCATATGGCAAAGGAATATCCGCTTCTGGCATTTAACTTTAAGGGAAGAATCAAGTCGCTGATCCGCTCGGAGGCGAAATTTAATGGATATATCGTCGAATATATTTATGACTGTTATACAGAACATAAGGCATTTCCGTCGATCTCCGATTTGAAGCAGAGATTGAGCTGTTTCCGCGACCTGATTGCGTACCGGATCGTGATTTCACTGCCGAAGTGTTACCTGAAACCGGGGGAATCGCAGCAGGAGGCAGATATCCGGTACCTCTACCAGATTGCGAATGAACTTCCGGGATTTCTGGAGGAACGCGGGTTTACGGCGGAACCGGCTTACGGGGTGAAGGAGAGTACCTCCCCGTTGATGGATGAGGAGGTAAGGCCGTACTACCGTGATTATGTCTGCGGAAATAGTTCGGATGATTACCAGTCTCTGCATATTACGTTTTACGATAATTGTTCCAGAAGCTATGTGGAGGTACAGCTTCGCACGAAGCACATGGACGATATCGCGGAGATCGGCGTGGCCAATCATTTAAGCTATGAAAAGCGCCAGGAGGGCGAGCGGGCCAGGCGGGATGAGATACCGGAAGGTGCATGTATTTATTTTGATGAAGCATATGAACGCTGTCAGCGCCTGGTATCGCTCAATTTAGCTGAAGTGGATGTCAATATGTTTTCGGCGATCAACAATGACCTAATCAATGACGGCTGCGGGCTGTACCGGGGGCGGCTGATTCTGCCATATGAGCATTTATCGAGGCATCAGAATGAGCTGGTGGATTGAGGGGGTTCACGGGCAGGCATGAATCTGGTTGCGAATAGTTGACGAAACGGGAAGATTCATATATAGTTGCCTGTAAAGGAAAAATGACCGAAAATGATAGGGAGGAACCAGTTTATGGACCATACATCCTGCCGCCTGCGTCTGGCTGCTATCGCCGATGCACCTGCGATATTGGAAATTTATGCACAATATATGGACACGCCGATCACGTTTGAGACGGAGCTGCCGTCCCTGGAGGAATTTGAGGGGCGCATCCGGGCGATCACGGCAGAATATCCGTGGATTGTCTGCGAGGATGAAACGGGCAGAATCATTGGCTATGCATATGGGCATAAGCAGCTTGAGCGCGCGGCGTACCGTTGGAATGCGGAACTTTCTGAATATCTGGACAGTCGGGTGACGTCGAAGGGCATCGGCAAACGGATGCTTCTGGTGCTTTTAGAGCTTTTAAAGGCGCAGGGCGTCCACACCGTCTACAGTCTGGTGACAAGTCCGAATGTGAAGAGCGATGCGATGCATAACGGATGCGGATTCCGGACGATGGGCGTGTGCAAAAATACCGGTTATAAGAGCGGAAAATGGCACGATGTTACCTGGTATGAGAAAGCGCTGCTGCTATATGAGGACGTACCGGCGGAGATGATTCCGATTGGGGAGATGGAGAAGGAGACGGTAGATAAGATTTTGGCGTCTTTTTGAACAGAGACATAAAACAAATCTGCATAAAATAAACAGGGCGTGTGAAAAAGGAATTTCCCATTTTCACACGCCCTCATCCGTTCTCTTTTATTCACTCAGATTAGTTGAAGTATCTCTTTAACAGACCCTCAAATGCCTTGCCATGTCTAGCCTCGTCACGAGCCATCTCATGAACGGTGTCATGGATTGCATCCAGGTTAGCAGCTTTCGCACGTTTTGCAAGGTCAAATTTGCCTTCGGTTGCGCCGTGCTCAGCCTCTACACGCATCTCCAGATTCTTCTTGGTGGAATCAGTTACAACCTCGCCGAGAAGCTCTGCAAACTTAGCAGCGTGCTCAGCCTCTTCGTGAGCTGCCTTCTCCCAGTACAGACCGATCTCCGGATAGCCCTCTCTGTGAGCTACACGTGCCATCGCCAGGTACATACCAACTTCTCTGCACTCGCCTTCATAGTTAGCTCTTAAATCTTCGAGAATATCCTCGCTGACACCCTGTGCCACACCAACTACGTGCTCAGCTGCCCATGTCATCTCGCCGGACTGCTCTTTGAACTTGGAAGCCGGAGCGCCGCATACTGGACATTTCTCCGGAGCAGCCTCACCCTCGTATACGTAACCACATACTGTACAGACAAATTTCTTCATAGTCAATTCTCCTTTTCTAAAATAAATTTTTAATTTCGTGTTTTATAGAAACAATAAATAGATAGTAAAGTTGTTTGCAACCATTCTGTTTCATAGGAGCTTTTAAAACGAAATCGTTTATTTGGCTTGAATGAAATCAGTAATGATTACTGATATTAAGATACCATAGATCCCTGTGTTTGTCAATGAAAAAATAGAAATAATTCTTATTAGTGTTTTTCCCTTTTCAAACACTCATCGCACATCCCATAGAAAAACACGGTATGGTCATCGATCGTTCCCGGCGCAAATTCTTTGGCGGCTGTCTCCAGCTCCTTGGTTGCTTCCATCGGAATATCCATGACCCGTCCGCACTGGCGGCAGACGTAGTGGTAATGTGGGGATGTATCATAATCGAAATGATCCGTGCCGTCGCCGCAGGACAGCTTCCGGATCTCGCCCAGCTCAACTAACAGGTTTAAATTGCGGTAAACGGTTCCAAGGCTGATATTCGGAAACTGTTCCCGGATGCTGGTGTAAAGGGCGTCGGCGGTCGGATGATCCTTCCGGCTCATCAGGCAGGCTTTGATGGATTCGCGCTGACGGCTGTATTTTAAGGTTTTCATAAGCGACACTCCAATCCTTCTAAATAATATTGATAATGATTATTATTTATATTATGCGTCCTGACGCGATGAAAGTCAATCTTTTTTCAAAGATTTCCGTGAGAAATTTTAGAGTCAAATTTCAACATCACCGATGCATAAAAGATCCCGTCCTCATACCGGAAATCCACCAGACCCTGGTACCGCTCAGCGATCGAACGGATGGAGGCGGTTCCCGTGCCGAAGCCGTCATGTTTGGTCGAGCGGAACCGCCCATTTTCCTCGATCGGCGGATGGCAGCAGGTGTTGTCAACGGCGATCACGATGTGACCGGCATCCTCCTGAGCGCAGATGCGGATAAACGGCGCGCTGTCCGTACATTCCCGACAGGCGTCGAGGGCATTTTCCAGAAGATTGCCGAAGATCGAGCAGAGCTGTGGCTCACCCAGCGGGAGAGAGGGCGGAAGCTGGATGCGGACCGAAAAATCGACCGACGCCTTGCGTGCCTCCTCGCCGTAATAGCTGATAATCGTGTTGACCGCATAATTTTCACACCAGGTCCGCGCAGTGTCCGGCGGAAGCGTCATACGGTATTGTTCGATGTAGGTATTCAGATCCTCCGTTTTCCCGCTTTGCAGGTAATGCTCGATGAGATTTAAGTGCTGGCGCAGGTCGTGGCGCGCCTCCCGCACCTCTTCGATGTGGCGGGAAAGCTGCTGATACTGTGTGTACTGCATCGCCAGGAGGGTGTCCTGCTGTGCCGCGCGTTCTTCCAACTGCGCCTGCTGGCGGACTGCATTGAGCGCTTCCAAAAGGACATAGTAGATGAGAATTGTCATAGCAAAGAGCCAGAGGCGCGTGAGGATAAAACGGAACTTGCGGACGGTATCAATGTTTAAATCAAAGTTATAAGCGCAGATAATCAGGGTGCATGAAAATGGAATAAACCAGACTTTCTGCCAGAATGCGGAGCTGTCTACCTGAAAAACGCGTTCCGTGGCATTTTTCATAAATTTGAGCCCGAGGGGGAGCGTCAGAAGCAGAAGAATCGAGATGAGCAGCAGGCTTTGATCGCGGAGTGAATAATAGGTAATGCTGGGATCGTAGAACAGACGGCTTTCCAGAAAGAAACAGATGCCCCGGACTGTGACAAAATAATTCAGGATGAAGTTTCCCAGAAACAGAAGTTTCCAGAAATTAGCCTTCACACATAAAAAATAGATCGCCAGGGAAACGAAGGCAAATACCGTGTCGGTGACCCGGGTCGGTTTACCGTGGCTGATCAGGTAGGTATACAGGGAGGACTGGAGCAGCTGACCGATAAAAATGAACAGAATCAGGATTTTAATCGGAAATCGAAGCTGCTTTTTAAATGGCAGAATCGATAAAATAAAAAAAGGAATGGAATAGACGGTTTCAACGAGAAATGCCTTGCCAAACACAGACCAGTTCATAGAGTACCTCCCTTCCGCAATGTGTCAAACAAGTAGGTTGCAAATGCTTCTTTTGTCTCTTTTTTCTTCCGGCGGCTGCAGAAAAAGCAGCTGCCGTTTTTCAGATGGACAGAACCGTCCTCGTCCACCGAGGCAACCTGTGAAAAATTGATAAGTAGCCCGCGTCCGCTCATGTAAAAACGTCTGCCCTTCGGGAGCAGCGACATTAGCTCCGAAAAAGAAATCCGTGTGGCGGTGTCACCGGAACTGGTGTGGATGATCAGCCGGTGGTTCTGCGTCTCCGCATACAGAAAATCATCAAGCAGAATCCGCTGCGTGGATGACTGTCCCCGTCCGAGCGCCGCCTGAATTTCGATGTAGGCAGGCGCGGCAAGAAATGTCCGGATCTCATCGAGACACCAGGCAAGCGCCTTTTCCTCAACCGGTTTTAAGAGATAATCAAGGGGATGGGCACGGTAGCCTTGCAGCGAATAATCGCGTTCCGATGTGGTGAAAACGATGGGGAGACGTTTTTCGCGCTTGCGAAGCTCCAGCGCCGTGTCAATGCCATTGCGCCCGTTCCGGTCCAGCATAATATCCATAAAAACCGCATTAAAAAGTCCCGGACGGAACGCTTCCAGAAATGCCTCGCCGCTCTCGTAGCAGTCAAAGTGCGCCGTTTCCCCGTGCTTCTCCAAGTTCTCCTGTATCAAATGAATCAGATGATTCTGATCTATTTTCAAGTCCTCAACAATCGCAAAATGCATCAAAGCTCAACCGCCTGCCACTCAAAATGTGTGTAAATATACTCACATCGAGATGTTGTAAGTTCTCACGAACATTACTTACTGCTTCATCGTATATGCTTTTACAATCTGTAAACAGATATGCTACTCACAAGTTCTTGTATACTCCACAGTCGTTAATTCCCGAAATAGCCTTCGGTACATACTTACATTTGCTTTTCATTATGCAATCTTGTAAGTTTTAGCATCTTTTAAATTAAGTGCCGCATTGAGATCCCTATCTGCAACATAGCTACAATCACATCTGTAGATTCTATCTGAAAGTTTTAAATCTTTCTTTATAGAACCGCAACAATGACATAGTTTAGAAGATGGATAAAATCTATCTACAACCCTAAGTTCAATATTGTTATCATCACATTTGCTTTTCAGTGTAGTTCTAAACTCGTAGAATTTCTGTGATGCAACAGCTTTAGAAAGATGCCTGTTCTTCATCATACCTGACACATTCAAATCTTCAATCGTTATATAAGATGGTTTGGTTTTCACTATCTCAGCAATTATCTTATTGATGTAATCAGTATGGATATTATCCAGTCTATGATAAAGTTTCTGTACTTTGAGCTTTTGCTTTTGTATATTTGCTCTTTGAGTGGACTCTCCTTTCTTTAAATATTCATATTTACGAGAGAGACATTTTTGCTCTCTTCGTAGTTGTTTTTCAAGTTTCTTTAATCTTGCTGATTTATTAATGTTCTTGTATGTCTTTCCGTTTGAAACAATAGCAAAATTTTTCAAACCTAAGTCTATCCCAATGCCATCATTATTACTGCTATCAATAAGCATATCAGGAATCTCTACAAGAACGGATACATAGTATCTACCAGCTTTAATAGATACCGTACCGCTTTTAATTACATACCCATCTTTTGTCGTAGGAATATATCCTTTTTCTTTGATACGAACCCAACCAAGTGATGGAATATTAATTCTGTGTCTTTCGCATCGGCAATCCTTTGGATTATTCTTTACGAAATACATCTTCACATCAGATTTTCCTTTCTTTTTAAAATTAGGAAAAGCACTTTGATGTTTGAAAAATCTGGTAAATGCGACACAACCATTTTCGATTGAACGCTTTACAGATTTTGAACTGACTTCCTTAATCCATAGCTTATCTGGATTTTGGGGAAGATACTCATTGTTCAGCCAGACACTAAAACTTTTACCACTCATAAACTTTTTTCCATTGTCATGAAGCTCTTTGTTGTGAGCGAGATAGAAGTTGTAAATATATCTACAAGTTCCTATTGTTTTACGGATCTTAACTTTCTGCTCCTCTGTCGGATTTATTTCCGTTTTGAAGCTCTTTAGCAATTTCCACATCCCTTTCTATTTGTTTTTTATACTTACGAAGTCCGTACAACCTACAAGAGAACGCATGGAGTATTGAAACAATATCCTGCACGAGTTCTTCTTGTGGTGATAGTTCTTCATTGTTCACTACCACGATGGTCGTATTAAACTTCGTACAGAATTTTTCAAACCAGTCGTAACCAAATCTGATAAATCTATCTTTGTGAGTTACGATTATGGTTTTGATTTTTTGTTCCATCACTTCATCTAATAATTCGTTCCACTTTTTACGATTGTAATTAAGACCACTTCCATAATCTTCAATGCACTGGTCTACAATAATACCTTTAGCATTACAAAACTGTCGTAAAAATGCAACTTGGTTTTGTAAATCATCTTTTTGATTTTTTGTAGATACCCTGGCATAAATAACTACCTGACGTTGGTCATCTTCAGTATTTATTCCTTTGAATTGCAGATATTGGTCATAAGTGTAATAACGTCTATCAGTTGGAGTTCGGTTTGCCTTTAGAGTTCCTTCTCTATCCCAACGCTGTAATGTTTTTACGGATACCCCTAACAGTTCAGCGAAATCTTTTGGCTTGTAATTTGTGATATTTGATGTGTTCATAATAATTTACTCCTTTGAGTATATTTAAACACATTTAATCATATTAGTCAATAAATTCGATTACTTAATATATTCTCCTTTATTCAAAACCGTGACCATTTAGGTCGAGGTTTGACCGTTTGCGTCGATGTGGTTTTCATTAAATCGCTCATTTGGTATGCTTATAGTATAAAAGTTATGACCCGAAATGTAAATGAAATGTTGTTACAGATAAATCAAAAAAGGCAGGTGGGATATGGTACGGGTAGTGATATATGGAGAAAAGCCGACCGACATTGAAGGTCTGGAAATGATGCTGCGTGAAATATTGACTGAAAACCGCAGATGGCCGATGATTCACACGTATATCAGCGATCTGGACGCATATCTGCACTTTGTAAAGAGGAATCCCTACCTCATTATGCTGGCGTCCGTCCAGGGCAGACAGGGAGCGGAAATCGTAGAAAAAATCCGGGAAAACAACCCGGCGGCGTCCTTGATCTGGCTTTCCGACCGGGATAATGCCCTTGAATCCTGGCGGATCCATGTGACTGCATTCGGGGTATTTCCGACGAAAAAAGAAGAATTAGAAGAACTTCTGGCGGCGTGCAGCGAAGGCCTGCTGGTTCGGAAGAAAAAGTATTTTGTTCAAGTGGGAAACAGACTGAAATAGAAAAATTCGCTCAGAATAAATGGAGGAAAACAGCATGAAAAAGAAATATAAGCGTGCCCTGGCAGCGGCGCTGGCGGCGGTGATGATATGGAATACCTGTGACTGGCACCCGCAGGTGCTGGCAGGCAGTTCGGTGCAGTATATCGAGGAAGTGAAGGAGCTTTCGGATGAAATCCTGCATCAGGAGGTTCCGTATGGAACGAAATATAAGGACCTGGAGCTGCCGGACAAGCTGAAGGTGCGGGTTTTGGCAGAAGAAGCATCGGATAAAGAAGACGGTGCAGAAGATAAAGATGGTGCGGAAAAGATTGCTACGCCGTCGGAGCTTCAAAGCGGAGACGGTAAAGTGGAAACAGAAAAAAAGTCTCAGACGCTTTCTTCATCTGAAACAGATGGTACAGTTCGGAAAGCATCCCCATCTGAGGCAGATGGTACAGAAAAATCGGAAATAGGGGGGGGTGGATGACACTGAGCAGAAAGCATCCCCATCCGATGCGGACGGGACGAAAACCGATAAAAACTGGAAGGAAGTAAAGGTCCGCTGGGTTCTGGATGAGACCTTCAGTGAGAAAGATACATACGACGGAGAAACACCGGGTACCTATGTGTTTGATGCGGAATTGAAAAGCAGCCGCTATGAACTGGATACCGGCTTTTTGCCGCGCATCGAGGTGACGGTGCTGCCGGAGGAAAAAGGTCCGGCAATCATCGGATTTTCGGAGTTAGATGAGGCAGTTGCGGTGCAGAAGCTCCCTCTGGGTGCCAAAGAAAGCGATATCATCCTGCCGGATACACTGGAGGTTGAGGTGGAAGAGGCGGATGAAACGCTGGCGGAAGACAGCCAGAACGTGCATCTGGTGGAAGCAGCGGATAAGGGCACAGAGAAAGATACAGATGCGGAAACGGCAGTCTGGCAGATTTCCGGCATAACCTGGAAACTGGACGAAGAGCAGAGTGACCTTCCGGAGTTCCACGGCGGCATTTCCGAAAAAGACTATTTCGAAGAATTTGACGAAAACGGTGAGCCGGTCGAGACCTCGACGAAGACCTGGGCAGGCTATGAGGAGGCAAACCAGAACTACAACGGCTGTGCCTATGTCTATACACCGGTTCTGCCGGAGGAACTGAGCAAATTTGAAGTAGCGGATACGGCTGACCTGCCGGAGATTTATGTGATGGTGGGGGACGCGGGCGTGGAGCTGCTGGTAGATGCACCGTATGATTTGAATGGAAATTATCTGGTGATTGATAAAGACAATGTGTCTAGCCTTGATGGAAAGACGATCACTGGTACCTATCATCCGACGGAGAGATTATCGGAAGGTCGAAAAATCGAAGGTGGTATTGTAATTGATAATGTTACAGTAAATTTAACAATTGAAAATGTAAATGTTGGCTATGGCACTGATATCATAGATGATGCAGCCGGAATCCTTCTGAAAGGAAAAGCAAAATTAAATTTGACAGTACAAGGGAAAAATTCATTAGCGGGTACATACAGCGGTGCTGGAATTGGGGTGGAAAAAGATGCAACACTGGTTATTACGGAGCAGAGTACCGGAAGCCTGAAGGCAGTGGGAGGTGCCTGTGGTGCTGCTGGTATCGGAGGAAAAGCCGGATCAACAGGTTACGAAGGTGCAAAAGAGGAATACGGGACAGGAAAAATTATAATTAAGGGCGGAACCATCGAAGCTGAAGGTGGAGCTTATTGGGTTTATGCGTATAATTATCATGGAGGAGCCGGAATCGGAACCGGTCTGTATGGAATCGGCGGAACCATTGAAATACTGGGCGGAAGGATAACCGCAGCAGGAGGAAGGGAGACAGGAGCCGGAATCGGAGGCGGAGCTGGTGGAAGTGTAGACAAGATCGTGATCGGCGGGGCGAGGGGCAAAGCTCCCGATATAACCGTATCTTCTTATAATAATGGCGAATCAGGATATCTGGGAGCTGCCATCGGCAGCGGATGGAATGGAGTGAATGGTTTACAATTATCCTGTGGCGATATCCGGATATTAAGTGGATCTGTGGAGGTAACGGGCGGAAATATTGGTTATGGAGTGTTAAAGCCTCTTCCTGGAAATAGCATGAAAGGCGGCAGTGTCACTATTTCCGAGGAGGTGCAGTTAGAGCTGCCGGTTGAAAGCTCCATTGAGCCCAGGGGAAAATGTATCTACGGGAAAAAAATATTCCAGATCACCGCTTATGATAACCAGCTTTCAAATGGAACCTATCAGGCTGACATATCCCTGTATCAGGAAAGTGATACAGAAAAAGCAACCCCGGTTTATCAAACAAATGAAGAAATGAATGTCTCCGGATTCAGGGGAACGATACCGGATATAACCCAGTGGATGGGCTATTCCGGGAATATGAAGATGGTTGTAGCGCTGAAGCCTTCCGATGGCGGGACAGTTAAGACGATGGAGGGAAGGGTTGTTCTAAACAAAGGAACGGATGAAACCATCTCCGTCACGCTTGGAGAAGCCGCTTACCAGAAGACAATGGCTCTGACCATCCATGATGGCCGTTTGAAGGATGATAAGAATTATACACTGACGGTTCAGATCGGGGAAGAAGCAAGCGAAGGCGGTACTGCACCGGATGTGGTAATCTATTCATCTCAAAAAGCTTCCGGTTATCAGATAAAGATCGATACAGTCAGCTGGTATACGCCCCTGTCCGGAGTGGTTCCGGTATCGGTTCAGGTACAGGAAGAAGGAGGGGAAGGAGAAAATACGGATAGCTTTAAAGTAACCGGATCCCTCACGATGGAGTCAGAGGAGGAAACGAATCTTTCCCTCACCATCGGAGAACCCCTGTATCCTGTCCGGTTCCACTTCTATTCATCCAATGTGCAGGCGGCAGAGAATGTATCCCTAACAGCCAGACGACTGGCTGGAGCTGCTTCAGAAACTCCGGTTGAATTGAAGCAGGAAGAAGGCCAGTTTGCCTTTGACGGGAAGCTGACAATCGATGCAGCAGCAGGCAATCATGCATATGCCCTGGCATATCTTCCGGCCGGAAATTACCGGTTTGTGATAAATACAGGTATTGCAGAATTAGGCGGATCCAGCGGAAGCTTTACTCTGGACAGTGAAACGGTAAAGGCAGAGGTTGCCGGAACGGATATTACCGTATTAAATGAGGCAGAGGCGCTGGAGGGAGAGCTGGATCTTTCCCTTGGAAATATATCTTTTTCCGGGGCAGATGGTAAGCTGACAATTTTATATTCTAAAACAGATGATTCCGGCAAGGTGGTTACAGCAAAGTTAATAGACCAGTCCTATGATAAAAGCTATCGGATCACTTCATCTAAGCTGGTAGAGAATTATCATCTCTCTGTGGATACCCCAGCTTCCGAGGAATTAAAGCTCGTATTAAAGAGCCTTACGATTACACCGGCAGAGGCTACTGCACCGATTCAGATAAACGGAGAATCCCATGTGACCACCTATCTGGAAGGGGAAAACAAGATTTCGATTAATCAATCAGGGGAAAAAGTTTCACCTGCCGGTATCAGCGTGGCGAAAGATGCAAAGCTTACGATTGACAGTGAGCCGGAACAGCAGGGCTCCATCGAGGTGCTCAATAATACAGGTGTAAAGGGGACTGGTGCAGCAATTGGAGGAAATGGAGGAGAGGATGCAGGAACCATTCACATCAAGGGGGGAACTGTAATTGCAACTTCCGATTCTAACGGAGCGGCTATCGGTGCTTCGGCAAGAAATAGTGTAAAAGAAATACGGATTAGCGGAGGAACGATAACTGCAGAAACAAAATCGAATGGTGCCGGAATCGGAACAGGAAGTGCTTTTGGCAAGAAAAGAACCGGCAAAATCGTGATAGCAGGCGGAACGGTGAATGCAAGCTCGTTGAGTGGTGCCGGAATTGGAAGCGGTTATGGATATGCCCCTGGAGACCCAGCGATAACTGCTAAGATTGAGATTCATGGCGGAATGATTACAGCCTATTCTGGACAGGGAGCCTGCATCGGAAGTGGTAAAGACAGTTCATCGGAGGTGCTGATTGACGGCGGCACTATATGCTTAAATAATAAAGAAGCATGGAGTAGGGACGCTGCCCATATTGGAAAGGGGGCTGCGAATTCTACACGGGCACAAACTGATGTGACGATTGCGGGAGGAACGATCCATCTGATCAATGCGGGTGCATATATAAAAATCCCTATGCTTTATGGTTGGGAACAGGTAGATGGAAATTGGCAGAAGAATACAGCAAAAGACGGGAAGGATAACCCGGTTTATTATACCACAGCGGATCTGACCGGTATCTATGAGAATAATACACTGGTTAAAAAAGCAGGTATTGAAGGTGAAGGAAGCTCCTACGGCTTTCAGGATGTCCGGACAGATTCCAACGGAAAGATCTATATGTATCTTCCGGAATCGGAGGCAGTGAAAGCCTCCTTTGGCGGTGTGGAATTTACCGGAACAGTAAAGGCAGACACGGATGAAAATGTATTGGAGCGTAAACAGACCTCTATTGATTATCAAAGGGAAGTCCTGAAAAATACGGCTCTGTATGATCTGGAATATGCGGAATCCGAGAATTCTGAATCTTGGACAAAGATCCGGGCAGGAGGCGAAGCTTCTCTGACGAAAATTCTGGACAATCAGCCGGAGAATGCGAGAGAGATTACCCTGTATGTGCGAAAGGCAGCCGCAGGTTCCACAGCAGGCGAAGCAGCCGCAATAACGATTCCGGTAAGACCGGCAAAACCGGATCCGATACAGATAACAAATGTAACGAAAGACAGCTACCTTATTAAGGCTGGGACGGCCGTTTCCGGTTGTGAGTACGGAATTTCAGAATCCGTGGATGGCGAGCTTCAGTGGCAGTCAGGGACTTGGTTTAAGAATCGGAAGCCGGCTAACACCTATTATATAACCCTTCGTGTGAAAGCAACAGACAACAGTTTTGCATCGAAGTCGGCTGATCGCTTATCTGTGACAACGCCGGATATCTTACGGTTCCAAGGTCCCGCTGGCGACGTATCCTTTGAAGCGAATGGAACCTATGGACAGACACTTTCAGAGATTCCGGTACAGCTGGCAGATGGATTTCGGGTTGTTAATTCTAGAGGAACGGAGGTTTCTGGAGAATGGAGCTTCAGTAAGGAGCAGAAAGGAACGCAAGCTTCCTCCATTTATCCGGAGGTAAAGGGAACCACTGCATATCAGGTAGAATTTAGCCCGGAGGGAGCATCGGAAGGGCAGTATGGAAATAGTTTGAAAAGAAGTGTGATTCCGGAGATATCTCCGAAAGAGTTAACCGCAGTTGTTACGACACCTATTGAAAAGCCTTATGACGAAAATACCGACATCGCATTAGCGGCGACGGTAGCGATAGGAACTCCGGGTCAGAACTATACCATAAGCGGTCTCAAAGGACGCTTTGAAGATGCCAATGCCGGAATCGATAAGACGGTAACCATTGATTCCTCAGAGGCAAAGGTTGAGACAGGCGAGAGTGCAGTGAATCTGCAGAATTACCGTATCATATATCCAGCCCAGACCGGAACGATCCATCAGATACAGGGTTTGGTTTCAATCGATTCGCAAGCATGGACCGGAGAAAAAACCTATGGAGACGACAGCTTTTCCTTGACAGGTGTGAATGTAGTGGGAGATGGAGCTCTGAACTATACAAGCTCGGATGAAAAGGTTCTCACCGTGGACGCACAGGGACAGGTGACCATTAAAGGAACCGGTTCTGCAAAGGTAAGCATCACCATGGCAGGGGGAACGAATTATCTCGGTACAAGCACACCGGCAGAGGAAACCATAACCATTGAAAAAGGAACCCCCACTCTTACCTTAACAGCTGTGAACCGGACGACCGGAGTACAGCTTGCGAAAGGAATTCTCGGAACAGAGAAAGAAGATTTCGACATCATTGCCAGAGTACAGGGAGTTTACCAGGACAAGCTGCAGGGTTATGTTCATTTCTATGATAATGAAAACCCGGATGCAGATATAGTTTCGGTAGGAGAAGATGGAACCGCTGTACTCAAGTGGACAAAGCCGGGAGAATCATTTGTAGGCACTCATTCGATCAAAGCCAAGTTTGATTTTGGTGAATTTGATACGTGGGAATCCAGATACAACACACCAGCTCAGGCATCCCTTACATTTGAAATCAGTAAGGCAGCTCCACCGGCAGAGGATAAGCCAGATAACTCCGACAAGCCAGAAGACTCCGACAAGCCAGAAGACTCCGACAAGCCAGATAACTCCGACAAGCCAGACCAATCAGGCAGCCAGAGCTCTTCCTCCGGACGTGACAAATCTTCCGGCAGCGGAGCGACCAGGCAGGATCCGGTGAAGGGAAGAATCAACAGCAGCATAGGTATTCTCACAGGAACTGCCAACAGCACTGCCAATGACGGAAAGAGTCACTGGATGCAGGATGAACACGGCTGGTGGCTCCGCTTCGCAGACAGCAGCTACCCGAAGGCAGAAAAACGCGGTACAAATGGCATTGCATATGCATGGGAGCAGGTAAACGGCAACTGGTGGGCGTTCGATGAAAGCGGCTATATCAAGACCGGCTGGATGCGCGACGAAGACTATGGCGGCTGGTTCTACCTCGATCCGGAACACGGCATGCAGACCGGCTGGGTCCTGATTGACGGCAAATGGCACTATTTCCACCCGACCTCAGACGGAAGAAAAGGCATCCTGTATGTCGGACGTCTGACACCGGACGGCTACTATGTAGATGAAAATGGTGTGTGGGATGGGAAAGACAGACAGTAAAAAGAACATTTAGGTCGAAGTTTGATTGATGCGGCTTCTATCTAAATACCTTATGAAGCCGAGTCAAAATGAAATTCCAATGTGTTTACAGCTGTATTCATGAAAAAATATAATGAGCGCAGGAGAAAAGAATGCGGCTGCGAAGCAGACATATTCTTTTCTTGCGTCATTAACGAACGAACAGCCATGCGAAGCAGGGCGGTAGAGCGCGATAGCGCGGGTTCGTGAGTGGACGGGTGAGAATACGTATGATATAATGAACCCCGGGGGATCATAACCTGATTCACAAGGGGAAAACAAACCGACACAGGAGGGGAACACATGAAGAATTTCTACACGGAAGAACAATGGAATGAAATTCTGAAACAGCAGGAATCCGTACTTTGCTACGACACATTTACCCGGAAACAGGCGCTTGAGCTGGGGCTTTTGATTGCAGAGGTCACGGAGAAAAAATATCACGGTTCGGTCGCTGTCCGCATCGTGGAGGACGAGACGACCGTCTTTGCCTACAAGATGGAGGGCGCGACGCTGGAAGCAGACTGGTGGATGACCAATAAGCTGGCAGCATCGCGGCTCACGGGGATGAGCTCGCTGCGGGCGCTGACGGCATCGAGAGCCGGAGAACTGGAAGCATCCTGGAAAGTGCGCGAGGAGAACTTCTTCGTGTGCGGCGGCTGCATCCCGGTTTTCATGAGAGATGGAAGCCGTCCGTTTGCCTATGTGATGGTATCCGGCATGGAACACTGGGACGACCATCAGGTGATCGCGGATGCGATGGCGAAACAGCTGGGAGTTGAGATTCCGGAGATTCGGAAAGAGCAGCCATAAAACGATTGACTTGTAAAAACAAAGACGTTTGCAGAAATGGAAGGTAGATGAGCTATCTGCATTTTTGCAGGCGTCTTTTGTGGTTTTACTGTGCCGTATGGCGATGAATTATCCGTTATTTTGTATAGCGCACTTCCCCACCTGGTGGTATAATTCAAGTATTATAAAATTTGATATGAAAAGAATATTTGCAATGACTCAGATGGTTTTTGCATAGCAAAGAACCATCTGAGAGATCCAGAGAATGTGAGGGATGTGGATGAGTAAAAAAGAGGTACGTCAGGCGGCTGCGGAACTGACCGAGCGCCTTTGTGAAAAAGACTTTTTAGACCGGTCGGGACTGAGCCGGAAAAATGTCATGATGCTCATGAACAAGGATCACTGGGAGGAACAGTTTGCCCATATTTTCCCGATCAAAAAGCGGATTTCCTGCCGGGCGGTCTACGAGATCTGTGAGGAACCGTTAAGCCTTTTAGGGCATGAGCCGGAAGAGGGCTGGATGAAGTTTACCTACCAGTATGTGTGCCATATTCTCTACCCGGATGCGGAGTTTAAGAAGAAAAATGCCGCTTTTTCCGCCGGTGCGGAGTTCTATCTGGCAGTGCTTCAGTTCGTGTTTGACCGCGAGCGGGCGGTGCTTCCGTACAAACCGATGGAGGACTTTGCATTTTTGGATGATGAGGAAGCTTCAAGCTTTGAGTGCGCGGCAGAATACAGCCGTTTCAAGAAGTTTTTCGCACAGGAATATATCTATGAGATGATGCGCCTCAATGCGGAGGTGACGCCGTTTCGGACGCTGGAGCACATCGCGGGCGTGCATTATGTCGCGATGACGGTGGCACGCGGGCTTTACGAGGCGGGTGTTCCGATCGATCTGACGCTGACCTCGGGCGCGGCTGCAGGTCATGATCTCGGCAAATTCGGCTGCAAGCCAAATGAGCGGGTTCCGTATCTTCATTACTATTATACAAACCAGTGGTTCAACAACCATTCGATGGAATACATCGGCCATATCGCGGCGAACCATTCGACCTGGGATCTGGAACCGGAAAACCTGTCGGTTGAATCCCTGGTGCTGATCTATGCCGATTTCCGTGTAAAACAGAGCCGCGGCGATGATGGGCGTGAGATTACCTATATTTCCAATCTGGACGAGGCGTTCAATGTCATCCTCTCGAAACTCGACAACGTGGATGAGGTGAAATTAAACCGTTACCGCTTTGTTTATTCCAAACTGCATGATTTTGAGGATTATATGCGGTCTCTCGGCGTGGATGTGGATTTGAATGGACACCCCAAAAAGCCGGAGGTGCTGCCGGATATTTCCCTTCGGAATGCAGAGCAGACGGTGCAGTCCCTCGTTTTCATGGGTATCGAGCATAATATCCGCGTCATGCATCAGATGGGGGCAGAACGCCAGTTTGGCAATCTCCTCGAGGCGGCGCGCAGCGAGAAGGATTGGAAGAGTGTCCGCGCATACTTAAACATTTTCCGTGAATATTTTACATACACAAACGACAAACAGAAAGAGCAGACGCTGGGCTTTTTATATGAGCTTCTGATGCACCGTGAGGGCGACATCCGCGCGCAGGCGGCGAGGCTGATCGGACACGTGATCGCGCAGTTCAACGCCGGTTACCGCAAGGAGCGCCCGGCGGGCATGCCGGATATTGCCGAGGAGCGGGTGATGGAGATCTGGAAGCAATATCTGGAAATGATCATCCGACCGGATCACAAGCTGATGCTGCAGCAGAAACGGCGCATCCGTTATCACCTGAAAAATGTGCTGGCATCGGTGGTTGATCATGCGACGCCGGGTGATCTGCGGGAATTTCTGGAGGCATTTCTGGTTTGGTATGACCGGGCGGAGGAGCTGGATCCGGGCGAGGCATTTTCCCTGCTGGATACGGTGCATTTCATGCCGTTTGATAAACTGAGCGAAGAGGAACTGGGGAAAATCGCAAAATTTGCCCTGATTGAGTCGCAGAGCGGGGAACCGGATGTGCGGATTGCATCGTGGCGCGCGTTCAAGCTTCTGACGGCGTACCAGCCGGATCATCCGTGCTGTGCCGAGATCGGCATGTGCGTGAAGGCGGCGCAGGTTGAGGACAATATCACGATGACCTTTCTCAAATACCGCGTGTTAAATAACCTCGGAGAGGACACGGCGAGAGAACAGGAACTTTTGTACGACCGTGACGTTGTCTCCGATATTTTCCTGGATAACCTCAAAACAGCGACGCCGTGGGTCATCAAGTCGGCCAATATCAAGCTGCTCGTCGATCAGATTGCGCATGGTAAACAGGAACATATGCTGCATATCGCAGCGCATCTTTCAAACCTTGTAAAAGTCAGCGAGCACGTGATCGTGCGCCATGATGCCGGAACCGCCCTGCTTCGCATCATCGGGCTTTTGACACCGGATCAGAGAAATGAGATCGTGGTTGAGCTGATGAAGGGGCTGGAAGTCGGTGAGTACGAATTTTCCAAATATATTCCGCAGTATCTGGGGCAGGCGGCGCTGTGGCTGCCGCCGGAACAGCTGGAGGAGATCGTTTCCTACCTGCATGGCATGATGGCAAATGCAAACGACCAGATAGTCTCGGTTGCGCTTGATACGGTCGGCGTGCTGCTGGAACGGTATTCGTGCTACCCAGAGCGCTTTGCGGAGGAAAAGGAGGTATGCGAGGAACGGCGCGGACGTCTGCTTGGCATCCTGCTCAGCGGTCTGGCGAATTACCGCGAGTCGGTGCGCCAGGAGGCGATGCTGGTGCTGGGGCAGACCGTCTTCGGCTCATCCTGGATGGAGTGCCGGGAGAAAAAAGAGCTGTTCGCCCTGTCCTTCCGCAAGATGCTGTTCTTATTCAATGAAAATAAGGGAAATGAGCTGACGGCATTTTATCGTGCGGCGTCCCTTTCTAATATTTACCGGTTCATCACGCAGTACCATATGACCGAGGGCAATTTAGAGATCAAAGAGCGAAACCAGGTGGCATTCTTCCCAGGCACATTTGACCCGTTTACGCTGTCGCACAAGGAGATTGTCCGCGAGATTCGCGACCGCGGCTATGAGGTGTTTCTGGCGGTCGATGAATTTTCCTGGTCGAAAAAGGCGCAGCCGCATCTGATCCGCCGTCAGATTGTGAGTATGTCGGTGGCGAAT
This sequence comes from Clostridium sp. AF27-5AA, assembly GCF_003478415.1. Taxonomy (NCBI): domain Bacteria; kingdom Bacillati; phylum Bacillota; class Clostridia; order Eubacteriales; family Clostridiaceae; genus Clostridium; species Clostridium sp. AF27-5AA. The sequence goes on from NZ_QUFH01000002.1 coordinate 363,192, forward strand.
GAGTTCCATGTGAACCTGTTCCCGGATGAGATTCCGGTCAATATTGCCAATCCGGCGGATCTGAAACGCCTGAGAGAGGTGTTTTCCGGAAAAGAGCTGTATATCGTGGTCGGCAGCGATGTCATTGCCAATGCCTCTTCTTATAAGAAGAAACCGGTCAAAAATTCGATTCATTCGATGAACCACATCGCGTTCCGCCGCGTGGGTGATGTCAAGTCGGACAATAAATACAACCGTCAGATGATGGATCAGATCAGCGGCAAGGTTGTGGAGCTGGAGCTTCCGGAGCATCTGGAGGACATCAGTTCGACGAGAATTCGTGAAAATATCGATCTGAACCGGGATATTTCGAACCTGATTGACCCGTCTGTGCAGGAATATATCTATTACAATGGCCTGTATCTGCGGGAGCCGGAATATAAACCATATATCCGCGCGCGCGCGATCTCCTATGAGGAGGTGGAGATGCCGGATGAAATGCTTCTGGCGGAAATTTCGAATTTCGTTTTGCGGGACGAAGAAGATCGCGAGAACCTGTTAAATTCGATGAAGGAGTCGGGCGACCGGCTGCTGCTTCTTAGGAATACCGTGCAGGAAAACCGGCTGGTCGGCGTGGCACGGCTTCGTTATCTGGCGCCGGATGAGCTGTTTGCCGTCCTGGGACAGGTCAGTCTGGCAGATCAGGTGCGCCGCCATACCTATGGTGAGATTCTTCTGATTTCGGGTATCTATGTCGAGCGAGATCCGATGATCTACGACGCGGAACAGCTGCTTTTAACCGAGGCGATCGCACGGTCCTTTGAGTATAAATGCGGCTATGCACTTTTCTTCCCGGCAGACGGCTACTGCCCGGAGCGCGTGCTGTCGGCGGTGGTCCGCCAGGGCTTTGTGAAGGCGCCGGAATCCCCGGAAGACGCTCCGCTCTATCTGGTCGATATGCATGCGCCGCTTGTGTTAGTGCAGAATCTGGAAACGACGTTAAAAGAACCATTTTCCAGCAATCCGCGGGTTCTGGATGCGATCTACAAGGCGCATCGGGAATTGCAGATGGCGATGACGCGCTTCTATCCGGGACAGCTGGTTCTTTCGATGTCGGCGAGCGTGATTTACCACCGTCTGGTGGAACGGATCACGGCGTTAAATGGTGTGCCGCGTGACCCAGTGACGCCGAGACGCCTCGGCGGGGCGATGTGCGTGCCCTTCGGCAAGATCCTGCGTGGAAAAGTCATTCCGAATACGGTGACGAAGACGCTGCATACGGATAAAGTATACGATCCGGAGCTGAAAGAGAAGTCGATCGAAGCGTTCCCGTACTATTCGCCGCTGCGAAGCCAGATCAAGGCTATCAAGTCCTTTGACCGCCCGGTGATTTTGGTCGATGATCTGCTGCATCACGGCGGACGTTTCGAGGCCTTGGAGCCGATGCTGCGCGAAGAGGGCGTGGAAATCAAAAAATTGGTGTTAGGTATGATTTCAGGCTACGGGCGCGACACGATGGCGACGAAGGGCGTGCCGGTAGACAGTATTTATTACATTCCGAATCTGCGGAACTGGTTTGTTGAGTCCACACTGTACCCGTTCATCGGAGGCGATACGGTGCGCCGCGATACCGTGAAGGTGGCGGGACTGACGCCGTCGATCAATATGATCCTGCCGTATGCCGCACCGCCTGTACAGGGAACTACGCCGGAAGCAGCGTTTGAGTTTTCTGCGTGCTGCATCCGCAATGCGCGCAACATTCTTCTGGTGCTCGAATCCGAGTATCGGGCGCTGTTTGCGAGAAACCTGACCTTAAGCCGCCTGTCTGAAGCGGTCATCCTGCCGCTCTGCCCGGATAAAGGCGAGTGCGTCAGCTACGATCCGAATCTGGCAGCGTCGGTGTATCTGGAAAATGATTTGGAGATGCTGTATCGGACGCGGAAGTGAGAAATTTGTGGAAGCACAAGGATAATTACTGGAATAGAAAAATAATATCATATAAGATATCAAAAAAGAGCAGGGGGTATGCAATATGTACTATTATAAAATTGGAGATAAAATCTGCTGTTCCTTCAATGGAAATTTATCATACGAAAAGGCAGAAATGCCGCACCCGGGCACGCCGCTCACATTCTTATTCGAGCGCGAGCCGGGAACCGGAAGAGATTCTTTTAAGGTAAACTCGCCGCTGCTGCTGTTCCAGGAGGCAGAGAATGTTTCCTGGCTGAGCAGCCGGAAGCTGGAGCTGCAGGCGGCAAACAAGAATTGTGAGCTTGACGAGGCAGTCAAAGCTGCGATCATTCAGGACGTGATGCGTGCAGTCAACCGCCTGCATCCGGATTTTGAGGCTATTTTGGCAGAAAAACCGCAGAAAACGAAGAAAAGAGTCCATGTGCTGGCGATCGGCGACGTCGGAAGTACGCTGTTGACCGGGCTTCATCTTCTGGGCGGCGACTGCATCAGTTCGATCGGCATCTGTGATATTTCCGATAAAGTGACCGCACGCTGGGAATTTGAGGAAAACCAGATTGCCTACCCGTGGGCGTATGACGCGCTGCCGGAGGTCGATGTGGTAAAACCGGAAGACCTCTTCAAGTGCGATGTATTTGTATTTGTCGCTTCTAAGGGAATCCCGCCGGTTGGTTCCGGTGTCAAGGATGTGCGGATGTACCAGTTTGAAAACAACTCCAAGATCGTTGCCCAGTATGCAAGACAGGCGAGAACCGAGCATTTCAAAGGCTTATTTGCCGTTGTCTCCGATCCGGTTGACCCGCTGGCAAAGACGGCATGGCTGGAGAGCAACAAGGACGAAAACGGCATCCTTGATTTAAAGGGACTCCGCCCGGAACAGGTACAGGGCTTCGGACTCGGCGTTATGAATGCGCGTGCGGCTTATTATGCGAAGCGCGACGGGCGGTTTTCACAGTTTTTGACTGAGGGGCGTTCCTTCGGACCGCATGGACAGGATCTCGTCATCGCAGATTCCATTGAGAATTACAACGACGAGCTTTCAAAAGAACTGACCCAGCTGACGGTAACGGCAAACCTGCATATGCGTGCGATCGGTTTCAAGCCGTTTATCGCACCGGCATATTCCTCCGGCGCGATCTCCCTGATTCTGATGATGCGCGGCGAATGGCACTGCGGTTCCGTATTCATGGGCGGCATCTTCATGGGCGTGAAAAACCGTTATACTGAATACGGTCTGGAAACAGAAATCCTGCCACTGCCGGATGCGCTGTATGAGCGGATTGTGACGGCGGAGGAAAATCTGAAAAAGATTGTGTGATCGATGAGTCTTATCGCAGGAAGGAAGCGAAAATAAATGATTCATTCAAATTCAGAAGGAGATATCTATATAGAAGAAATGCCTCTCCTCCTCGTCCATCTGCGCGAGGAGGAAAAAGGCGCGGATGCGCGCCTTTCGGAGGTGTTATCCTATGCGCTGGACGGCTACGCCTACGAGACAGCGATGGAAATCAGTGCTTTTGAAGATTATGTAAACCGATGGAGGCGCCTGGAGAAGACACAGAATCGAAAAAATCCAGTCCAGGGACGTATCCTGTTTGCCGTGCCGCTTGGCACATCTGGCATCAACCTGGAGCTTTACCGTCTGATTCGTTTCCTGCGGGAACATCCGGATTTTCTGAACGGTTTTGTCGGCGGACTTTTGGTGGACAGTGAAAATGACCTCTATTCCAAATCGGCGGCGAAGGATCTGGTATTTGCCGCTAACTGTGCGGGCTGCGCGTTCGTGGGACGCCCGCTCGTCGAGGGCACGCGGACACTTTCCAATTACACGATCGTTTCCAATAATCTTGGAACCGATCTGATGGGGGCATACCGCGAGAGCGCGGCGGGGCTGGTCAAAGAAGTACTGGGAACGGATTGCGTCAGGAAAAAATGTCCGAAAGTATTGGTATTGCACGCGTCAAGCCACAAGACCTCCAACACCTACGCGATCTGGAACCGGGTGAAAGAACAGCTCCCGGAGATGGAGATCCGGGAGATAGGGCTTCGAAACGGTACGCTTTCCGACTGTGCCGGATGCCCTTACAAGATGTGTCTGCATTTTGGCGAGAAGGGAAGCTGTTTCTACGGTGGAGTGATGGTCGAGGATGTCTATCCGGCGGTCCGCGAGGCGGATGCCATCGTGATGCTCTGTCCAAACTACAACGATGCGCTGTCGGCAAATCTGACTGCGTTCATCAACCGCCTGACTTCGCTGTTCCGGACGACGCGGTTTTATGACAAAGCGCTGTTTGCGGTGGTTGTGTCGGGCTATTCCGGAAGCGATATCGTGGCGGAACAGCTTATCGCGGCGTTAAATATGAACAAAACCTTCTATCTGCCGGGGCACTTTGCGATGATGGAGACGGCAAACAATGCCGGGGCAGCGATGCAGCTGCCGGGGATTGAGGAACGGATGAATGCGTTTGCGGAGAGAATCCGGGAGACGCTATTATATAGGTAAAGAGGCGTTATAAGCAGGGCAGCGTCACTGGGAGAGTTTGTAACTGTTCACAGGTAGGAATTTTTTGAACTGAAAATTCCGTACGATACAGTTCCGGCAGCAGATTTTGCCGATTTGGAATGCGTAGCATCGGCAAAATCCCGTTGCTGGGCACACGTGTGTGAACAGTAACGAGAGTTTCACATCTGCTATAAAATTCTTTACAGATTTCATGAAACTAAGTATACTATATAAATATGCAAAAACTGTTTTACTCAGGCTAAAAGCTATGTGAAATTGTACTATTTAAAGAGGGAGAAAGGCAGAAATGAAATCCTGGAGACGAACATTAGCGATAGGCTTTATCATAGCGATAACTTCGCAGCTTTATTGGAACGTATTTGTCAACAATTTCCGTGTGTCAGCGTCGGTTATCCTGCTTCCGGTGCTGATTATGACAGTCGGAAGCCAGATTCACACGATGACGATCTGTACGGTGACGTCGATCATTGTTTTTTTATTCCGAATTGTGATATATTATCTGCAGGGAATGCCATCCGAGATGCTGGTACAGCTTGCGATGCCCGGAGCATTCTTTTATATCGTGTACGGCATGATGTTCAAGCTGCAGATCCGGAATAAACATATCGCGAATCTGGAAAATGTGATTGCGGCGGCATTTTTCTGTGACTTATGCTCGAATATATTCGAAAACTTCCTGGCGGCGCTTCTTAAAAACAATGCGATGCCGGGACCGGATATAATTCAAAAGCTTTTTATGATCGCCGCAGTCCGCACACTTTTTGTGGCACTGGCACTGATCGGAGAACAGCAGTACCGGCTTCTTCTTACGAAAGCGGATCATGAGAGCCGTTATCAGCGGTTATTTCTTATGACAACGGGACTCAAGACTGAGATTTACCTGATGCATAAGAACACCGAGGAGATCGAGCGCGTCATGAGCAATGCATACAAGCTCTATGAGCAGATTCTGGAAAAGGATCTTCCACGGGAAATGCAGCAGATGGGACTTGAGATAGCGCGGGATGTCCATGAGATCAAGAAAGATTACATCCGCATCATTCAGGGCATTGAGGAGGCGATCGAGGAAGAGTCGAACGAGGAAACGATGAGCCTGCAGGATCTTCTTCGGATTCTGGAATCATCCACCTACCGGACCATGGCGGAGAAAAAGCTGGATATCCGTCTGATGTTTGACTGCCGGGACAATTTTATGACGCAGGAACACTACCAGCTTATGACGATTCTCAAAAATTTGGTAGGAAATGCGGTGGAAGCGATCGAATCGACGAAAAAAAGTGGGATGATCTGGATTCGGGAGTACAAAAAAGATGGCAATTATGTGTTTGAAGTAGCGGACGACGGACCGGGAATTTCAGAAAAACATCTCCCACGGATTTTCAATATGGGATATTCAACGAAGTTTGATGAAAAAACCGGCAATATATATAGAGGCGTCGGGCTCTGCGGTGTGAAAAACGCGGTAGAGGAGCAGTTTGAAGGTAGTATTTCAGTGGATTCGGAAGAGGGAAGAGGAACGAAATTCCATATTGAGATACCGATAGCGAAATTGGAGGAAATAGAGTAAATGGAGATTTATATTGTTGAAGATGATATGTCAGTGATCAGCGTCCTGCAGGATATTATTGAAGATAATGATCTGGGAATTGTCTGCGGAACTTCAGAGGGACAGCCGGCGGATGTGGATGATATCCTGGCAAAGAATCCGGATATGGTTCTGATTGATTTCCTGATGCCGGAAAAGGACGGTGTTCAGGTCATGCGCGAACTGCGGGAAAGAGGCTGCAAGGCAAAATGCATCATGATTTCCCAGGTGGCGGCAAAAGAATTGATCGGCAAGGCATACGATGCGGGCATTGAGTTCTTCATCAGCAAGCCAATCAATATCATTGAGGTAAAATCGGTCATCCGTAATGTGGATGAGCAGATCAAGAATGAGAAAACACTGACGAATATTAAGAAAATGTTCATGGCAGAGATCGCGGATATGCCGAAGGAGAAGAAAAAAGATGACGGTTACGGCAGAAAGGTGCTTTACATTTTAAACCGTCTCGGCATGTCCGGCGAGAAGGGCGGCGACGATATCCTTCGGATCTGCGAGTATCTGCACAACAACGGACGCCCGATCTCCCAGGTCAGCATCGGTCAGCTCTGCGAGCTTTTGAGCGATGCGCCGAAGAACATGGAGCAGCGTGTCCGCCGTGCGATCGCGGTCGGCATGTCGAACCTGGCACATTTGGGTATTGAGGATTTCATGAATGAAACCTTTACTGCATACTCCAGCACCCTGTTCCCATTCGAGGAAATCCGGGCAGAGATGGATCACATTCGCGGTAAACGCCGTTACGGCGGCAAAGTCAGCATCAAAAAGTTCATCGACAGCCTGATGCTGGCGGTAGATCGTGAGGTATAACGGGTAGATTTACAAAAATTTCCAATCTGTTTATCATAAGTTAAAAAAATGTTATAAAAATTTTATGTTTTTATGATGGATCTTGTAGTTTTTTGTCGGGGCTACAGTATTATACACCTGCGAGCAAGAAAAAAAATAGGTTGGAGGTAGTTGTATGAAGACAATCGAGCTTGATATGTATCAGGCAACCGCAGTTGCGGCACTTGTACTGTTACTGGGACGTATTCTGGTAGCTAAAATTTCTATTCTTCGTCGGTATTGTATTCCGGCACCTGTAGTTGGTGGTTTCCTTTATGCAATTGTTCATACCATCGTAAGAGGCATGGGCATTCTGGAAATTTCCTGCGACATGACACTTAAAAACGTATTCATGGTAGCTTTCTTCTGTAGCGTAGGTTTTACAGCATCCTTCCGTATGCTGAAGAAGGGCGGCGTTCAGACAGTTGTATTCCTGGCTCTGTCAGCTGTTATGGTAATTCTTCAGAACGTCCTGGGTGCTGGTCTGGCAAGCGTATTTGGTCTGGATCCTCGTCTGGGTCTGGCAACCGGTTCCATCCCGATGGTAGGTGGTCACGGTACTGCTGGTTCCTTCGGACCGTTACTTGAGGAATTAGGCGTAGCAAATGCGAGCGTTGTAGCTATCGCTTCCGCTACTTATGGTCTGGTTGCAGGCTGCGTAATCGGTGGTCCTATTGCAACTGCTAAGATCCGTAAGTACAAACTGTCCGCAGTTGCTGAGGCAGCTACTAAGACTGAGACTGTAGAGACAGATGAGACTGGTGCAATCGATTCCGCTAGAATCCTTGACGGTCTTCTGTACTTAATCGTTGCTATCGGTGCTGGTACTATCGTATCCATGTTCCTTGGCAAGTTTATGACATTCCCGTTCTACATCGGCGCAATGTTAGTTGGTGCTATCATCCGTAACATCATGGATGTTCAGAACAAAGAGATCCCGATGGAAGAGATCAGCACACTGGGCGGTGCTTCCCTTTCCGTATTCCTGGGTCTGGCTATGATCGATATGAAGCTGTGGCAGTTAGCTGAGCTGGCTGTACCGATGGTAGTTATGCTTCTTGCACAGACAGTACTTATGTTCTTCTATGCAAACTTCGTTGTATTCAACGTACTTGGCAAATCCTACGATGCTGCTGTTATGACCAGTGGTTTCTGTGGATTCGGTATGGGTGCTACCCCGAACGCTATGGCAAACATGCAGGCAATCACCGGCGTATATGGTCCGGCTCCGACTGCATTCATGGTAGTTCCGCTGGTAGGTTCCTTATTCATCGACTTTGTAAACGCAACTATCCTGACAGGATTCATCAGCTTCCTGGGCTAATAGATGCGAATTTCAAGAGGTCTGCTTTTTGGCAGGCCTCTTTTTTTGCGTAATAGGAAATTCCTTGGAATTCCCTATTACACAAAAAGGCGCTAACGTGCCAATGATGCGCACTCACACGAAGCAGAAATATGTCGCAAGCGACCGCGCGAGACGCCCGAATGTGCCAGGACACATTCGTTGTCCATCTCCGAGTTATAATCAGGAACAATATAACTCCATAAGCAAATAATAATAACATCTATAACACTATTTTTATTTGATTCTGACGAAGAAATGATCTATAATACATTATAGAAACAGAAAAGTTCACAAAAACAATTTGGAACCAGAGGGAATTATGTACAAGATTGATGAAACCATCGTCAAGTATTTGTGGTAACCATAGTTCAGTGAACTATTCAAACTTATATACATATCAGGAGGTATTATCCAATGAGCAAGTATGTTGACAGAGTTCTTGCAGAACTCAAAGAGAAAAACGCACATGAAGCCGAATTCCTTCAGACAGCAGAGGAAGTATTATCCACTCTGGGTCCGGTTGTAGATGCACATCCGGAGTACGAGAAGGTTGCTCTTCTTGAGAGAATGGTTGAGCCGGAGAGAACTATCGAGTTCCGTGTACCGTGGGTAGATGACAACGGCGCTGTTCATGTAAACCGTGGCTATCGTGTACAGTTCAACGGCGCTATTGGACCGTACAAAGGAGGCTTACGTTTCGCTCCTTCTGTAAACCTGTCTATCATGAAATTCTTAGGCTTCGAGCAGACTTTCAAAAACAGCTTAACAACCCTGCCGATGGGCGGTGCTAAGGGTGGTTCTGACTTCGACCCGAACGGCAAGAGCGATGCAGAGGTTATGAGATTCTGCCAGTCCTTCATGACTGAGTTATATCGTCACATCGGACCGGACGTAGATATCCCGGCTGGTGACCTTGGTGTAGGTGCTCGTGAGATCGGTTACCTGTATGGCCAGTACAGAAAGATCCGTGGTGCATTCGAGAACGGTACTATCACTGGTAAGGGAATGTCCTTCGGTGGTTCTCTGGTACGTCCGGAAGCAACTGGTTACGGCGCTGTTTACTATGTAGAAGCAGTTATGAAACATGAGAACGATGACATCAAAGGCAAGAGCGTTGTTGTATCTGGTTTCGGTAACGTTGCTTGGGGTATCTGCAAGAAACTGGCTGAGCTGGGTGCTAAGGCTGTTACCCTGTCTGGTCCGGACGGATACATCTATGATCCGGAAGGTGTTGTAACTGAAGAGAAGATCAACTACATGCTGGAGATGAGAGCATCTGGACGTAACAAAGTTCAGGATTACGCAGACAAGTTCGGCGTACAGTTCTTCCCAGGTGAGAAACCGTTCGGCGTTAAGGCTGACATCGTTATGCCGGCTGCTACTCAGAACGACGTTCGTATGGAAGAGGCTAAGAAGATGGTTGCTAACGGCCTTAAGTACTACATCGAGGTTGCTAACATGCCAACTACCAACGAAGCTCTTAAGTTCTTAATGGAGCAGAAGAACATGGTAGTAGCTCCGTCCAAGGCTGTTAACGCAGGTGGCGTTCTTGTATCTGGTCTTGAGATGAGCCAGAACAGCGAGAGATACAGCTGGACAGCAGAGGAAGTTGATTCCAAACTGCATCAGATCATGACTGGTATCCATGACGGTTCCGCAGCAGCAGCTGAGAAATACGGCTTAGGCTACAACCTGGTAGCTGGTGCTAACATCGTTGGTTTCCAGAAAGTTGCTGATGCTATGATGGCTCAGGGTATCTGCTGGTAGTCAGTAGTTCCCCATACCATATGGAGTGAATGTATAAGTAATATAATTGCATAACGCAGTTACATAAAGAGACTGCTGATTCGGACAACCTGGCGACAGGAAGTCCGGCTCAGCGGTCTTTTTTGCGTAATAGGAAATTCCTTGGAATTCCCTATTACGCAAAAAGGCACTAACGTCCCAAGGAATAATTCTTCCCTCCCACACATAAAATAGTAATGGTAATTTTTGACAGTCTATCTAAGACGTAAATGTTCAAGCAGGGAGGAGAATGAGAGAATGAGAAGAACAAAAAAGACGAAAAAAACGAGAATGCAGGGACACATGGCAGTAGCAATTTCCATGGCGATGGCGGCAGGGCTGGCGCTGACGGGATGCGGCAGTACCGGAACGACAGGAGTATCGGCAGAGACATCTGCGGGAGGTAAAAATGAAGCCGGGAGGAATACTGCCGGTAACACAGCAGGCGGACAGGAAGAAAGTCAGAGTGGGGCTGGCGCTGCGCAGGTGACAGACACGAAAAAGGGCGGAAAGGATGGCGGAACCAGCCTCATTTTCACGACGGGAGGCGATCAGGGTACATATTATGGATTTGGCGGCGTGCTTGCAGGAAAGATAGGGGAATCGACCAGCACTTCGGTGACGGCGATCACATCGGGCGGTTCGCAGGCAAATATCGAGGCGCTGGATGCACATGATGCGGATTTGGGATTTGTGCAGTCGGATGTCATGGCATATGCCTACAATGGTACGAATCTCTTTGAAGAATATGGAAAAGTTGCTGATTTCTCGACCGTGGCGGCGCTCTATATGGAGCAGGTGCAGATTGTTACGCTGGATCCGTCGATTCAGTCGGTAGCCGATCTGGAAGGCAAAAATGTTTCGGTCGGCGCGGCGGGGTCAGGCGTCTATTATAATGCGGTGGATGTGCTGGGAGCATATGGATTGGATATCGAAAAAGATATAAATCCGACGTATCAATCCTTTGGGGACAGCGCAGAGGCGCTGCAGGATGGCAAGATTGATGCGGCATTTGTCGTAGCGGGTGCGCCGACGACCGCAATCACTTCCCTGGCAGCGACGAAGGATGTGTATCTCGTCAGCCTGGACGATGAGCATATGGATCAGCTGATTAAAGAATCGCCATATTACAGCAAAAACACGATCCCAGCGTCCGCGTATGGAACGGATGAGGATATCAGGACGGTGGCTGTCGGTGCGGTAGTAGTGGCGCGCGATGACGTTCCGGCAGAGGATATCTATAACTTCTGCTATGGCGTCTTTGAAAATATGGATTCCATCAAGGCGGCGCATGCGAAGGGAGCGGAGCTGAACCTTGAATTTGCCACTTCGGTCACAGCGGTTCCGTATCATCCGGGAGCAGCGGATTATTTCGCAGAGAAAGGGATGGAGGTGCCGGTGAAATAAGGGGGAAACCCAGAAATGAAGTATGAAAGGGGGTTATACGAATGGGTGAATGGAAGGAAAAGAAAAACAGGGCACCAGATCTAAAATACCTGGAACGTGAAAGCCTGAAAAAGGGCGATTCGGACACAGGGACAGCTGCGGATGTTGAGTTAGTCATGAAAAAATATGACCGCGAGTCCAACACGCGCGTCTGGCAGGGGAAACCAGCATCGATCATCCGGTGGCTGTCGGTATTATTTTCCGTTTACAGCATTTATGTGACGCTTTTCAGTACCGCCTTGCCGGAAATCCGGTTGTCGATGTTTCTGGGAATGATTCTGATTCTCGGGTATCTGCATTATCCGGTTCAGAAGGGAGACGGACGCATCAACCATATGCCGTGGTACGACTGGGTTCTGATGGCAGTGGGGGCGGTTCCATTTTTCTATTTTGCGGCGAACTCGCATGCGATCATTAAGCTGGCGACGCGGGTCACGAAGAATCCGGTTATGGTGCTGATGGCGATTCTGGCGCTGCTCTCGCTGATGGAACTTTGCAGGCGTTGTGTGGGAATCCCGATTCTCTGTGTGGTCGGTGCGCTGCTTGTATATACATTTGCGACGGTGCGCTTTGGAAAGGTTATTTATGATTTATTTTACACGACGAGCGGCGTTATGAATACGCCGATCAATGTCTGTGCAAAATATATTGTGGTCTTCATCATTTTCGGGGCGTTTCTGGAACGGACGGGGATCTCGAATTTTTTTATCGACCTGGCGAACTGTCTCTGCGGTTCCTCGGCGGGCGGTCCGGCGAAGGTGGCGGTTATCTCCTCGGCGCTCTGCGGGATGGTATCGGGATCTTCGGTTGGAAATACTGTCACAACGGGTTCGGTCACGATCCCGATGATGAAAAAATGTGGTTACCGCCCGGAATTTGCCGGAGCGGTGGAGGCGGCTGCTTCGACCGGCGGGCAGATCATGCCGCCAATCATGGGCGCGGCAGCATTCCTGATGGCAGAATATATGGGCGTGCCGTATGCGACGGTGGCGCTGAAAGCGATTCTTCCGGCAGTGCTGTATTTTGCGGGTATTTATATCGCAGTGCATCTGGAGGCACAGAAACTGGGACTTCGTGGAATTCCGCGGGAGGAACTGCCGCAGATGCGGGTGCTGATGAAACAGATCTATCTGCTGGCACCGTTGATTGTGCTGGTGGTGCTGGTATCGACAAATACATTTACGATGCAGTTTTCTGCGTCGGTAGCGATCTTTGCCGCGATTGCGGTCGGTGCTCTGAACCGGAATAACCGGATCACGCTGAAAAAGATTGTGGATGCGCTGGAGGCAGGCGGACGCGGCACGATCACGGTGGCGGTTGCCTGTGCGATGGCGGGGCTGGTGGCTGGATGTATCACATCGACCGGTCTGGCATCGAAGCTGATCACGGCAATTGTGGCAGTTTCCCAGGGAAAACCGCTGATCGCGCTGTTCCTGACGATGTTATGCTGTATCGTGCTTGGCATGGGCGTTCCGACGACGGCAAATTACTGTATTATGGCGGCGACCTGTGCGCCGATTCTGATTGCACCGGAGATCGGGATCAATCTGGTCTGCGCGCATTTCTTTGTTTTCTATTTCGGAATCGTGGCGGATATCACACCGCCGGTGGCATTGGCAGCTTATGCGGGTTCCGCGATCGCGAAAGCGCCTCCGATGAAAACGGCGCTCAATGCGACGCGGCTGGCGGTTGCCGCTTTTATCGTGCCGTATATTCTGGCATTTAACCCGGCGATGGTATTCATCGACACGAATGCACTGCAGGTTGTGCAGATCTGCATCACCTCGCTGCTCGGTATCTTCGGGATTGCGGCGGCGCTTAACGGTTTTCTGTTTGGATGGCTGTCCGTTGTAGAGCGGCTGGTTTTGATCGTGGGCGGTCTGTGCATGATGGATCCGGGCGCATGGACGGATCTTCTGGGACTTGTGTTGGTTGGCGGTGTGACATTCTGGCAGAAGAACCATGGATTGGAGAAAGATGCGGAGACGGGTGTTGGATGAATGAATTCGCATTGCAGTTTACATAACGTGTAAACTGTGATGTGAAGTGTGTGTAAACGTAGACCGCACAGGCGCAGGCATGTGCGGTCTTTTGTGGCATAGGAAACTTCGTGCGGTTTCAGCAAGGTATGTTTTTTGTTTCCGGTGGGATGTTTGCAAACCAGAGGCTGTGAATCGGGCGGTAGCGAATCGATTTTAAGATAATTTTCACAAATTCACTCTGGAAATATCGGGTGGAATATGGTTAAATAGTCAATAGAGTTTTGCCACCCAAAAGAGTGTAGAAGGAACGGAAAGGAGAAATACCAGGATGGATGAGAATAAAGAGTTGGTAGAGACAATGGAGGACTATGCCGAGGAGCTGGAGGCGTCTTTCAAGCGTCTGCATGAGGGCGATATTGTGACTGGCACGGTTGTTGCAGTGACGGACGACCAGGTGCTGGTGGATTTGAAATATTTTGCTCAGGGCGTGATTGACCGTGAGAATCTGAGCAATGATCCGGATTTTAATATGAAAGAAGAGATTCAGCCGGGCGACCTGCTCACGGCAACGGTAATTCAGACCGACGACGGCGAGGGCAATGTCGTTTTATCCCGCAAGGAGGCGAATGACAGGATGACGTGGGAACATTTCCGTCAGCTGCTCGATGAGCGCACACCGCTTGAGGTTACTATTTCCGAGGTCGTAAACGGCGGTGCGGTTGCGATGGTGGAAGGCGTGCGCGGCTTTATACCGGCGTCGAGACTGGATGCAGCGTATGTCGAGGATCTGGACAGCTGGAATGGAAAGAAGATTCCGGTGCTGGTGATTGAGGCGGATGAGGAGAAGAAACGTCTCGTCCTGTCCGGCAGAGAGTTGGCGAGAGAAAAACAGGATGCGGAGAAGAAGAGCCGGATTGCGCGTTGTGAGACCGGCGCGATCATGGAAGGAACGGTCGAGACAATCAAGCCATACGGCGCGTTTGTTCTGCTGGAAAATGGCTTAAGCGGACTGGTACACGTTTCCCAGATGAGTAAAAAGCGCGTGGAGAATCCGGGTGCAGTCGTAAAGGTGGGACAGAAAGTGACGGTGAAAATCCTGTCTACCGCAAATGGCAAACTAAGCCTTAGCATGAAAGAGGTAGAGCCGGACGAAGCGCCGGAAGAGGAAGTATTTAATTATCATGAGTCAGGCGAGGCGACAACCGGGTTTGCTGAGCTGTTAAAGGGCTTTAAATTTGACTAAATAGCAGTAAAGGAGAGGGAAAATTGAATATCCCTGAGACGTATAATCAGCTTGACCAGTGGACGACAGTCATGTTTCTGTACAATTCTGCCCTGAAAGCGATTAACACGAAAATTGAAATTCTAAATAACGAGTTTATTCATTTATATAATTACAATCCGATTGAGCACATCAAATCGCGCCTGAAAACACCGGAGAGTATCGTCAAGAAGCTTAAACGCGGTGGACATGAGGTGACGATCCCGAACATGATTGAGCATCTGAGCGATATTGCGGGCATCCGTATTATCTGCTCGTTCAGCCCGGATATTTACCGGATCGCGGAGATGATCGCGCGTCAGTCGGATGTGACAGTGCTGGTGGTGAAGGATTATATCAAGAATCCGAAGCCGAACGGCTACAAGAGTTACCATATGGTTGTGACGATCCCGATTTATCTAAGCGATGGTCCGGTGGATACGAAGGTGGAGATCCAGATACGGACGATAGCGATGGATTTCTGGGCAAGTCTGGAACACAAGATTTATTATAAATTTGAAGGAAATGCGCCGGATTATCTGGAGCAGGAACTGAAAGCCTGCGCGGATATGGCGGATATGCTGGATAATAAGATGTTTTCCCTGAATCAGGCGATCACGAAGATTGCGGAGGAACAGGCGAAGGAGAAGGAAGCTGCGAAAGTGGCGGAGGAAATGAAGAAAGCAGAGCGGGAGGATGTGCCCGCGGGGAACGAGCAGGAGCCGAAAGACGGGAAACGGAGCGGGGAAGCTGCGTCCGGGAACCGGAAAGAAGCCGGAGAGTAAGAGACGAAGAAAATGAAGATACGCAGGCGGATGGGTGAGACAAAGCAGATTGTTCAGGTAAATGGGGGGAATATTCTGCTGTTTGAGCTGGCTTTCCGTTTGCTCACGCTGCCGCTTCTTTTGCAGGCAGTGGCGGCGCTGTTCCGGCTGTCGGTGCGCGCGTCTGGCTACAGTTATGTGACGGTCAGCAATCTGGTTTCCTACCTGCTGCGGCCGGTTACGATCGCGATTCTGGTTTTGATGGCAGCGATCCTACTGGTGGGAGTTTCCATCGAGGCGGCGGGACTTCTGGCGGCATATCAGGCGGCGGCACTCTCGCGGAAAATGAGCGCTTTTTCGATGTTTGCGGCAGGCATCCGTCTGACGGTATCAGAGATCCGAAAGCGGAATCTGAGGTTGTTTCTGGTGCTGGCGGTTCACGGCCTGGTGCTTCATTCATTTTTGATTTACCGGATGTTATGTCATGTGAAGGCGGTCAAATTTATCCTTCCAGCGCTTCTGGCGGAGAACTGGGGGCGGCTTTTACTGGTTGGCGTGATTGTTGGCGCGGTTGTGATTTCACTTCCGACGATTTTTATCTGTTTTGGCTGTATGCTGGAGCAGCGGTCGTTTCGGGGCGGATTTCTGCGAAGCAGGGAGCTGCTGCGCGGTAATCGGGTACAGGTAGTTGGGACGCTTGTTTTGTGCAATCTGGCAGTTACGGCGGTAACGGTGGTGCTCTATCTGATTGCGGTTGTGATTGTGGCGGTGTTTGCTGTCTGGTTTGCGGACCGGCGTCTGGAATTGATTCTGGTTTTAGAGGCGCGCGACCGGATCGAGATGGTTTTGATGCCGCTCATGAGCATCGCGCTGATGTCGGTCAATTATGGCGCATTGACGGTGTTATATGTGCAGCTGGACCGGAAACGTCAGAACAAAGAGCGCTGGAAGTTTGAAGCTGGCGAACATGCGGGTCTTCCGTGGATGAGCCGCCGCAACCGGATGGCGGCGCTGGCACTTCTGACGGCATTGAGCGCCGGAGCAATGTACGACGCTTTTTACCGGGGCAATGTGCTGGCGGCGGATCAGCTGAGGGAAGTGCAGCTCACAGCGCATCGGGGCGCATCGACGAGCGCACCGGAGAACACGATGCCTGCGATGGAGGCAGCGGTCGATCAGATGGCGGATTTTGCAGAGCTGGATGTGCAGGAGACGCGGGATGGTGTGCTGGTATTGTTCCATGACAGCACTCTGGAGCGGATCGACGGGACGCGGCGGACGATCCGATCGCTTTCCTGGGATGAGCTGCAGCAGGTAGATGCCGGTGGCTGGTATTCGGAGCAGTACAGCGGGACGCGGATTCCGAAGCTGGAGGACGTTATCGAATATGTCAGGGGACGGATGATGCTGAACATCGAGATCAAATATGCCGGCGCGTCGAGCGATCTGCCGGAAAAGGTCGTGGACTGTATCCGGGAGAATGATTTCGTAGAACAGTGCGTCGTGACATCGACGAGTCTTTCTTATTTAAAGCGGGTGAAGGCGGCGGATCCGGATATTTATACGGGCTATATCCTGTCGGCAGCATATGGAAGCTATTACGAGGATGATGCGATCGATTTTATCAGCCTGATCTCCAGTTCAGCGAACCGGAAGCTGATCGAGCGCGTCCATGCCTGTGGTAAGGAGGTTCATGTCTGGACGGTCAATAAAAAGAGTGAACTGGAGCGAATGAAGATGATCGGCGTCGATAACATCATCACCGACCGGCCGATCCTGGCGCGGGAGGTCATTCTGGGCGAGGAAAATGCGGAGAATCTGCTGGCGCGGCTGAGGGCGCTGCTGCGGTAAAGAAAGATTACAGGAAAAATAAAAATCAGGAGAAAAACATGAGATTTGTACTACAGAGAGTCAAACACGCGAGTGTAAAGGTAGACGGCGAGCTGATCGGCTCGATCGGCCGTGGATATATGGTGCTGATGGGCGTCAGCGACACCGACACGGAGGAAATCACCGACAAAATGGTGGATAAAATGTGCAAGCTGCGTATTTTTGAGGATGAGAACGGCAAGACGAACTGTTCGCTGGCGGATGTGGATGGCGAGATCCTGCTGATCAGCCAGTTTACTTTGTACGCGGACTGCAGCCACGGAAACCGCCCGGGCTTTACGGGTGCGGGAAATCCAGAACTGGCGAACCATCTTTACGAACACGCGCTGGCGCGCTGCGCCGGACAGGTGCGGAAGGTCGAGCACGGTATTTTCGGGGCAGATATGAAGGTCGAGCTTTTAAACGATGGACCATTTACGATTCTGCTGGATAGTGATACGATAGTGAAAAAGAAATGATTTGCAAAAGGAGGAAGGATATGTCAGTAGCGAAAGAACAGAGAGAAAAACTGATCTGGGAATTTCCTAATATTGGAAAGAAAGCCCCGGAGCAGGAGGAAAAGGCATTTGCATATTGCGAGGGATATAAGGAGTTTTTAAATGCGGCAAAGACCGAGCGCGAATTTGTGCGCGAGGCGGTGCTCCGCCTGAAAGAGGCTGGTTATGAGGAGTTCGAAGAAGGAAAAATCTATCAGCCGGGCGACAAGGTATACCAGATCAACCGCAAGAAAGCGCTTCTGATGAGCACGTTCGGAAAACGTCCGCTGGAGGACGGCGTCCGCATTAACGTGGCTCACATCGATTCCCCGCGCCTGGATCTGAAACCGAACCCGCTGTATGAGAAGGCAGAGGCGGCATATTTCAAGACCCATTATTACGGCGGCATCCGCAAATACCAGTGGGCGACGATCCCGCTGGCGATGCACGGCGTTGTGATTTTAAAGGACGGCACCTCGATGGATATTTGCATCGGCGAAAAAGAGGGCGATCCAGTCTTCTGCGTGACCGATCTGCTTCCGCATCTTGCCGCACAGCAGAATGAGCGGAAACTGAAAGACGGCATCAAGGGCGAAGAATTAAATATCATTGTTGGATCCCTGCCGTACCCGTGCGAGGAAGAAGACTCGATCAAGGAGCCGGTCAAGCTGCTGGCGCTGTCGATCTTAAATGAGCGCTTCGGCATGACGGAGAAGGATTTCCTGCGTGCAGAGATCGAATTTGTGCCGGCAGTAAAAGCAACGGATGTCGGTCTGGACCGCAGCCTGGTCGGCGCTTACGGACAGGATGACAAGGTGTGCGCGTACACGGCACTGACCGCAGAGATGAAAGTCAAGTCCCCGGAATATACGACTGTTACGATTCTGGCAGATAAAGAGGAGATCGGTTCCGTTGGAAATACCGGCTTAAATTCCGATTTTACCCTGCATTATATCGAGGGACTGTGCAAGGCAGGAAATGTGGATGTCCGCAAAGTGCTGAAGCATTCTCTGTGCCTGTCGGCGGATGTCAATGCGGCGTATGACCCGACGTTTGCGAGCGTATTTGAAGAAAAAAACTCCTGCTATCTGAATAAGGGTGTCGTTTTGACGAAATATACGGGTGCGCGTGGCAAATCCGGCAGCAACGACGCGAGCGCGGAGACGATGGCGAAAGTGATCCAGATCATGGATGAGGCAGGCGTATACTGGCAGATCGGCGAGCTGGGCGCAGTAGACGTCGGCGGCGGCGGCACGGTTGCCCTGTTTGTGGCTGGCATGGATGTAGATGTTGTGGATATGGGTGTTCCGATTTTATCCATGCATGCCCCATTTGAGCTGGCATCGAAACTGGATATCTATAATACATATCTGGCATTTGCAGCATTTTGCAGCTAAAAAATAGCCAGAAAATTCCGTCAGGAAAGACAAAACGTTTTTTTCTGGCGGAATTTTTTATCAAATAATTCATATCCGGTTTCCTTAAATTGGGAAAAACATCGGTGTACAAGGGGTACAAACAAGATAAAATAGAAATGAGGGGCGATAGAGCGGAAATGTCAGATTTTCCACTCTATCTGAACACGGTCGCTGGTGGCCTTGATCGTAGAGATCAAACCATCGGCGGCTTTTCTTTTGTCGTCAAAATCTATGCTGTCCCAGTTGTCGAGATAATAGGATAACTTCTTTATCTGCTGGGGCGATATGGTTTCAACACTCAATTCGGCGATTGCCTTTGAAATGGTCTGGCGTCGGGTGTCCAGTTCTTCAATTTTTTTGTTAGCGTAGGCAAGCAAGGTCGCATTGGCTCCGGTCAGCGTATCAAGCAGCTTTTCAATTTCTGACTCCACCTGTGCCAGCTCCACTTGATAGGCGGTCAGTTTCGGATTGACTTTTTCCTCTCTGCCGTGGAGTATCTGAAAGTCTTTGAACTTTTCCTGCATGGCCGAGAAAATGAATTGCTCAAATTCTTCTTTGCGGATTTTCCCGCAGCCCGGACAGCCTTTGTTTTCCGTCCGTTTGGTACAGCGGAAATATCCGGTGCTGTTTGGTACATGGGTGGCTTTCAGAGCATACCCACAATGCCCGCATTTGATTTTTCCGGCCAGCCAAGTATT
Source organism: Clostridium sp. AF27-5AA (assembly GCF_003478415.1). Classification (NCBI taxonomy): domain Bacteria; kingdom Bacillati; phylum Bacillota; class Clostridia; order Eubacteriales; family Clostridiaceae; genus Clostridium; species Clostridium sp. AF27-5AA. The sequence continues at coordinate 383,162 of NZ_QUFH01000002.1, forward strand.
TTTCGGTTTCCGTCCCTGCTGGAAGGTGGTATTTACCATAAGTTTTTTTCGGCATTTCAGCCATGTGTCAGAGGAAATGAGTGCTTCGTGGGGAGCGATAACAAGTATCTGGTCTTTTAAGCACCTGTCCTTGTCCTCCTTCACATCCCGCCCCTGATAGAGATGTGTACCCATATTTTAAGGCAATTTCCAACACTCTTTTATTTGTTCGTTGTAATTCAAAAGCAGCTTGTGTCATTCTACGGCGTTTTATATATTCAGCTAATGAAATTCCTGTAATGTAAGAAAACATCCGTTGAAAGTAATAAGTTGAGCAACACGCTATCTGGGCAGCTTCATCGTAAGATATGTCACTATCCAAATTATGCTCTATATAATCTATGGCGTTGTTTATTCTTTTCAACCATTCCATACAGATTCCTCCTTTTTGACATCATACCTGATATAAGAAATTTAATCCTCGCTTTTTCTGCTCTCTTTTGTAAACTTTAACTTAATAAAAATTTGTATGCAAGTCTAAGCGAAATAAAATACTACTTAATGTAAAATCTCATTACATTCTCATAATCTAACACGAAATGTAGAATGATATAGGGTGATATGAGAATGAACCAAGATGAAAGAAGGTTTGACTTTCACGGCCTCGGGGCGGCTCTCAAAAGAGCCAGAGAAGAAAAGGGCTGGACACAAGCCTATGTTGCGGAATTAGTAGACCGTGACTCCCGTACCATTATGAATATTGAGAACAAGGGTCAGTATCCCAGCTTTGACCTTTTTGTTAAACTCATTACCATGTTTGACATTTCAGTTGACCAGTTTATTCATGCGGACGGAGGGGCAAGGTCAAGTTCTTGCAGAAAGCACATTGATGTGCTTCTAAACTCCATGAATGAAAAAGAGCTTGTCGTAATAGAAGCCACAGCCGAGGGCATTAAGAAAGCCAGAGAAACGGAGGTTCCAGAATAAGGGCCTCTGTTTTTTTGCGCCATTTTAGGGGCTGCCGCTAAGTGGCAAGCAATGCCTCTGTGGCCACAAGTGGCACAAAGGCGGCTTGTTGGGGCTCGCCCCAAACCCGTATCTTCGGGCCAACATGGCCCGAAGTGTCAGCGTCGCTTTGCTCCTTATTTTCATAACCTTAACGCTCCTTTTCCTGCTTTCTTCCCGGCTCGGTGTAGCCCATCAGAGTGTCAATGTTCGCCTTGATCGTGACGATCTCCTGCATATCCCGTCGTGCCTTCTGGTATTCTCCATAGAGCTGTTTTTTCTTTGCTGTGAGCTTGCGGCCTTCCTCCTTCAGCACATCCATTTTAGGGAGCTTCGCCCCGCCCAGCAGAGAGCGCATTTCCGCTTGTGCAGCCCGGTACAGTTCAAGGTCGGCCTCATGCTCCGCAAGGAATTTCCAGCTGTACTTCGTCGCCTTATACTGCTCAAAGACTGGGCGGGTTTTGGCATACTGAACCGTTGCGGCCTTTAGCCCGGCATTGGTTTTCATGGCCTGCTCCGTCTGCTTGACCTGTTCGGAAATAACATGGAAACGGTCTGCCGCCTCGGTGGCTTTCTTCGCCAACTGCTCATAATCGGTCAGGTTATTGTCCTGTATATAGGCAAGAGCGGCGGCCATCTGCTTAATGTTAAATACCTTCGCCCAGCGTTCATATCCCGGCCCCTTACCGGCAGCCAGCTTTGCTTGAATATCCACCG